>JAJZUC010000105.1 GCA_021847245.1 Deltaproteobacteria bacterium | reverse complement strand
CGGTTTTCCTGTTGGACACAGTTCCTCTGCATGGTCTTTGCTCAGCTTACCGGCCGGCAAGGCTTGCGGGACATTGAAACGGGGCTCAATGCCCACCATGAAAAGCTTTTTTGAACATTATCGAAGTGACTATATTTGAGAAAAAGCCGATTTTTCAAATTGTTAGCGATGCATTGAAACAAGATTCGCCACCACCTATTGGTAAGCAACTGAATTTATTCGACTATTAACCGGACAGTAGTGAAGGGAGGTAAAAGATGGCATTTAGGCAGATAAGTAGTTTGAGGAAGGGAAGTTTGTCTCCACTTGCGATGATCAGGCAGATTTTTCAATGTGAAACTCTCTCTGGTTTGACTGGGATTACCATCATGTCGGCCTATACCGACCCTGTCATCATAGGCGAACTGCTGGATGAGTTGCAGGGGAAGTTCGATTCCATATTCCAGGTCCGGTTGCTGCTGGACATCCGGCAGTTTTTCCAGAGTGCTGACGCGCATGCTGACCCGCCGGAGATTGTGGAGCGCCTTGCTGATTATTCCGAGTTGCAGTTGCAAGAGTGCAGGGAGATATGATCGAGACGACGCGCATCTTTCTCGACAAGCCCCCGCTCGTCAATTCCTTCAGTCCATTGCACAATCGAACCTGGGTGGAGTTGCGGCCAGGTTTCCGGGTCATGCCGTACCTGATGGATCACTCATGTGTTGATGCCTTCGGCTTCCTCGTCGAGGCCGACGGGAAGCGAGTCTACTACAGCGGCGACTTCCGGGCCCACGGCAGACGCAGGCAGGCCTTCGAATGGTTCCTGAATGATCCGCCTCGCGACATTGATCTGCTTCTCATGGAAGGGACGATGATGGGGCGGGATAATGCTGCTTTTGCGGATGAAGAAGCCGTGGGGCACGGAATGCTTGAGGTGCTGCGCAGGCACGAAGATATGGCCTGCTTTCTGATCTGTTCAGGTCAGCATATCGACCGGCTCTGTGATGCCTATTGGGCCTGCAAACAAGCCGGCCGCATTTTCGTTATCGATATCTATACCGCCTGTATTCTGGACGTCGTTGCCAGCCGCTTCCCATCGCTTCCCGGCATACGCACGGCAAAAAACATCAGGGTGCTGACCAAGGGGCTCACCGCCAGGGCGCATTACGAAAAAGTTGCGCAGAACAGAGGACATTTTGGCGCCTCTGTCCGGGATATTTTCCGCCCCGAGACCAGCATCGGCATGGACGATATTCTGAAGGAACCACATCGGTATTTCTTGAAGATCAGCAATTTCTCCGACCTGCTGAAGAAATTGCGACAATGCGGCGTGATTTACTCAATGTGGTCGGGTTATCTGGATGATCCGAAATATCGGAAGATCAGGCAATATCCCAACGTTTCCTTTTATGAGATACATACCAGCGGCCATGCGGTCCGTGATGATCTGCGGCGGTTTGCCGCAGGGCTGAAGCCGAAGCGTCTCGTGCCGGTCCATACTGAAAGAGCCGCGGACTATGGCGCTGTGTTCGACAACGTCATTGTCCTTCAGGACGGCGAGGAGTTGCTACTTTGACGGATGACCCCTGAATCAGCTTTAGCAAGCTGCTATCAATGTCATTTTCACCGTCCGCACCAGCGAGTCATCGGTCAGTATGCCTACAATCCCCGACGCTTGTTTGTCCAGGCATTCATGGACCAATCTGCAGACCGTATTGAAGTCATCCACTCTCAGATTCGTCGATCCCGACACACACCCCAGTCGGGCGCGGCAGCGGGAAATATCCACCCCCTGCCGCGCCAGACTCTCAACGACTTTGCGAACCGCATCGCCGGCATCGCTGGTGGTGCTTACTCCGATACCGAGACGCATGATGCCGCCACCGCCCATTACCGCCTTGATATCGGCAAAATCGATGCCGATGAGGTTGTCTGGGCTTAACAGCCGAAGAATCATCTCAATGACATGACGGGTGAGATACGTGGCCAGCATCTCCTTTCCGAACCTCGGTAGAACTTCTTCGGAGAGAGAACTGATGCTGAGGGGCGAGACCACGATGCACGAACAGGCAAGGCCTTCGAGATGTTGGTAATCACCGGAAGACTCACTGGTAAGAACCACCACCAGCGCTCTCTCCGCAATCATTCTCCGGGCAAGCCAGTTGGCTGTATTCATGGCCGCCCCATCCCGCGGATCCAGGACGATAAGGACGCAGTCCGCCCCGCGAACCTTTTGCCCAAGGGTCGGGAAATCGTGGACAATCTCCTCCCGCCTTTCCAGGAGGATGCACTCGGCATTGCGCAGGGTGCGCCGAACCTGCCTGACAACCATCCTTCCCAACGTCCCCATGCCCACGGTGACGATTCGGGGCAGCTCTTCTTCCGTCGGCTTTACGGCGTAATGGCGCATCGTGGAGTTCCCTCCGAATCCTCGCATTTCATCAGGCCGCTTTATACTCCTGCCTGGCGGGAGTGGCCGGTGAATTACTCTTCTTCATCCTCAACCAACGGATCATCGTCATCGTCATCATCGACTTCGATATCCTCCGGCTCTTCACAGGAAACATAGCGATACTGCTCCACAAGCCGCTGGGATATCGTTCGATCGGCCAAACAATCCCTTTCAAGGGCGACAACGAGACTGTTACTGCCGACGGCGAGCAGATACTCATCTTCATGCAGGGTCTCGTTGATCTCCTGGAGAAAGTCGCTGGTAAGACGCTTCACGCCGGCAATGTCGCGCAGTTCCGCCCAGCTCATCCGGTACGGCATGCACTCCGCCCCGCCGAACCGCTCGTCATAAAGTTCCGTGAGAATACGTGCCGTTTCCGTTGCTGATCGTGCCATGGTGATCCCTCCTGTGGTGGATTTGGATCGAGCATAGCATTGATGCGCGACGGTTTTTGTCGCGTATAATTGAGCGGGTTTACCGAAAGAGATGACAACGTGTCCGTAAGAGAAATAGGCGGGGCTTCAGGCTGGAACCGATGTGCTGAAACAGTTTATTGGGTTTATTTGAGCGGGCTCAGAGCCCCCCCAGCAGATACCAGTCCGGCACTCCCCAGACATTTTTTCTGATCTCCAGCATCTCGTCTCCCCGGTACGCCACCAGACCAACGCGTGCAGCCCGGGGGTGCTCGTTGAGAAATGTTTCCACGCTTCGGCCGTCGCCGGCGGTTATCCGGTCTGAGGACTTGGTTTCGATGGGGATGATGCCCCGCTCGTCCGCCAGGAGGAAGTCAACCTCCATGCCGGCCGCGGTGCGATAGAAATAGAGCTCCGGTTCCACCGGCTGGAGCTGTTTCCACTTCAGAAGTTCGGCAAAAAACCAGCTTTCATAGGCTGATCCCTGGCTGACGGAAAGTTCTCCCAGGATCGCCCGGTTGAGACCCACATCGGGAAAGAATAGCTTCGGGCTCTTTACGAGCCGCTTGCCGACATTCTCGTGCCAGGGAGGAAGCAGGGCTGTTTGGAACGACATGGTCAGCAGTTCCAGGTAGCGTTTCACCGTATTGACTGCCACTCCCAGGTCCCGAGCCACGTCGCTGATGGAGAGAAGATTGGCCGTGCGTGCGCAAAGAAGCTTCTGGGCCATGGCAAAGGTGTCGATGTTCGCCACCTGCCCCACGTCTGCGATATCCCGCTCCAGATAGGTTTTTCGATAGTCCTTCAGCCAGCCCAGCCTCTCCGCTGCCCCCTGGCGCTGCCATACCGGCGGATAGCCTCCCCACGTCTGGTGTTCGTCCCGCACCGCCCGCAGTTCGCGCAGGCGCCGCGGCGGGGCGAGTTGCAGCCGTTCGGCGTCCTGGCGGGAAACCGCGCGATCCTGCCAAATCCTGCTCAAAAGAGGCGATTCGCCCCCGCCGGTCAGCTCGAAAAGGGAGAACGGATACATATGGCAGAGCGCCACCCTGCCGGCCAGGGTTTCCCTGATGTTTCTCATCATCAGCAGTTGCGACGAGCCGGTCAGAACGAATGTCCGCCGTTCGGCGGCGGGTTTTCGGTTCTCCCGGTCCGCCACCAGCTTCAGGGGATCGAACAGGGCGGGGACTTTCTGCACCTCATCGAGGATGATCAGCGGCGTGGTGATCGATTCCAGGATCGATACGGCCGATTTCTGGAAACGGATCCGTTCGTCGGGATCGTCAAAGGAGATGTAGGTGAAGGGGAGGCGGAGAAGTTCGGGAAGCAGTATCTCGCAGAGGGTCGATTTGCCTGTCTGGCGGGCGCCGGTCAGGACAACGATCCGGTCATGCTTGAGGCGTGCGGCGATGATGTCGAGAATGGAGCGTCTGATGGATTCCATGGGAGGTATTTATCATTGTAGTTGCAAAATTGCAAGGTAACTTTGCAGTATCAATGACGGCTGAGGGGGGAAACGGGGGATGATGCATTTAAAGAAGAACATCTACAGGTTGCGGAGTTTTAATTTCGCGCGTTCAACCTTCCCTTTTCCGTCTCAACCCGCTATGATTCCCGGCGTTTTCAAGCCATACCCTGCGAGGATCAACCCATGTCCAAACGTGCCCGGGAAAACGCCGAGAACAAACGTAAGATTATCGAGCTTGCCGAGGCCCTGGCTAAGCGCAAGGCCGAGCAGAAAAGTGAAAAGGTGAAAAAAGAGCCCACCAGGAGCGTCCCCCTGCCGGAGGCTCTGGAGCGGGAGGTGCTTCAGCTCCTCTCCGTCATCTTTGCCCCGGCTTCCAAGACCGCCATTACATCCTGCCTCAACCGGGCAGGGATAAGAAATGACAATGGCCGTCAGTTCATCCCCGCCCATGTGGATTCACTGCTGCTCCCCCTAGTGGAGAAAGGGGTGGTTGTACACGACATGAACGGGTACTACCTGCGGCCGGACCTTTGTCACCGGTTTACGCGGGAGGCCGTCGCCGCCGACCGCTTCGAGGCGATGGCGGCGGCGGTCCGGCAGGAGATAGCGCCCCAGGGCGGCTGGGGCGGAGAGGTCTACTACCGCACTTACCTCCAGGCGGTGCGGGATGTGCGGATCGGTCTCCACCGGGGCCGTGCCCACGAAGTCCAGAAGGCCCTCGATGTCTGCGCGAAACAGTTTCCCGACGGGGTGGAGCAAAAACATCCATTTGTGATTATCTGTTACCCTTTTGATCCCCAGTGGCTCGATTGGCTCCCTCTGGGGCTCTACGTGTCGGTCGTTGCCGAGCATTTCAATCTCTCGTACTCCGCCATGGTTCCAGCCGATAATTTTTTTGCCCACTTCGAGGCCCGCTACCGGCGGGAGAACGGAGCCGACAGCCCCTTTCTCCGGCAGGTGTACGCCACCGAGCTGATCCTGCGGGGGCGCGTGCGGGAGGGGCGGGAGGTGGTCGCGCCACACACAGATCCAACCGACCTGACCATCCTGGCCTGGGCTCATTTTCTGACCGGCGACGACGAGGGGGCCATTTCCCAATACGAAGCGGCCCTGACCCGGCTCAAAAAGGAGCTGAACAAGCGAAAGCATTTCTTCACCGATATCCCCGGCATGTTCTTTATCCCCGCCCTCATTCGCACCGGCCAGGCGGACCGCCTGCGCCAGGCCGGGGAGCATGCCTCCTTCGTGGCGGGAAAGCGGACCTGGAATTTCTGGCCCGTCTATTTCCTCCTTTCGCAGGTGCTGGAGGCCCGGCGGGGGGCGAGCGCCGCCTCGCGGGTCATCGACGAATGGTCCTTCCATTTGCTGCGGCAGGGATCGGCGTTTCAGGCCCTTTTCGCCCTCCTTGCCCAGCTCTGGGCCAGCGGCAAGAGGGGAAAGGAGCTGGCGCGGGAGGCCCTGCCGCTCGTCGAGAAACTGAAAAGGGCCGGCTACCGCTGGCTGGCCGATGAGATGGCCCTCGCCTGCCGTGCCATGGGGGGCGGGAACGACACGGCCGAAGTGGAGGAGCGCCTGGAGCGGGAGGGGCTCATTCCGCTCCAGGCGCTCCTCACCCGGCGGGCCTCCTGGGAGTCGGCCCTGACGGCCCTGACGCGGCTGGGGAGTAGATCGG
>JAJZUC010000031.1 GCA_021847245.1 Deltaproteobacteria bacterium | reverse complement strand
CCCTGAGGAAGACTTTCGGCTATATTCACCGCACCGTGTTCAACACGGACATCCCCACCCTCATGCAGATGTTCAACCACTCCAGCCAGAAGCAGACCCTCGCTTACCTCGGGATCCAGCTGAGCGAGATTAAGGAGGCGTATCTGAGAGAGATTTAGGCGATAGCGGTTATCGCCAGCGTGCTATCCCCCCCTCGACCCCCATAAAACGGACGATATGTCAAGTTGCGAGAAACAACATGAGAAAGGCGATTGCCATTATTCTTTATTTTGGTTATGGTAATATCTATAAATCATGTTGCAAGAGGTGTAATTATGGCAAGCATAACACACGACACGATAGACCATGTGACCTTACAACGACTCGTTGAAGCCGGGGCCGTGCGCGGCGCTGATGTTATAGGCCAGCCGGGAGGGTGGGAGGTAGTCATCAAATACGGCATGGTTGAACGGGCCTTGGCTGTGCGACGTGGAGCCGTACGCATTTTCCGCCATTTTGAAACCCTTGTTGCCTACCTCAAGGAAATTGGCATATCGCAGTACACCGTGAATGCCGCCGATTACGATCCCGCCACCCCCGTGAGGAAGGCCCGGCCGGACATATCGGAGAGAATGAAGCGCGCTCATGAGGCGGCCGAGTACGATAAATGGTTTCGGGCACAGGTAGAAGAGGCTATCAAGGAAGCCGATATGCCCGGGGCGACCTGGATATCTAACGATGATGTTAAAGCTGAGAGCGCCAAACGGCGGAAGGAATGGGCAAAACGGGCTAAGGGAAGTGCGGCGTGACTCTGATATGGCGGCCTCAGGCTATAGAAGAGCGTTTCGGGCAGTTGGAGTATATTGCCCAGGACAACCCGCTGGCAGCGATCGAGCAGGATGAAGAGATCGAGCGACAGACAAACCTCCTCACCACTCAGCCGAAGATGGGCCGAGTTGGACGGGTGAAGGGAACCCGCGAGCTGGTAATCAGCCGGACCCCGTTTATTGCCGTTTACAGGATCAAGGGAAAGCGGATTGAGATCCTTCGATTCCTGCACGGGGCGCAAAATTGGCCCCTGGAACCATGAGGACTACACCGGGCACGCAATATCCGCGTAAGCAATTGTTTCCCAAAGCGAATCTCAACCGCGCATTTAACTGAAAATCCTCGTGTCGGCGGTTCGATTCCGTCTCTGGGCACCATGAAAAACTCAAGCAGTACAGATAGATAGCGAAAGGCCCCCGACACCGACCGGGGGCCTTTCGCTTTTGGAGTAACCTTTCGAGTAACCTTTTTTGCGAGTAACCGGTTTGAAAGGTTACTCGAGAGGATCAATCAGGAGCACCTCCTGCTCCAGACCAACCCCGAATCGATCCATCAATCCCACCACATAACGCACGTCACTGTCGACACTCTTCCGCAGCCTTGCCAAAACGGCGCTGTTGTCATGCAGCAGTTGCGCCTTTCCATAGCGAACAAAGAGTTTTTCCAGATCAGTAGGCCGGAAGAGCTCCGTCCTCTCCGGACAGGCACGTTTAATCCTCAAGTACTCATCCATACCCACGGGGTCATAGTCTGGAAAGTGAACAACCTTGGCTTCGATCATTCCCGGAGTGCTCAGCCAATCGAGGATATTGGCGCCGATTCTTCCTTCGGCGTAGATTGCCAAGTCAACAAATGGGGCTATTCTCTCTACGTGCCAGAAGGTTTCCAGGTTCTCCACGAGGCCCAACGCCCCCTGGCATTGCCATCCTGCAATCGAATCCAGACAAAGGGCCGCCACCCCCGCACTCTCAGTCCACTCGGCCACTGGCAACCGCAACTCACCCTTCTGGAAAGCGCATCCGTTGAATCCGCGGATCAGTAACGTGGTCGGGTTCTTGTCGATCGCCTTCTTCGAGTCTCTGCGCTCGGCAACGGCCTTGCTTCTTGCTGGAAGGGTCCCATTTAATCCTTCCAGCCCCGACGGATAAAGCGATTGAACAAAAGCACGCAGAGCCGTCTGATTCGTGACGATGAGGCGGCGCCCGGCGCCTGCTCTCACTTCTTCGAGAACACCGGCATCGAAAAGGCTCTGGAGACGCCGCCGGTCCGTTTTGGATATGCTGCTAGCAGGAAGCGCGGAGCTGTCCGCAAGGGTTGCCAGGTGTCTCGCCAGGGAGTCAATCGGGCCAGGTTTCATCGCTCTCCTCCCGGTGGATTCGCACCAATGCACACGAATCGAGAATGAGCCGGCCGCCGTTGTCCTTGAGGAAATAGAGGTTATCGGCGGCATCCATCGCCTCTGGGCTGGCCAGGACCGGCGTAAAACCGAGTCGGCGCGACTGCTGAACGATGGCGCTGGCGTTGTCCTGGTCGAGACTCGATGCCTCATCGAGATAGTACGGGATGCTGACCTCCTTGCGGTTGTCCAGAAGACCCCGCAGCAGCATGAGGTTGATGAGCACCTTGATGGTGATCGTCGTGCCGTTCGACTCGATGCTTTCCAGCTTCGGGTACTCCCGCTCTTTCCCGTCCGCCGTGGTTACGACGAACTTCAGCTCGAAGAGCTGGCGCAGTTCGATCCGTCCCGATTTCCGCAGGAATTCCCCGATGCACCCGTACGCTTCGCTGGTGTCCTGGGTGGAGGCGAACAAGGGGGAATCCTCCTGGCGGATGACCTTCTTGAGCCACGGCACCAGTTGATCGTTCTCGTCCAGCTCCAGGCGTAGCCTTTGCAGATTCGACACGGAAACCTTGGCCAACTGGCGGTTGAGGTCCTCGACCTTTCCCCGCAATCTGTCCAGGTCGCCGAGCATGTTCTTGATGGAGCTTTGCAGACCGGCGGCGAGCCCGGACCAGAGCTTTTCGGCGGCTTCCTCCTTTTGCGCGAGCGCATCCAGCTCTTCCCCGAGTATCCGCAACGTTTCCGCCTCGGAGTCGCCACGGCTTCGGCCGTACGTCCGGCTGTCGATCACCAGCAATCTGTTCCCGAGTTCCGTATCGAGGGCCTTCTGCCGGGCATGCAATTCGAGATAAAGGGCATGCATCTCTTCGAAGGAAGCGGGGAGCTGGAGAGCCCCGCCCTGCGCCCATGACTGATCCGGCCGCTGCAATGAGCGGATGTCCTCCAGATACTTCTCTTCCCTGGTGACGGATTGCGTAAGCCGCCCCTTGATGCCGATCCGGTCCCGGTCTATCTCCCGCTGCATTTCCCGAAGTTGACCCAGCCGCTCGGAACAGAGGGAACTCTTCTTTTCCAGCTGGTCGTGCTCCTTCTGCCATTCCCTGGCCTTGGCCAGGTTCTCCCGGAACACCGAGAAGCGGCGGCGTTTCTCCGTGAGTTCCTCGTATTCCTGCTCCAACGCCTTTTTTTGGGAGGACAGTTTTTCGGCCTCTTCCGCGGCCTGGAGCGTCTTTTTGTCCCGCGCCACCGTTTCTTCGAGCACCTTGATCTTTTCGGCGATCAACGCCGGATCGGTATATTCCTCGAGATGCGGCGGGTCGAGAGCGTCAAGGGATAGCGTCACGGCACCGTCACGGTAAACGCCATCGCTCATCCTCTCCGAGATGGCCCTGATCCGTGCCTGTAACCCGATTTCATCGTCGATTTGCAGGCCGTCGGCGCCCAACCGGAGGCCGAGAACTTTGTGATTCAGGAGCCGGAACGCCTGCTTCAGGTCTGCCTCGCCGCATAACCCCTTGAGTCTCGTCGCCGCTGTCCGGGTGATCCCTTCCAGAAGAGCCCGTTGGGCTGTCAGCTCCTTCTCGTGCGTCGCCATGCGTGCGGCTACCCGGGCGACCGGTTCCTGCACGGCATTTTTCAAAAGATAACCGAGCTCCTCGATCTGCGTCTTGAGGTTGGCGATCTTGGCATCCTCGATGTCGGCAAGATAATCCTTGAATTCGGTCTTCTCCTGTTCATGATTGTTGAGGTCCCGCTTGAGTGTCCCCAACTGCTGGTCCAGTGACCGCATCGTCTGTTCGGTTTCCCGGTGTTCCTCCCTTGCCTGGCTCTCCCTGTCAGCGAGTTGCTCCATCTGCTGGTTCAGCTTTTCCCGCAACTCGACAAGTTCGGCCCGGATCTCTCCCCAGGCGCGCCCGATAGCGGTATAGAGGAGCGGCAGGTTGCCCCGCACCTCGTCCCGCTCGGCGGCCAAACGGAGCGCCCGCCGGATATCGTCGGCTACCGCCTGGAGGCCACGCACCTCGTCGGCCAACCTCTTCACCTTTTCGAACTGGCTCGAATAGCCGGATTCCAGATCGATGCTCTTCTGCTTGAACTCGGACTCGTAGATTTCGTACAGGAACCACTTCAGGTCTTCCTGACTCAGATGGGCGAGCCGGAGGAGGTTGCTGAACACCCGGCGGAACCGGCGGTAGGCGTCGCTGTCACGGGTCGGCACGAGACCGAGATGAACGCCGTTGTTCTCACCGCTGCCGGTTAGTGCTGCCTTCAGCTGGTTCGGTTCGAGCTTCCGGTAGTCCCGGTCGGCCAGAAGCTCGCGGATTTCGTCCTCTTGTCGGAGCTTGCCCGCTTCATCCAGGAAGTCGGCGATATCGAACCTCCCCTGGTAGCTGAACCGCCTGAACTCATACCGCTTGAGGGGGCCAAGCCCCTGAACGCCAACCACGCGGTAGCCGGTGGGAGTCAGGCATTCGAAGAGAATGTAGCTGTTCGGATCGGGAAAGTAGTAGCGTCGGGTTTCGTCCATCTCCCGGGAAAAGTGCATGTGGCGCTGGTCGTCGATATAGAGAAACTGCAGGGCCGCAATCAGGGAGGTCTTCCCCACGTTGTTCGGCCCGACCAGATGAAGCGGCCGGACGAGTTCCACTTCGCCGTAATCGTATTTGCCCGACTTCAGGATGATCAGCCGGGTTGGGCCCACGACACTCATGAAGAAACCTCGCTCTCCGCCTGTCTCTGGTCCGTCTGCAGGATTGCATGGCAGATGTCGAAAAAACGATACACCGGGGAACGGAAGCGGAACGCCCCCCCTCGCCGCACGGCGAAACCGAATCTTTCCAGGTTGTTCACCACACCTTCGAGGCCGTCATGGTCTGCGATGCCGCTCTCCTTCATGTAGAGCCGATACCGCTCCGTGGAAAAGTGCGGCATGTCTGCCAAGGTGAATTCCTTCGTGAGGATGCTTTCGGCGACCGGCTCTCCCTGTCCGTCGAGAAATTCCATCAGGATGAAGATGAAGAGCGCCATCCGGGAACTGCCGTCGCTCAGGCTCTTTTCCCCGCGGAAATAGTAGAAGTCCCGCGGATGCGCCTCGAGCCGGAATCCCAGGCGGTCGAACAGCTGCTGGTAGAGGTCGAAATGGTCGTACAGGGCGTGGTAGTGATTGCCATCTTCCGCACAGATATGCCGGCCGCGGCAGAGCCGCTGAAAAATCTCGTCAAGGTAGGGGAGGTCGCAGGGGTTATCGATCATGGAATTGCCTCCACGGCCAACGGGCGGGCGAACACCGTCATGCCGGGTAATCGGTAGCTCTTTTCCTCTCGGGAAAAGCCGGTCTTGAACGCATCGCTGCCGAAGATGCGGCCGTAGGCCCGCAGCAGCTCGGGGAAAGGATAGCCCTCATAAAGATCGAGGAGCCACTGCAGGACGTCGCCGACGGGAAGCGACTTCCGCAACGTATCGATCAACTCGTCCGGCGGGATGAACCGGGGAGAAGGACCCTCCGTTCCGAGATTGATTACCGGTGGCTCCTGCGGTTGGTAGCCGCGGACATTATGCAGAAAGGCCTCGATGTCCGTGTTGTCGAACAGTCCCTCGCGGAGCCATCCGGAGGGGATCGCCAGTGCCGCCGGCAGATTGAGGCTCTTGATGCCCTCCTTGCCGATCCGCTCCAGAGCCTGCGCCACCCCCTTGGCGAGCGTGCTGTCCTGTTTCAGGGAAACATAGAGCGGCTCCACTTCGTGCATCGACTCGTGGAAGTCCGCCGTTATGTCGCGCCGGAGCCTCACCAGGCGTACCGAACAACGGGAAAATTCCCGGTATAGCGCGCCGTCCAGCAGAAACTGTTCCGCTCCGTGCTTCAGTAGCCGATCGAGGCTGTCAAGCGAAGCATCCATAGTCTTGCGGACATCGATCAAGTCTTTGAGGGGTTCGATGTAATGATTCCAGAGATAGAGAATCACTTCGAATCTCTCGGAAACGGTCCGTTTCTCCCGGTTCGACTTGACGGTCATCACCTCGTTGATGATCGCCTCGCGGTTGGCCCGCGAATCCTGTCGGATCCGTTCCATCGTTTCGGTAATCTCGTCGAGTGCCCGTTCGATCAGGGTATGCTTATCGTCACACATGGCGTGGTCGAGATCGGCCTGCTCCTGTTCGAGTTCATCCAGGTATGCCTGGATGACGGCAGTCGAGGTAAGGCGCTGTTCCTGCAACAGGAAGCGGAACAGGACGGCAACCGTCCTGGTCATCTCGTAGCTGGCGGTGGCGTCGGGGAGCGGTTCGATGATCTTGAGGTTGATGAGTTTTTCGATGAGGGCCGCAGGGGATTCCAGGCCGATGCGGTGCCTCCGGATCAGCTCGGACAGTTCCGCGTCGTTCATCCCGCCGCTTCTGCGGAAGATGTCGTGCAGAAGAGGGTAGTTCTGCGCGGCGAAGTTGAAGAATGATTGTGGATTGATGGCCATGGTTATAGAGTGATTTAGTTTTAGTGGCTGCAAGAACGCAATATCGGTTCATCTTGGCATATTGAGATCCTACCCCAGAGACTTCCCCGCGTCAGTGGCTGATCCCACATTGTCCGACAATCCCTATCAACTGGTTTGCTACCTGCTCCCAAGGAGCGTTCAGCTCTAACGTGCGTACCTTCATTTGTTTTCCTGCCAACAGGAGGTCTTCCTGAAGACATGTATTCACAACAGGATAGACTAGAATGCCTTCCAGTTCACAATCTGCCGGAAGGCGACTCCGGAGATTCTCCACATAGGCCGAGAGCTGGTAGAGATGCTGAGATCTGAGTTTTGGCTTTTCCGACCACCGACCTGACTGCAAGGTCTCCTGGTAGAACTTGCACTCCACAACCAATGTCCGGCCGGGACTCCGAAGCACGGCATCGGCGTTCATCTCTGGCAATAGGTCGCAGGGAGTGGAGGTATCCCAAGGAATCTGCTCTTGAGGGGAAACATTCCAATCTGTCTCCTTGCGGTAGAAGTTGGCCACGAAACGCTCAAAGAGCCGCGACATCTGACGCTCATCCCGCAGGAAGTCCCGAAAGGTCCGCTGGCCTGACTGCTCATTCACCAGCAGGTTGTCGTAGACCAACTCGCAGAGGTGCATAAGCAAGCGATAATGGGCGTTGTTGCGATGCAGGCGTACCTCTGAGAAATGCGCCTTTCGCAACTGTAGGTGGCTAATCCCTTCCATCCGTCGTAACAGAGTGTGCAGGTCCATTCGTTGGCGGGAGGCCAAACCTTCTGTCCCGGCCAGCGCCTGGAGGGTAGTCTTCAAGATCCGGTTGTGCAGGAGATCAGGCAGGAACTCTTCGAAATCACACTGGGCTTTGCCCTGGTCTAGTAGCAACTTCCGAATCGAAGTACCAAAGTTCACGCGCCCCCGCAGGGTGCTCAATACCTCCGTCTGGAGGAGGTAGCCCCTATCCATACCCCGACGCAACAAACGCTGGGTGCCGTGGATGAGGAGCCGGGCCAAGAGGTCCGCCACCTGGGGCAATTCCTCCGTCTCCACAGCTAATTCTTCTGCTTCCTCCAACAGATCCCAGGAGTAGCTCAGAAGGTAAAAGATGTTTCGGATCGGGATCGAGGTCATGTTAGATGCTCAGCAGTTCCTGAATCCGGTCGTCAGCCTTTCGGGGCTGGTCGAACCAGTATTCCCTGAGCAAGGGTGCTATCTGAAAACGGATGACCTCCCGGTAGTCCTCCACATTCTGGACACGGCAGAAGTAGCTGTGCCCCAGACAGAAGCCTGGTCCCAGATTTGCCATATCCTTGGCGATGTCCTCGTTCAGCCGTCTCAGTCGCAAAATGACACGGTCGGCAAGGTCTTCGCCGCAGACCTCTGATAGATGCTCGCGGAAGGATGCTCTTTCAAAAGCGGGCTCAAGAGTAGCGAAGCGGAACCGGCGGCGCAATGCGTAATCCACTACTGCCAGGGAACGGTCCGCCGTGTTCATCATACCCAAGATATAGACGTTGTCCGGGACAAAGAAACTCTGGCCTTCCTCCTGATATGCGAGCCGCAGGGCGTGCTCTTCCCCGCGTTTGTCTACTTCGATGAGCATCAGCAGCTCACCTAAGATTCTCGACAAATTGCCGCGGTTGATTTCATCGATAATGAACACATGGGGACGCGGATCTCCCTTGGCCTGTAGGCAGAACTTATAGAAGACTCCGTCGCGCAGGTCAAATACGGTTCTTGTAAGCTCTCCCTCTTTGACACGTACCGGCTTGATGCCCTGCACGAAGTCCTCGTAGCCGTAAGACTGATGAAACTGCACAAAGGCCACCCGCTTAGGATCTTCCTCTTGCATCAAGGCATAAGCCAGGCGCCGGGCCACAAACGTCTTGCCCACGCCGGGTGCCCCCTGAAGGATGAGGTTTTTCCCAATTTCCCACTGCCTAAGCCACTCGCTGAAGCTGGCCTCTTCGACGAAGAGGCCGTCCAGTGCATCTTCTATGGTATAAACTTCCTTCACCGGCTCGGGCTCGGGCACTTTCACATCTTCGATGAGGGTTTTCCCCAGAATCGCGTCGTACTCGGATTTGGTTAGCTGGAAAAGGCTTCCGCGGCGTTCACCCTTCACAGGGTCGCAATCTGCCAGAGCAGGAATCTCTCGTAATTCTTGGAGGGGGCGAGGCTCATCCAGTTGCTCAACAATTTTTACGCGGATACACTCACCTTGACCCTCTTCCTCATGTACTCCTTGAGTGATTTCCAGCAGGGACGTTACTTTCTGGACTGGCGTTGTCTCATAGCCAATGACCAGATCCCCGGGCTTTGCGGCCAAGAAGCAGGCATAAACCTGACGCTTGTTCCCGTTTTCGTTGTGGGTGGTAAAAGTCTCTTCAGTCCCAACATGGTATTCTGAGACCCGCCATACGTCCGGTGCACAGTTCAGCCAGAAATGGCGCGACTCAGCTTCTATCGGTGCCTCCTGAGAGTTAAGGCCGACTACGCCCATTACCTTGGCCACAAAATCTCGGTAGCGTGTGATATTGGTGAGAGCCTTGGTGGCAAAACTCTCACCGTCCGGCAGAAGCCACTCTCCTTCGTGGGTCCATTCTACATCCCGGACGTTTGGGTACTCCGTCCGAGTTGGATCGTGACGATAAGGGCCACTGACGACACCGACACCCACGATCATGCGGTTTCCCTTCTTGGCGATGACGAGATCCCCCTCCTTTATCACGCGGCAAAACTCCCAGGCGCCAAGGGCGTCGTTGGTGGGCTCCTTGCCATTTTCCGTCGGGTAAACCACCTTGAGTTGCTGGAGGATCTCGTCCTTGGAACCATAAGCATCCAGCGGACCAAGAAGTTCAGCCCCATATACCGCAATGGAGCCGGCACGGCACTCATCCCAGAACCGGGCCTTGGGGCCGGGGGCGAAGACCCAGATCTGCTTCCCCTCCGGCAAGGAAGGGCCGGCGGTTGCTGGTCTCTTGGGAATCTTGGTCTCATAGAGCCAGCTCAGAAACTGATCAACCTCCAAACCTATTGGGACGTCGGTGCGGGACCCCACGACCTGCTGGTAGGCAACGAAGAGCTCCCCCAGTGCAGCGTTGAACTTGGAAAACCGGGTCGGGAAATCGTCACCTCGCTCATATATCGGCTGGATGCCCAGAAACTCGGCTGCCTCAATGTCACGGCGGTTCATGAACACGAAGCGATCGGCAAAAAGCTGGCCCACAAGTTCTGAAACTACGCTGTTACCCAAATACTTGCTGGCGTAGGCCTCTTTGTCACCCATGAAGGCGCGCATACGATCTTCTTCGCTTCCGGTGCCTTGGGCCAAGAAGTTAAAACTCTCACGGTACTTTTCAATGGGATAGTTTGGTCGTCCGAAGGCATTGCCCTTGGCCAGTGCCACGCTGTTGAAGGAGTGAAGATGGCTCGCAAGCGACTGGAAATCAGGCCACTCCGCTGTCTGAAGCTTCTCTGGCTGGAAGAAGTCCTGGATAAAGCGGTAGTACTCCGTCACAAAGGGGCGTTCTGCGAACCATTTCTCTGCCGATTCTGCGAACTCCCGCAGGAGTTCTTCCATCTGATCAGGATTCGGTCCTGACGGAGCGTCCGAAGTCATTTTGGATCTTTTCCGGAATTCAGCAAAAGAAGGAAAACGCTCAAGGAATTTAACGTCGATATTTTGCTCCCCCGATTCGAGGACCTTCTTACCTTCTCCCGTAATCTGAAGCATGCCACGCTCAGGGTATTCTAGAAGGTTTGCTTGCTTAAGGTACGTCCTCGCCCATGCGACCCGGTTATAAAGGATATTAACGCCACTCTCCCGAAGTTGCATTCGTTTTTCCGGAGGTAGTTGCATATGGTCAGCTATTGCGTCAGCAGCATCTTTGAGGCCGTGCATATCTGGCGCTTTCAGCCGGAGCTTCTTCGCGTCCGGCACCCTCATGTGGGCTACAGTTGCTCCAAAGCCAAACGCCTGAATCTGCGCTTGTACGTCATGGCTCAGCAGCGAATAGTATAGGAAATGCGGAAGAATCTTCTCCGTATTCCTGCCAGCTCATATCATGAGTTCCCCAAAATTCACCCGAATCCGTTCAGCCAGCAGCACAGTCTTCTCGTTCAGCTCTTCCAGCTCAGTGTGGATCTCGGCCAGCCGCTCCTGAAAGTCATCCTCGTCTTCTTCCGACGGTGGCGCTACCCCCACATAACGCCCCGGAGTGAGGCTGTAGTCATTGGCCGCAATGTCGGCACGGGGGACGACTTTGCAGAGCCCCGGCACATCGTCATAGGCTCCCTCTGGGAAGCGGTGGTGCAGCCAATGCACCTGATTGATGAAGTAGGCCGCCTGCTTGAGGACTCCCAGGACCAGGTCGCGAACGGTCGGCTCTTCATCCTTCCTCTGGTCAGCCGCCGTCAGTGCCCGCTTCAGCTCGCGGGCACGCTTGTTATCGTAGGCGTCCGCTTTGCGGGCCGACAGGGTTTTCTCCGCCGTGTCGAGGAGCTTCAGCCACAGCTTGTGGCGGGCCTCCACCTCTTTCTGTGTCCCCTTCAGCACCGGCGCCAGGACATCCAATTCCGCCTGTAGGGCCAGCTGGCCGGCATGGGTTGTGAGGTCAGCCGCGGCGATCTTCTCCCGAGCGGCAGCAGCCTTGGTCAGCAGGTCAGCTACATGCTCGGCAATGGCGGAGGTCTGTTCTCCTGCGGCTTTCAGTTCGGCCCGGAAGGCTGAAAGCTGTGCCTCGGTAACTTGCTCCTCTTCCGGCACGTCCTTGTTCAACTCGGACAGCTTCGCTTTGTCGGCAAAGGCAGTCAGCAGGGCAGCCAGCTCCTGGACCGTCTCGCCATCCGCCCCAAGACGGGCAGGCAGCTCCGTTAGCCACTCATCCGCCCGGCGCTGATACGAGCCTACCAACTCGATGAACTTCTCCTGCTCGCCCCGGTAAAGCCAGGTGATCGCGGTCAGGTTGGCAAGCTGCTCTTCGGTGAAGATGTGCGACCGGGCCGAGACGACATGGTAGACGTTGCGGGCGTCGATCATGAGAACGTGATCGGTATCGTTCCAGGCGGGAGCCCCACCCTCACCCCGACCCTCTCCCTGAGGGAGAGGGAGGAGATTGGAGCGGCCCTCTCCCTGAGGGCGAGGGGGAGTTTTGGATTTGTCGAAGAACCAGAGGGTGCAGGGGAGGCTGCGGGTGTAAAAGAACTTCGGGCCGATGGCGATCATCACGTCCACGTGCCCGGTCTCCACCAGCTTCTGGCGGATGTCCTTGTCCTTGTTGCCAGCGTCGGACGCCGACGAGGCCATTACGAAACCGGCCCGGCCGGTGTTGTTCAGGTAGGAGTAGAAGTACTGGATCCAGAGGCTGTTGGCGTTGGAGATGGACTCCCCGGCTTCCTTCTTCTTGTCCTTGGTTACCGATTTTATCCCCGGCAGCCCGAAGGGGAGCCGGCCGTTCTCTCCGACCTGGTTTTTCACCTTGGACACGCTGACGTTATCGACATTGAAGGGGGGATTGGCCATGACGAAGTCGCACCGGCCCACCAGGGTATGATGATCTTCGTAGAAGGTATTACCCTGAAGAATCTTGCCGTCCAGCCCATGCACGGTCAGGTTCATCCGGGCAAGCTTGGTGTTGGTGTCGGACTTCTCCTGACCGAAGAAGGTCGCCTTGTCGTTGGGGCTCTGGTGGCGCACATCCTCGATGAAATGGCCGGTCTGGACGAACATCCCCGCCGACCCGCAGGCCGGGTCCAGGATGATGCCGTTGTCCGGCTCGATGACATCCGGACAAGCGACGGGGGCGTGAAGAATTCGCCACCCTCCTGGGCGCCGCTCTGGGCGAACTTGTTGAGGAAGTATTCATAGATGCGGCCGAAGACGTCGCCGGTCGCTTTTTTCAGGGAATCCCGGCTGAAGATCTTGAGGAGCTCCGCCAGAAGGTCCCGCTCGAAGGTGGTGTAGCCGCGTGGCAGCGCCCCCTTGAGGACCTCGTATTCTTCCTCGATCAGCTCCATCGCATCATCGATGGCCTGGCCGACATCCTTCCCCTGGGGGAGGTCTGCAAGGTAATCAAAACGGGCCTCTTCCGGCAGGTACATGGCAGCCTTGCCCTGAAACTCCAGCTTGATCAGGGCCTCGCGTTGCGCGACCGGCACCTGGGCGGGGATTGCTTGCTCGATCTCACCCAGGTATGCCTTGAAACGGTTGTCCGCGTGGCGCAGGAAGATCAGGCCGAGGACCGGCATGGAGTATTCGGCGGCGGTCAGCCTGGAATTGGCCCGCAGTTGGTCGGCGGCCTCCCAGAGTTCTTTTTCTATCTGATGCATTATCATAAATTCCTTTGCGTGCTTTCTTTATCCGTCGAAGAGATTGCCGAACGTCTGTTCCATCTTGCGCCTTGTTTCCAGGGCAACTCCGCGTATCCCCTTCAACTTACCGTCGATCAGGTCAGACACAATCTTCTGGTGCAAACCGTTCTTGCTGGCCCACGAGGTAACTGTCTCTCCCATATCAACGAGGTGGTGTGCGACAACCTTTCTTCGCTGTTCGCTGTCCATACCAATACCCCCAATCTGGATAGTAATCAGGCTATTGCGGCTGAAACTTTACTCCGCCACAGAGTAATTGTCAATGAATGTTAATGCAGGGCTATAATTTCTGGTTCCTGTTCAACCTAATGTCCTGAAATATGGAGATTAGGCCGGATTGGCACGAGTGAAAATTTTTCTTGCAGTCTTAGCTGGGCGCCATATAATGTTAAATAAAGATAACATCACTAACCATTATATGCAAAATATGAAGGGAGGAAATGTTACATGATTCGTGAATTTCGCGAACAATCAGGCATTTCCCAAGAAGAACTCGGCAAGCTGGCAGGAGTGACGAGGCAAACTATCGCCGCGTGGGAAAAAGGAGAACGGACTCCAACCCTGGAACAGCTCGCTCGTATTGCTAAAGCTTTACGAGTGCCACTTGAACTATTCCTAGGCGCACCTGCCGCTACCGGGCCAACGCTTCTCTTCCGCGCCGATAAGTCCGAAGCCATATCTGCCGAACTTCGCACCCTTCTTGCCCGCTTAGCTCAAGATTATTCATACGTGGAGCGGCTTGCGGGGTCACTGCCGATTCTGCCGGAATCCAGACCATTGGATGGATATGACTTCTATACCATAGAACGGATTGCCCGAGAAATTCGTGATTGGCTCGGAGTTGAGGATGCACCGTTGGGTGATGTTCTCTCCCTTTTAGAAGGCAAGGGCCTGAAAGTAATTCTTCACTCCTTGCCGAACGAAGTCTCTGGTTTTTCTGCCTACACAGAGGAATTGGGAGCGGTCATCTTCGTGAATGCCGCGCATCGCACCGAACGTCAGTACTTTACGGCCTTACATGAACTGTCTCACTTGATTTTTCATCGCCGCGAATATCAGACGACTGCTTCCAAAGTTGTTAAAAACGATCCCAGGGAAAAAGCCGCCAACCATCTAGCGGGGGCGGTTCTGTTGCCAAGAACCCTGCTGGAAGCAGAGCTGAACTCCTACCGCAATCGCTGGATACCAGAGCCGCTGCTCCTCGATCTGAAATTGCGTTACGGTGTAAGCATGCGAACCATCATAATCCGGGCAGAGCAGATGGGCATCATCTCCAAGAAAGTAATGGGACAGCAGCTTGGAATTCTTGATAAGAAGTACGGCAAGGAAAATGAGCGAGGAGAGCTTCCTAAGCCGCAAACCTTGAGCCGCCTGGAGCGTTTAGTCTATCGAACTTTGTTGGACGAGAAGATCACTGCTTCACGGGCTGCCGAGATATTGCTTAAGCCCCTCATCGAAATCAGGGCAAGTCTGACCGAATGGCTTGAGGAGGTCCCGGCTTGATCCTCCTCTCCGACGCCAACGTCTTGATCGACCTGGGTCATGTGGGCGGGCTTGGGGTTCTCCAACGCATTTCTGAAACCGAAGTGCTGGATCTTGTGCTTCTCGAATGCGAGCACGAAAGCCAGCCCGACCTGGTTAAGGAGATACTGGCATCAGGTGTCAAAGTTGTGGCAACGGAAAGAGTATGGCTTACAGAAGCCGGAATTTACCATAATGGCCCCCTGTCTATGCAGGATGCTCTCTGTCTGCATTATGCAAAAAAATTCGGTCGGACCCTCCTTGCAGGCGACAGGCCGCTGCGCGAACGTTGCCAGCAAGAAGCAGTGGAGATTCGTGGGACAATCTGGATTGTGGAAGAGGCATTTAACCGGGGACTGGTTCCGGCAGCAGAGTTGTGCCGCTGGCTTAAAGCCTGGCCCTGGTTGAACAGGAGACTGCCAAAAGGGGAAATGAAACGATTGGAGAAGTTAATGGGGTGCGACACAAAAGTTACAGCTCGATAACCAGCTTCTTGTCGTATCGTGGGTTTACCTCGACATCCTTGTAGCCATACGGATTTACGATCACCCGTGTCTTGCCGAGGGCATAATCGAAGGAGCTGTGCGTATGGCCATGAATCCAGAGGTCGGGGCCATGGTCGATGATCTCGTTGGAGAGGTCGGTCATGTAGGCACAGTTGAGGCTGTCCCCTCTGTACCGTTCATGAATGGAGAGCGTCGAGATGCCATGATGGGTGACAACAGCCGTTTTTCTCCCCCCGGCATTCCTTATCGCCTCGAAGATGTATTTCTTTGATTCGTAGAACAGTTCTACCGTATCCTCCGGAAGAAGCCGCTGGCCGGTCGGTTTCTTTATGACCACATAATCGTTCATGCTCTTCCGAGCATTCTGCATCTTGAAAAAATCCTCCCCCTGGAAATCGGTCCAGAGTGTCGCCCCGATAAATACCACGTCGTTGATCTCCACGGCGTCGTTTTCCAGGAAATGGACGTTCTTGGGGAGCGAGACCTCGCTCTTCAATTCATGAATCCGCCCGAAGAAGTCGTTGTGGTAATAGAAGTGATTACCCTCCACGTAGACGACCGCCAGAAACTGCTCGGCAAGGACTTCCAGGGGCTTGAGCCAGGTATCCTGCCGGTGCGCCAGCCCGAGGTCGCCGGCTATCAGGGCAACCGTCTCCCGGTCAGCAGGCAGAGGGGGCACGACCATGCCGAGAATGCGTTGAATTTTGTGTGGTTTCCAGAACTCGGCGTGAATGTCGGAAAAGGGACGAACTAGCATGATGCCTTCCTCTGCTGTGGGGTCTGCCTCAGTTCCTGCTCTGCGATATGCTTCGGCACAGGACACCCTTTCTGTCTCGGAACGGTTTTCGTGACGACACGATACACTAATCGTCACAAAAACCAACATTTGCGACATTAAGGGTGCTCTCGCGACGCGAAAACTACAACTCGAGCAGCCGAGCCCTGGATGTGGCGAACGAATTGTTCCTGCTTTTCGAGGAGCGCGGCCATACGGTCGCATTGAAAGACAAGGCTTGTCCCTACGACGGTACGCCGTCGATGAGCGTGAAAAGGGGAGGAGGATCGGCATTATTCTGATCTGTGGAGCCCCTCACGGGACACTATTGTCACGATCGGCACGGTCCTGATCGGGTTGACCATCTTTGAGATGAGCGTGGCGTTAGGGCTAAATGCTTGTTGTTACTGGTGATGTCAGGAAAAAATCAGGAAGTGCCCCCGTATTTCGCGCGCCTTTTCTTTCTACAGCCTGATTTCGGTCGCTACTTCAGGTACCGCAGCGCCTCGTCCCCCAGGACCCGCTCCACCGCAAGCGGCAGGAGCTCCGCCGGCTCCCTGCCGGTGGCGGCCATCATCTTGAGGGCGTAGCGGGCGATGTTGATTCCGTCGCGGACCGAATAGAGCTCGTCGACGGCGTGGGCGCGCTGGAGGAAGTCGACCACGTACTTGAGGATCCGGGACGGGGCGAAGGGAAGGTTCTCCTTGAGGATCATCAGTTCCTCGTCGGCCTCGGGGAAGTCGATGAAGATCTGGGGCTGGAGCCGGGAGTGGATGTACTCGGGGACCTCGAAGGTGGAGGCGTCCTCGTTCATGGTGACCACAATCCGGAAACTCCGGTGGGCCGGGACGCGAAGCCCGGTGATGATCGACTCCACGTAGCGCCGGTCGTCCAGAAGGGGTGCCAGGGAAGCCCACGCCTTCTCGCTCATCCGGTTCCCCTCGTCGAGGATGAGGATCCCCCCTTTCAGCATGGCCGAGACCAGGGAGGAGGCGGCGTACTGGATCCGTCCGTCTGGCCCCACCACCGGGGTGATGATCAGGTCCTCGGGGCGGGTGTCCATCGTCGCCTGGAAGAGGTAGACCGGTTGCCCCAGCCGCCTCGCCGCGGCGTAGGCGAGGGTCGTCTTCCCCACCCCGGGCTTCCCGATGAGGCGCGGGTTGAAGGGGATATCCCGCTCGTCGATCACCATCCAGGCGGCCAGAAGCTGCTGCAGAAGCTCCTCCTGGCCGACTCAGCGCAGCGGCAGCTCCACGGGGGCGGCGAGGGAAATGGTTATGTTGTCGATCGTTACCTGTTCCATGGGTCACCTGTCGATAATGTACATCAGGGCAAGCCGCGCCCGGTTTTCGAGGCACGGAGGGCAGAGGCGCCCCGCATCCTCCCAGAACTCCGCCGAGAGCCACTCCCCCGCCTCCTCCAGGAGGGTGCACGGGGTTGCCGGCGTGAACTCCCTGCCGCAGACGCCGCAGATTTTATTCTCCTCACATCTCACGCCTCACTCCTCACCATAACCTATCAGTACCACGGCGATTTACGGAATTGCAATCAGCCCCGCCCTTCCGCCCGCCGCACCAGGTCCGCCAGGCAGTCAATGAAGAGAGGAGAGCTGTTCAGGGACGGAGAGCGGCGGAAGCGGGAGTAGCCGAGCTTGTGGGCCAGCTGGGCGTACTCGATGTCGATCTCGTGGAGGGTCTCGATATGGTCCGAGACGAAGGAGAGGGGGACGATCAGGAGGCTCTTCACGTCGTGGGCCGCCAGGTGCTCCAGCATCTGCTCCGTGGAGGGCTCCAGCCACTTGACGGGCCCCGCCCGGGACTGGAACGCCAGGTGGTAGGTGACCCCCTCGAAGCGCTCCATGACGAGCCGCACCGTCTCCTCGATCTGGGAGAGGTAGGGGTCCCCCGCGTCGATGAACGACTGGGGGAGGGAGTGGGCCGAAAAGAGGACCTGCACCTCCGCCAGGGGGTGGAAGTTGCCGAGCCCCTCGCGGATCTTCTCGGCCAGGGCGTCGAGGTAACGGGGGTGATCGTAGAAACGGTCGACGACGGTGAGGTCGAAGGTGTTCCCCGCCTCGGCCGCCACCCGCTTCAGCTCGTTGATGCTGGAGCCGCCGGTGGCGCGGGAGTAGTGGGGATAGAGGGAGAGGGCGATGACCCGCGAGATCCCCTCCCGCCGGATCGCCGCCAGGGCCTCCAGGGTCGAGGGTTTCCAGTAGCGCATCGCCACGAAGCAGCGGTACCCCGCCCCCAGCGCCTCTTCCAGGGCCCGGGCCTGGGCCTCGGTCAGCTCCCGGATGGGGGACTTGCCGCCGATCTCCTCGTACTTCCGTTCGACCCCCCGGGAGCGGCGCCGGGCGATGAGCCGGGCGATGAACGGCTGGAGAAAGGCCGGACCGATCCGGATGATCTCCCGGTCGGAGAAGAGGTTGACGAGGAACGGCTCGACGGCGTCCAGGGAGTCGGGCCCCCCCATCTGGAGGAGGAGGACGGCGGTGGTGTCGGACATGGCTGGTGACCTCGGTGCGGGGGAGAGTTGGGGGGCCGTCAGACCACCCGGATGATGAACTCGGGACACGAGGCGGCGCAGTAGCCGCAGAGGATGCACGCCTCGTCGTCGACCACCGCCTTGCCGCCGACGATGGAGAGGGCGCCGCTGGCGCAGGCGTCGAGGCAGCCGCCGCACCCCTTGCAGAAGTTATCCATGATCCGCAGCTTCCGGCGCCGGCTCTCCAGCTCGCGCCAGACCTCGTCCTCGGGGGCGCTGCCGGAGAAGAGGGCGATGTTCGCCTCCACCTCCGCCTCGGAGAGCATCCCGATCGCCACCCCGTGGACCCCTTCGAGCCCCCGCACGTAGGCGAGGCTCGCCCGGGCCTCGGCGATCAGGTTTCCCCCCGCCAGGGCCTTCATGGCGTAGACCCCCTTCCCCGCCCGGGCGCAGGCGGCGATCGCCTCCGCCATCTCCGCCGGGCTCCCGTCGATGATCCCCATGCCGGTCCGGTTGATGAGGGGGTGGATCACCTCGATCTCCGGGTGCGCCGCCGCCTTCCGGATGGCGCCGACAAAGTGGGACGAAAGCCCCACATGGCCGATCTTCCCCTCCTCCTTCATCCGCAAGAGCTCCGCCAGCACCTCGGCCCGGTCGGTGAACGGATCGGCCACCCGGGAGCCGTGGAGGTGGACGATGTCGAGCCGCTCGCGCCCCAGCTCCCGCAGCCCCTTCTCCACGTGGGCCCGGGCCGTGGCCCCGTCGTTGGCGTGGGTCTTGGTGACGATGGTCACCTCCCCCCGCCAGCCGGCGACCCCCTCCCGCACGTGGGGGTAGGTGTCGTAGAGGGTGGCGGTGTCGAGCATGGTGACCCCCCGCTCCAGGGCGTGACGGATGAGGCGCCCCCCTTCCGCCGGGGAGAGCCCCGCCTGGAGCGGCCCCATGGGGAGGGTGCCGAAGACGAGGGGAAAGAAGGAGATGCCGGTGGCGCCGAGCGTAACCTGCTGCATGAAAAACCTCCTGGCGACGGGGTGTGTTGGTGAGAGCTGTTGGTGAGAGCCGGTCAGTAGTGGGGGGGCGGTTCTTCCTCCTCCGGTTTCTTCAGGAGGGAGGCTCCCCCTGCCAGAACCTGCTCCCGCAGCCCCTTCAGCTCCCCTTCGAGACGGTCGATGGCGCGCTGCTGGCGGAAAACCACCTCGTTCAGCTCCTGGACGGTCCGCTCCAGGTGGGCGATATGGATCTCCAGGTCGGTGAGCCGTTCGTGCATGGAAACTCCCTTCCGGATCGGTCGCGATCCGAAGTTGCAATAGTATACCAGAAGCGGCCGGGCGGCAAGGGTTCGTCCCTGCCGCTACTCCCCTTCTCCCCGCAGCATCGGGGAAATCCCATTCATTTGACAAAGTGCACTTATTGCACTAATGTAAATCATGCCCGTTCTTCACCGTTTCTTCAACTGCGCTATCTTCGTCAATCCTCGGGAACATAATCCTCCCCACTTCCACATCCGGATGAATGATGGCCGGGAGGCGCTGGTGGGGATCGATGGGCTTGAGATGCTTTCCGCCGGCATCGCCCGCCGCGAAATCGAGGGAGGCTCTCAGGTGGGCTGAAGCCCATCGCGATCTCTTGCTGGCAAAATTCAAGGAGTACAACCCATGAAAAAGCGGGAGCATTTCCGTATCGAAGCCGTGGAGGTCCTGGCTCCCTACCGTCTCCTCCTCACCTTTGGCGACGGAGCGGCCATGACCGTTGATCTTGCCGCCATTATCGACCGCATTCCTGCCCTCGCCCCCTTGAAAGAGCCGGAACTGTTTGCAAAGGCCCGTGTGGGTGAGTGGGGGCTGACCGTGGAGTGGGTGGCCGGAGAGCTGGACCTGGCCGGCGACAATCTGCGGGCCGAGGCGGTTGAACAGATGGGCGGCATCTCCCACGAGCGGATCTGGGAATGGATGCACCGCAACGGACTCACCCTTGACAGCGCCGCCGAGGCCCTGGAGATTAGCCGTCGTATGCTGGCGTACTACCGCAGCGGCCAGAAACCGATCCCTCGTCACATCTGGCTTGCCTGCGTGGGATGGGAAACGGAGCGGCACAAGGCCGCCTGAGGCAAGGATTCGGCTGTAACACCAAGAGAGGCGCTCCCCCCCATGGGTAAGCGCCTCTCTTTTCGTCTGAAGCGGATTCCCTCCCCCTACATCTCCACCCGCGTCACCACCCCCTGGAGCTTGCTGGCGGGGAGCTTGTTGAACTGGACGAAGTTGGCGCTCTGGCGCTTGATGGTGGAGAAGACGCGCCAGACCGGGTTGTTGGTGGCGATGTCCTCGATGCCGTAGAAGATGACCTTCTCCTCGATCCCGTGCTTCTTCAGGAGCTTCTCGATGTCGACCATCTCCATGTAGCCGGCGCGGATCTCGAAGGAGTCGAGACCGGTGCCGAGCCCTTTGGTGAGGCTGGTCTTGACCCCGAACGGCTCATCGGTGCGGCTGAGGGAGACGAAGACGTTGCGCTCGTAGATGATGTTGCTCCGGATGATGCAGTGGATGACGTAGGGGGGGACCACCGGCGCCTCGCGGGTGAAGAAGAGGCCGGTGCCGGGGATGTTGCGCCCCTTGCCGTAGATCTGTTCGTAGGAGAGGAGGAAGGTCTCCAGGTCGAGGGGGCGGAGGGCCCGGTAGAGGGCCCGCTGCCCCTGGGTCCAGATGATCATGATCGCCAGCGGCAGCGAGGCGAGGATGAGGGACCAGTAGCCGCCATGGGGGAGCTTGTGGAGGTTGGCGATGAGATAGGCCAGGTCGAGGAGGGTGATGGCCAGCGCCACGGGGACCTTCCACTTCTTGGTGGTGTGGGCGAAGATCATGATCATCATGATTCCGGTGATGGTCATGGTGCCGGTGACCGCCAGGCCGTACGCGGCGGCCAGGTTTTCGGACTTCTGGAAGACGAGCATGATGAAGATCACCAGCCCCAGGAGGGTCCAGTTGACCGAGCCGATGTAGATCTGGGACTTGAGGTGGCTGGAGGTGTAGTCAACCTTCATGAGCGGCAGGATCCGGGTGGTGATACCCTGATAGACGATGGAGAAGACCCCGCTGATCAGGGCCTGGGAAGCGATGATGGTCGCCAGGATGGTGAGGACCAGGAACGGGATGTAGAGGAGCGGCGCCTGGCTCTTCACCATGGAGAAGAGGATGTTGGTCTCCTTGGGGTTGCGGAGGATGAAGGCCCCCTGCCCCAGGTAGTTGATGACCAGGGCGCAGAAGACGAAGTACCAGGCGCGGATGATCGGCTTCCTTCCCAGGTGCCCCATGTCGGCGTAGAGCGCCTCGCCGCCGGTGGCGCAGAGAATCACCTCGGAGAGGATGAAGAAACCGGCGAGGCCGTTATGCTCCAGGAAGAGGATGGCGTGGTGGGGGCTCACCGCGCCGATCACCTCCGGCGTGCCGGCGATGGAGAGGAACCCCGAGACGGTGAGGGCGGCGAACCAGACGACCATGATCGGGCCGAAGGCGCCGGCCACCTTGTCGGTCCCCTTGTACTGGAAGACGAAGAGGGTGATGGCAATGAGGGCCGCCACGAAGATGAGGGACCCCTGGGCCAGGTTTTCCATCCCCGGGATGAGCCGCATTCCCTCCACGGCGGAGAGGATACTGATGGCGGGGGTGATGATCCCGTCGCCCAGCAGGAGCGAGACCCCGAGGAAGGAGAGAAACCCCACGAAGGCCATCTGGCGCCCCGATTTCAGGAGCCGGACGAGGATCTCCTTCAGGACGATGGTCCCCCCCTCCCCCTTGCGGCCGAGGCTCATGGCGAGCCAGGCGTACTCCACCGAGACGAGGAGGATCAGGGTCCAGACGATGAGCGACAGGATGCCGAGGACATGCTCGGCGTCGGGCCGGGTGAGGGTCATGATGACCGTAAGGGTGTAGATCGGGCTTGTGCCGATGTCGCCGAAGACGAGCCCCATCGACTTGACGATCCCTCCCCAGAAGGAATCCTTGTGGCCACTCTGCTGCATCCCGTTGCTCCCGAAGCCTGTTTTTTGTGCGGCTCCTTATATCACTTCGCCGGCACCAACTCAACATAAAACCCGGACCGGCGGGGGATGATCGTCCTTGACGCCCCCGTTCCGCTTCGGGTACTCTGAACGGATGCGCGAAACATACCAACAGGTGAAAAAACCGGAACTTCTCGCCCCGGCCGGGTCGCTGGAGGCCTTCTTCGCCGCCATGGAGAAGGGGGCCGACGCGGTCTACGCGGGGCTCAAGGAATTCTCCGCCCGGGCCAAGGCGAAGAACTTCTCCCTCTCCCAGATGGAGCGGATGGTCGCCTACGCCCACGGCCTCGGCCGCAAGGTCTACATCACCCTCAACACGCTCGTTAAGGAGGGGGAGCTGCCGCTGCTCGTGGAGACCCTCTCCGCCCTGGAGGCGATGGGGGCCGACGGGGTGATTCTCCAGGACCTGGGGGTCGCCCGTCTCATCCGCGACCACTTCCCGGGGCTTCCCCGCCACGCCTCGACCCAGATGACGATCCACAACCTCCCCGGGGTCCGGATGCTGGAGGAGCTCGGGTTCGAGCGGGTGGTGCTTGCCCGGGAGCTCCACCTGGACGACATCGCCGCCATCTGCCGCGCCTCCAGGGCCGAGATCGAGTGCTTCATCCACGGGGCGCTCTGCTTCGCCATCTCGGGGCAGTGCTACTTCTCCTCCTTTCTCGGCGGCCACAGCGGCAACCGGGGGCGCTGCGCCCAGCCGTGCCGGCGCCAGTACCGCCACCGGGGGAAGGAAGGGTACTACTTCTCCACCAACGATCTCTCCGTCGTCGACCTCATCCCCGACATGGCCGCCGCCGGCGTCGCCTCCCTGAAGATCGAGGGGCGGATGAAGTCGGCCGAGTACGTGGCGAGCGTGGTGGAGGCCTACCGCCTCGTCCTCGACACCCCCGAGCGCAAGCGTCCCGAAGCGGCTGCCCGGGCCAAGGAGATCCTGAAGCTCTCCTTCGGCCGGGTACCGACCAGGGGGTTCCTCGCCTCCCGCACCCCCACCGACATCGCCACCCCGACCCTGCGGGGGGCCACCGGCCGCTTCCTGGGGGAGATCAGGAGCGTGCGGGGGGAGCGGATCACCTTCGAGAGCCGCGACCGGCTCTTCGTCGGCGACCGGGTCCGGGTCCAGCCGAAAAGCGACATGGCGGGGCGGGCCTTCACGGTGAAGGAGCTCTTCGTGGGGAAGGAGCGGGTGAAGTCGGCGAAGGAGAAAAGCGTAGTCACCGTGGTGGCGCCGTTTGCCTTCAAGGTGGGGGATGCGGTCTTCAAGGTCTCCTCCGAGACCGCCTTCACCATGAGCGAGAACGCCTGCCTGAAGCGGCTGGAGTCGGTGCGGACCGGCAAGGTCCCGTGCGACCTGGAGCTCACTCTCGATGGGGAGGCGCTCCGGGTGGCCGCCCGGGCCGGCGGCGGTGCCTTTGCCGCCTCCTTCCCCCTGGGCACCCTGGAGCCGTCCCGCACCGCGGATATGGCGGGGGTGCTCCGGGCCCAGTTCTCCCGCACCGGCGAGACCCCCTTCGAGCTCCGCTCCCTGGCGGCTCCCGGTTTCCCGCCGGTCCTGATCCCGCCGGCCCGGCTGAAGGAGATCCGCCGGGAATTCTACGCCCGCCTCGCCGGCGAGGTGACGGCCGAGGCCGGAAAGCGCCGGGGGGAGGCGCGCCGCCGCGCCCTCGCCTCCCTGGTCCCCGCCGGGGTACCGGCCCGTCCGCCCCGCCCCGAGGTGACGGTGCGGGTGGAGCATCTCCGCGATGCCACGCTTTTGCGCCAGCCGGGGATCGACGCCATCGCCCTTCCGGTCTCCCGGGCCAACATCCACCAGCTCCCTTCAACGGCCCGCAGGCTCCGGGGAGACGAGGGGCGGATCGTCTGGCACCTCCCCTTCATTATCTTCGACGCCGACCTCCCCTTCTACCGGGAGGCGATCGACATCCTCTGCGCCCACGGCTTCCGGCGCTTCGAGCTGGCAAACCTCTCCCACTTCGCGCTCATGAAGGGGCGCGATGTGGAGCTCTCAACCGACTTCAGGCTCTTCTCCCTCAACACCCAGGCCCTCCTCGCCTGGCGGGAGCTCGGGGCCGGGGCCGCCACCCTCTACATCGAGGACGACGCCGAAAACATGGCGGCGCTCCTGGCGGCCGAGCTGCCGCTGCGGCGGCGGGTCCTGGTCTACGGGGCCGTCCCGGCCATGACCACCCGGATCGCCATCAAGGGGGTGAAGGGGGACGCGCCGCTCGTCTCCGACCGGGGGGAGGAGTACGAGGTGGCGGTACGGGGGAACCTCACCACCATCACCCCGGCGACCCGCTTCTCCCTCACCCACTTCCGGGGAAAGCTCCAGGAGGCGGGGTGCGGCGCCTTCGTGGTGGATCTCTCCGGGGCGCCGCGGGAAAAATGGCGGCCGATCCTCGACGCCTTCGCCCGGGGCGAGGCGATCCCGGGGACGAGCGAATTCAACTTTGTCATGGGGCTGGTGTAGGAAAGAAAGGCTTGAAAATGACCTCTGATCGCACTCCGTCGGACTACCTCGTCCGCATCATCACGAAAAACGGCGCCGTCCGGGCGCTGGCCTGCGTCACCACGGGGCTCGTGGCCGACGCCTGCCGCCGGCACGGCACCTGGCCCACCGCCTCGGCGGCCCTGGGGCGGGGATTGACCGCCGGGGCCCTCATGGGGGCGCTCCTGAAGACCGGCCAGCGGGTGGCGCTCCGGTTCGAGGGAAACGGCCCCCTGCGGAAGGTCCTCGTGGAGGCCGACGCCAACGGCGCGGTGCGGGGGGGAGTCGGCAACCCCGAGGTCTCCCTGGTGCGCGACGACGGCAAGCTCGACGTGGGGGGAGCCCTCGGCCAGGCGGGGCTTCTCACCGTCACCAAGGATCTGGGGCTCAAGGAGCCGTACACCGGCACCGTGATCCTCTATACGAGCGAGATCGCCGAGGACCTGGCGTACTACCTCACCGAGTCGGAGCAGATCCCGTCGGCCGTGGGGCTCGGCACCTACGTGGCGCCGGACGGGAGCGTCTCCGCCGCCGGCGGCTTCCTGATCCAGTCACTTCCCCCCGGCGACGAGGAGCTGGTGGACCGGCTCATGGCCCGCATCGGCGAGATGCCCCCCGTGACGGAGCTCCTCCGGCAGGGGATGACCCCCGAGGGGATGCTGGCTTACCTCTTCGACGGTATCCCCTACGACACCCTGGAGAAGCGGGCCCTCGCCTTCGTCTGTTCCTGCAGCCGGGAGCGGATCGAGCAGGTCCTCGTTTCCCTCGGCAAGGCAGACCTCGCCGCCCTGATCGACGAGCAGGGGGGGGCCGAGGTCACCTGCGAGCTCTGCCGTAAGCGGTACCATTTCGAAAAAGGGGAACTGGAGCGGCTACTGGCAGGTCTCGCCGCCAACTGAGCAGCCGGCTCCGCACCGGTTTTGTCCTAGCCTCGCAAATCCCTCCGCCGGGTGTATACTGTGCTGTGCAGACAGCGCCCGCCCGGAGGGTTTTTCATGAAGATCTACGATATCACCGTCCCCCTCTCCCCCGACCTTCCGGTCTACCCCGGCGATCCCGCCGTCACCATCGAGGCGGTGACCCGCATCGCCCGGGGGGACACGGCCAACGTCTCCCGCCTCACCCTCTCCACCCACGCCGGCACCCACCTCGACGTCCCCCGCCACTGCCGCGACGACGGCGCCACCGTGGATCACGTGCCACCGGCGCTTCTCGTGGGCGACGCCCGGGTGGTGGAGGTGCGGGAGGTGCGCGCCATCGGGGCGCGGGAGCTTGCCCGCCTCCCGGTGCGGGGGACGGAGCGGCTCCTGCTCAAGACCGGCAACTCGCTCCTCTGGGACCGTCCCGGCTTCCAGGACGACTTCGCCTTCCTCACCGAGGAGGGGGCCCGGTATCTCGTCGAGGCGGGGGTGAGGCTCGTGGGGATCGACTACCTCTCCATCGAGCGGTTCGGCGGCGACGGGACGGTGCACCGGCTCCTCCTGGACGCCGGGATCGTGGTCCTCGAAGGGGTCAACCTGGAGGGGGTGGCGCCGGGGGGCTACGAGCTGATCTGCCTCCCCCTCAAGGTGGCCGGGGGGGACGGCGCCCCGGCCCGGGCGCTCCTGCGGAGCCGGGAGCCGGGGGGGGAGCGGCCGGCGCCGGACCTCCACACGACCCGCTGGCCCCTTTCCTGACGAGGTTCCCATGGCACGGTCGCGCAAGATCGTCAGCGCCCGGGATCTGGACCTCCTGCGGCGGCTCCTCCGGGAGCGGACCGAGGAGCTGGAGCGGGCCAACGAGCGGCTCTTCATCGCGAGCCAGGTGAAGACCGAGTTCCTCGCCCACATGTCGCGGGAATTCCAGCGCCCCCTGGACCACATCGTCGACTTCGCCACCTGCCTGCGCGACGGGGCCATGGGGAGGGTGAGCCGCGAGCAGCGGATCTGCCTCGAAACGATCATCGCCCGGGGGCGGCGGCTCCAGCGGATGCTGGAGCGGGTGCTGGATCTCTGCAGCAGCGACCTCGGGATGGCGGTCTTTCTTCCGAAGGAGTTTGCGGCGCGGGAGGTGGTCGAGCGGGTCGTGGAGCGGGTGCGGGAGGAGTCCGGCAAGCGGGAGGTGGCGATCGAAACCTCATGCGACGGCGCGGAGTGCACCGTCATGGCCGACGAGGGGAAGTTCTCTTTCATCGTCGAGGAACTGCTCACCAATGCCCTGAAATTTTCGCCCCCGGGGGGACGGATCATCATCGCCCTACGGGAGGTTGCCGATGCCGCCACCGCGGACCGGCACTGGATCGAGCTCCGCGTCACCGATGAGGGGCGGGGGATCGGCCAGGAAGAGCGGGAGCATATCTTCACGAGCTTCGAAGTGGGAGGGGGGATCGCCCGGGGGGCCGGAAGCCTCGGCCTGGGGCTCCCCCTCGTCAAGCGGTTCGTGGAGCTCCACGGCGGCCGGATTGCGGTGGAGAGCAGCAGCGGCATGGGGAGCACCTTCACCGTTTCCCTTCCCAAGCGGGGGGCACACCCCCGCTTTTCCCGCTCCCCGCGGGTACTGGTGGCCGAGCCGGACCCGGAGCGGCTGCGGCAGCTGGTGGCACGGCTGAAGGATGCCGGCTGCACCACCGTTACCGCCGGAGACGGCCTGGAGGCCCTCGACAAGGGGATCGCCCTCGCCCCGGACCTCTGCATCCTCTCCCTGGCGCTGGCGGAGCTCGGCGGGAGCGACGTCTGCCTCCGGCTCAAGTCCCACGAACGGAGCAAGCAGATCCCGGTCATCGTCACCTCCCCCCTTCCCGACCGCACGGCGAAGGTCCGGAGCGCCCAGGCGGGGGCGGACGGCTTCTTCGTCATCCCGGCCGAGCTGGGGGAGCTCCTCCTCAAGGCGCGGAGCCTCGCCGACCAGAAGCTCAGCTACGACTTTCTCAAGCGCAACTACGAGATTGCCGCCAGCGAGGCGTTCACCGATCCCCTCACCGGCCTCTTCAACCTGCGCCAGTTCTGGCTCAGCCTCGACCACGAGCTGGCCCGCTCCCGTCGCTACCACCGCCCCTGCTCCCTTGTCATGATCGACATCGACCACTTCAAGCAGTACAACGACCGCCACGGCCATCTGAAGGGGGACGAGGTGCTGCGGGAGGCGGCGGCGGTCTTTCGCGGCTCGGTCCGGACCTCCGACATCGCGGCCCGTTACGGCGGCGAGGAGTTCATGGTGATCATGCCCGAGACCGACCGCAGCCTGGCCATCATCGCCGGGGAGAAGCTGCGGCGGGCCGTGGCGGAGTATCCATTTCCCCTGCAGGAGAGCCAGCCGGGGGGGCGGCTTACGGTCAGCATCGGCATCGCCACCTTCCCCCAAGATGCCGCCGATTCCCGGGGGCTGGTGGATGCCGCGGACCGGGCCCTCTACCGCGCCAAGGAGGGGGGGCGAAACAAGGTGGTCGGTTTTGCCCCCTGAAAGCGCGTACGTGTGAAGGGTGGCGGAAACGGAGGCGTGGGATATAATTAATTCATGGGAATCCTCGTGAAAGGAGATGGCTCAGATGACAGCGACAAAGGCGGCGAGGCGATACGGTATCGAGGAGCATGGAAAGCGGACCACCCGCAGCACGGATGTCTACCTCCCCAAGGAGGGGAGGGTAGAGGTGGCGCTCTGTACGAAATGCGGAGCGGCTGCATGGGAGAAGCGCTGGTTTTTCGATGAGGCCGAGAAGGCGAAGCTGACTGCGGTGCATGCGGTCACCGAGATAACCTGTCCGTCCTGCCAGCGGATGAAGGACAACAACCCGGCCGGGGTTGTCACCTTTTCCGGTGACTATCTCATCCAGCACGAAAATGTGATCCTGAACGCCATCAAGAACGTCGAGGCCAAGACCAGGGTCAAAAACCCGCTGGCCAGGATCATGGAAATCAAGCAGGATGGCTCGGTCCTCATCGTGAACACCACGGACGAAAAGCTGGCGGAAAAGCTGGGGAGGGAGATCTACAAGTCCCATCATGGCAAGCTCAATTTCCAGTGGAGCGAGGACGAGAGCTTTGTGAGGGTCAACTGGTCGAGGTAGTGAAACGGCCGGATGACGAAAAAAGGGCGACGCGGATGTCGCCCTTTTTGTTGGGGCTGAAGCCGTTTGCGAGGCCGGACGTACGGTTCCGCAAAAAGAACGAGGCGAGCCCGGTCTGCTCGTCTCACTCAACCTGATCCTGCAATTGACTGCATGTTACGTCTGATGTAAGGTTGGCGAGGTGATGAGGAGTGAGCCCATGGGTACAAAGGATATTGAAATAGCACGCCGTTTCAAGGAGCTGGTCGAGCAACGGGTGTCTCCGCGGGAGATCAGGGTCTTCGGCTCCCGTGCGCGGGGCACGGCGGTGGAGGGCTCGGACCTGGACATCTTCGTGTCAGTCGACCACTGTACCCGGGAGATAGAGAAGTACGTCAGCGACTGTGCATGGGAGGCGGGATTTCCCGAGGATGTGGTTGTCGTTCCTGTCGTGGTGGACCAGGAGAGGCTTGAGCACGGACCGCTCCGTGATTCGGCATTCATCCAAAATGTCTACCGGGAGGGAATCCGCATATGACCGGCACCCTGCGGGAGCTGAGTGCGTATCGTCTTTCCCAGGCTCGGGACTCCCTCCGTGAGGCGGACGTCCTCCTACGCGAGGGGATGAGTCTCCGCTCCGTCATAAACCGGCTCTACTACGCCATGTTCTATGCCGTATTGGCATTGCTCCAGACAAAGCAGCTCGGTACCTCCAAGCATTCCGGCGCCATCGCCCTCTTCGATCGGGAATTCGTCAAGACCGGCATCTTCCCGAGAGCTCTCTCCAAGGCCCTCCACCGCGCCTTTGAACTGCGGCAGAAAGGTGACTACATGGAGGAGGCGGAGATTACTCCAACAGATGTGGACGAAATCAGGCCGCTAGCTATGGAATTTGTGGACAGAGTAGAGCCTGCCATTCGGCAGTTGTGAAGCAGGCAGCAAATTTATCCCAGATCAAGGCGGCGTGAGGGAATTGGGAAAGAAACTGAGTTTTCAAGACCTTATATCGTGCCGAAAGTGAAGTAGTGAAGAGCGTCCCGGCCATCGTCCAGGCGACTGTAGCCGAACTTGACATCTTGGAAGCCTGACCCTTGAGATGCTGCTCTTGAGATGCTGCTGGAGATGCTGGTTTCCGACATAGGAGACATCCGTGAACGCCTATATCCTTGGAGCCGGATCAACACGCGGAACGCTTGAAAAATACTACCATTGCTCTCCCCCTCCGGTTGCGGCTGAGTTCGGCGCTGCAATTGCGAAATTGGCCGAATGGCAGACCGAGTTTCCTGCTCTCAAGAAAGTTGCTGAGCATACTGGGAAGGATCTCGACGATCTTGGACTCGTAGAGATCTGGTCCTGTCTTGATTACTACGCCAAACTGCAAAAGGCTTTGCCGCTTCAGAAGCCTTGGGATAACGAATCGCGGACAATCAAGAAAGCCCTGTTACGCGTGTATGGCAAGATTTGCGACAAAGTCGCAGCCGATTCGTCTCTTGAATGGGGCAAATGTACGCTGGGACGCATTGTCGAGAACGATCTCTGTCCAGGAGACGTCTTGATCTCCTTCAACTACGATACACTGGTGGAAGGGTTGGCGTCTTCCATCGGCTCAAAACCGCTTCGCATGGTGGGCTCCAGCTTCTTTCAGGATGTAGTCTGGGTGGCCAAGCCACATGGGTCGACGTCATGGCGCATGGATTTTAGTAATGGGACGTTGGCGTGGCAGGAGTCTGATGGCCGGCCGTTACTCACTTCTTTGACCGGAATAGACTTGGACAATTACTGCGAACCAGTATTTCTTGGTGCCGTACCCATCAAGAGCGAGCTTATTCGTGAGGTGCAAGAACAATGCGGTTCGCCGTTGGTTCATGAAGTCATTATGCAGCAATGGCGAAGCGTGGTTGAAGCAATGAGAGACGCAGAAAAGGTTATCATTCTCGGTTACTGTTTCCCAATAGAGGATCAATACGGACGATTCCTCTTCCAGGAAGGGATACGTCTGAGGTCCAAACAGTCCAATCCTCTGAGGGTTGAATTCTATGAGCTACCTGATAAAGCTGACAAAACCGCAGGTTCGATTTTTGGGGCACTAGCACATAGTGGACTTGAAGTGACTTATTGTGGTCAATTAACCGCAGTCGAGAGGGCAGAAGTGTAGATTGTGTTGAGGAGCGAAACCCAACGATTTTAACAGCATGTCTGTTGGGTTTCGCAAGGGCTCTTCGTCGAATTGAGTGGGTTGTGGTATGATCGGGCGCCATTCCATAACCCGGAGGTCTTGAACGCATATGCAACCTGAAGCTCTTTTTGGTCTTGCCCTTGGTATCGTTCTCCCGTGGG
>JAJZUC010000030.1 GCA_021847245.1 Deltaproteobacteria bacterium | reverse complement strand
CGGAGATGGGGAACTCTATGAAGGGTCCGTCTGGGAGGCCGTGATGTTTGCCGCCCACCACAACCTCGGCAACCTGACGGCAATCATCGACAACAACAAGATATGCATGCTCGACCTCTGCAGCCGGGTTATCGACCTGCAACCGTTAGAGCAAAAATTCAGCGCCTTCAACTGGCATGTCGACACAATCGACGGCCACGACATCGAGGCGGTCATGCAATCCCTCACCGGCATGAAGCGAAACCAAGGCAGACCGAAGGTCGTGATAGCCGATACGGTCAAAGGCAAAGGGGTTCCCTCTCTCGAACACGATACCCTTTGTCACATCAAATCACTGAGCCAGGCGGAAATAGCCGCCGCTCTCGAGGAACTGCAATGACGCAACCGGCACGCGCAATGAGGGATGCCTTCATCGAAGCCCTCTACGATCGGATGGCAGAAAATGAACGCATTTTTTTCCTGGCCGCCGACCTGGGGTCTCCCGCTCTCGACCGGCTCAGAGCGGATTTCCCCGAACGCTTCATCAACGTCGGCATCGCAGAACAGAATCTCATAAACGTGGCTACAGGGCTTGCCCTTGAAGGAGGGATTGTCTACGCCTATGCCATCGCACCGTTCATCGCCATGCGCGCCTATGAGCAAATCCGGGTGAACCTCTCGATTTCGTCCCAGGTTCGACCGGTCAACGTCAACCTGATCGGCGTCGGTGGCGGAGTCAGTTACCAGGTATCCGGACCTACGCATCACTGCCTTGAAGACCTCGCCATCATGCGGCTCTTGCCGAACATGGCCGTCTTTTCACCCAGTGACTGGCGATTGGCTGCCGCCTTTGTCGACTACACCGTATCTAACTGCACCCCCAAATATCTCCGCTTCGATGGCAAACCGATTCCGGCCATCTACGAAACCGTCACGCCAGAAACCTTAACGGCCGGGTTCTGCGAACTCGTTGCCGGAACGGAAGCCTGCATCGTCTCAACCGGCTTTATGACCCAGCGGGCACTCAGTGCAGCTCGAAGCCTCGGGTCAGTGGGAGTGGTGGACCTGTTCCTGCTGAAACCGGCAAACACCGGGAAACTCCGGCAGACCCTTCTCAAATATCGACACATCGTTACCGCCGAAGAGGGATTCGTTGGCAACGGTGGACTCGACTCCCTTGTCGCACAGCTCCTGAACGAAGATCGTCGCTCCGTTACCCTCGACCATATCGGCTTCAACGACCGCTATGTTTTCGAACTGGGAACGCGCGACTATCTGCACGCCCGCAACGGCATGGACGAATCCGCCATAATGGCGGCGGTTACCCGCAGACTCGGCCACGGCACACCATGAGCCATTCAAACACTGATATCGTCCTCATTAATCCAGGAGACCGGAAGCAGGTTTACCAGGGCTTGGGCGCGGACCTGGCGGCAGTCGAACCCCCCTTCTGGGTGGCGGTCATTGCCTCCTACCTTCGCAGCGTCGGTTTTACAGTGGCGATTATTGATGCCAACGCTGAAAACATTACTCCTTCCGAGGTAGCGGAACGGGTTCGCTTACTGGCGCCGTTACTTGCGGCGGTTATCGTGTACGGCTCCCAACCTTCCGCTTCAACCCAAAACATGCCGGCTGCGGAACGGATCTGCTCCGTCCTCAAGGAGAGGACCACGGCACAGGTCGCCATTGGCGGCCTTCACCCGTCGGCCCTGCCCGAACATACAATCCTCACAACGGACGCCGATTACGTCATCGAAGGGGAAGGGCCCCTGACCCTCTCTTCCCTGCTCCGCGTGCTAAAGAGTCCCGCTCCCGATCTCGCGTCCGTCCCCGGGCTCTGGTATCGAGGCAGCGACGGAAGCGTCCATCATACCCTCCCCGCCCCTCTTATCAACGACCTCGACACCATGCTGCCGACCGCCGCCTGGGACCTGCTTTCGATGGACAAGTATCGGGCCCACAACTGGCACTGTTTCGACGATGTCGAGCGCCGCACTCCCTACGGTGCCATTTACACCAGTCTCGGATGCCCGTTCAACTGTGTCTTCTGTTGCATCAATGCTCCGTTCGGCAAGCCGGGCATTCGGTACCGAAGCCCCCAGCGTGTTCTTGAAGAGGTCGATATCCTCGTCACGCGCTACGGCGTGAAGAACCTTAAGATTGTCGACGAGTTGTTCGTCCTCGACGAGCGCCATTACCTGACCATTACCGACCTCCTCATTCAGCGCGGTTACGGGCTGAACATCTGGGCATACGCACGGGTGGACACCGTGAATCCCGCCCACCTGGAACGGATGAAGCGCGCCGGCATCAACTGGCTGGCTCTCGGCATCGAGTCGGCCAATCCTGCGGTACGGGACGGCGCAGCAAAAAAAATGCGGGTCACCGATATCACGCGCACCGTCAGAACCATTCAGGCCGCCGGCATACGGGTAATCGGCAACTACATCTTCGGTCTGCCCGATGACACGCTCGAGACTATGCAGGAGACGCTCGACATGGCGACCGAACTCAACTGCGAGTTCGCCAATTTTTACTGTGCCATGGCATATCCTGGTTCGAAGCTGTACGAAATAGCCCTGGCCCACGGCTGGCAACTTCCGGAAAGCTGGAGCGGCTATTCTCAGCATGCCTATGATTGCCGGCCGCTCCCGTCCAATCACCTTGCAGCCGCAGACATCCTCAAATTCCGGGATGATGCATTCCACCACTACTTCGCAAACCCCGCCTATCTCGAAATGATTGAAACCAAGTTCGGTTCGCACGTTCGCAGCCACATAGAGGCGATGAGTGCCACCCGACTGCGCCGCAAGTTGATCGGCGACTGAAACGAAATAGCAAAGAGAGGACCGTCAATGGCTACAGCCAAACGGGTGCCGTTCGGCACCATCACCATCACCGACACAGCCAGGAGACTCATCAACGAGGCTCTTGAAACCAAACGAATCTCCAGCGGCAAGTATGTGCGCGAATTCGAGGACCGTTTCGCCCATCTGCTGGGAGCAAAGGAAGCCGTGGCGGTCAGCAGCGGAACCGACGCCGACATCCTCGCCATGGCGATACTCCATGACTATGGGGCACGGCGAGGCGACGAGGTCATCGTTCCCGCGCTCTCTTTTGTCGCTACGGGCAACGCCGTTCTCCACGCCGGTTTCACCCCGGCATTCGTCGATATTGAGCGGGAAACACTCAACATTGATCCGACCAGGATCGAAGCGGCGATTACCGAGCGAACCCGCGCCGTCATGCCGGTCCACCTGATGGGCAAGCCGGCAGCGATGGACGAAATCAACGCCATCGCGAAACGGCACGGGCTCATCGTCATCGAGGATGCGGCCGAAGCCCACGGTGCCCTTTACAAGGGGAAGCCGGCAGGAACCCTGGCAGACCTGGCAGCCTTCAGCGTATATGTAGCTCACATCATAACCACCGGCGAAGGTGGCATAATCACAACCAACAATGAAGAGTATGCCGAAATCCTCCGTTCGCTCCGCTCTCACGGCCGCACCTGTGCCTGCAAGCAATGCTCGCTCAATCTCACCTCGGGATACTGTGCCAAACGATTCCGTGGCGACGGGGGAGAAGATATCCGTTTCACCTTCAACCGCATCGGCTACTCCTGCAAAATGAACGAGCTTGAAGCTGCCATCGGCATCGGCGCGATGGAGGTGTACCATGAAATCCTGAAAAAACGGCACGACAACCTCATGTACATACTCGACCGGTTCGACCGCTTCTCGCCGTACCTCTCCACCATCAAGGAAGAACCCCACGAACAGATCGGACCCCACGCCATACCGATCATCATCAACGAAGAAGCCTCCTTCACCCGGGCCCAGCTCACCGCCTATCTGGAGGAAAACGGCATCGAAACACGCACCCTGTTCGCCTCGATGCCGACCCAATGTCCCGGTTTTGCCTATCTGGGTCACAAGACGGGTGATTTCCCGGTCGCCGAGTTCATGGGGCACAATGGAATCCATATCGGGGTACATCAGGATGTAGGGATCGAGGAAATGGACTACGTCCTGAATGTACTGGCAGGATTCTTAGAGCATAACCAGAAATGACGCGAATCACCTACTACTAGGGTTTCTTGATTTACAAATAAAGAGAGGGGTTTTAAATCCCCTCTCTGACTGACTATGGTATTGATATTGCACTTAAAACGGTTGGCCACCATTGATAGGAATGGAGAGATAATAATTATTTCCAGTGCCAGAACCATCAAGATTCTGTGCAGCGGCGTGTGCTATTAGAAACCCAGAACCGGTGGTCGCTTGACCAGTAATAGTACCAAATCCTTCACGATGAGTGCTAGCTTCTCCCCATAGTTGATACTGAACCTGGCCATAAGGGGGTAAGTCAATACTCACTTGCCCAAGAGAATCTGTTAAGACATTGGTATATGATGGCACATTAGATGGCCCCCAATAACGCATTGAGTGACCAGAAAGAGGACTGCCATCATGAGTATAAAAGGTGAGAGTCACTTTCTGAGTTACATTTGAAGCGTTCCCAACCATGATAAGTGTTATAGTTCGATTAGGCTTATTTTGTGGTTCTGAAATATACGTTGGAATAAAAGCGGTTCCTGCAAAGGCATTTGATGCAAGAAACATTAAAGTTAGCCCCAAACACATACTCTTCATAGCACAACCCTCCTGATTAGATTGAATACCTTGGGTGGCTATAACATAAAGCTGTAAAATATGCAAGTCTTCTAATCCTAAAAACGGCAGTTGACGGAAGACCTGGGGAGTGAATTCAGCGTATTTCGTTGTTGTTTTTGGCGAAACGCAGCGTAACCAGCCGATCCTATCCGAACCCGCAAGTTGATCGGCTGGTGCGAGTGAGCCATAGAGCAGCAGAAACAGGTCGTCAACCCAGCCACAATATAGGAGTAACTATGCAGAACAGACCCCGCATTCTCTTCATCTCACTGGAATTTAGCTCGTGGCAGTCCGCCAAAAGCTGGTCGTATACGGCCCACCTCGGCCTGGAAGAGGGGTTCGCCGCAAATGGAATCGATTGTCTCACCATCCCGGCCCATGCGGACGTAACTCAAACCGACGCGAAATCCTGGCTATCACGGGCAAGGCAGCTCTGCGAAGGGAAAAAATTCGATCAGGTATGGATTGAAATCGTGCACACCAACCCCGACGAGTCCTTTCTCAATTGGCTTGAGACGATTGCGCCCGTTCGCATTGGTCTGGTGGGAGAATCTCTCCAGTACCAGTCCGAAGCATACCAGGAAGCACCCCATCTGAAGGAGCGGCGCATGCAGGTGGAGAAGCGGCTCCGATACATGACCCACGCCCTCACCGTGGACGAGGCGGATGCCGAGGACCTCAGCTCACGGGGAGTAGTCAAAGCGCTCTGGTGGGTCAGTGCCGTTCCCGAGCGATTTATCGGTGAATGCCCGGAACCTCCCCGCTTGGACGCCGCTACCTTCTGCGGCGCCCTCTACGGCAAACGTGCCTCGTGGCTGGAACATCCCGAGCTCCGCTCACTTCTGGTCAAACAGGGCGCTCCCGAAGACGGGACCCCCTATCCCGCTCTGTTCGGGGAACTTCACCGCGTCGCCGATGCATATCTCGCAAGCGGTGCTCCAATCGATACGAGATACCTTGCGGCGTTCATGTCTCCCCTGCGCCGGATTCGCCAGGAAATTTTCGATTTGTGGATCAAAGGATTGCGGGACGGGGTCGCTGTGGTCAACCTTCCTAGCTTCTTCCAGGGCTACGCAGGGAGGGTGTTTGAGGGAATGGCGGCAGGAAGACCCATCATAACATGGGAAATCCCCAATCGGCCGCGCACGAATGCCCTTTTTGCCGACGATGCGGAGATTCTTCTCTTCCCTGGAGATTCCCCGGAGGCCTTGACGGAGCAGATACGGCACATTCAGCGGGACCCAGCCTTTGCCAACCGGATTGCTGCCGCCGCCCGAAGGAAATTGTGGCGGCATCATACCGTTGAGAAACGTGTCCGGCAGATAATGCACTGGATTGAATCAGGGGTGGAGCCAAGTTACACGGAAGAGTATCCTTCGGAATCCCTTAGTCACTCGCTGCAAAGTTTTTCAGAACTTTTTTCCAGCAAGGGATCATTTCCCGCTGCCGACAGCCCGGAACAGAACTACAGTGACGTCGCACGGCAAAAAGAGTTGGCTGCACGTCTCACCCAGGCGAACGAGGCGATCTCATGCCATGACATCGCGAGAGCTATCGCTCTGCTGGAAGAAACCGATCGGAACTTCCCCGGCGAAGTTGACGTACAGGGGATCCTGCAGACCCTGCGCTCGATACAGAAAGAAGAGGCCCAATCCCAACGGGACGACCCTTACTACACCAAACTCTTCCTTGAACACCCGGCATGGTCGAATCCACACCCCAATGACGATGAACAGGCACGGTGGGCATGCATTTCCCAAATCCTCCAGATGGTTGCCAACTCCCAAAGGGGTGTCACTCCACCTCGGATTCTGGATCTTGGCAGCGGCAGGGGATGGTTGACCAACCTGGCGTCATCGTTTGGTGAGTCAGAAGGAATTGAGCCCGTCGAGGAAGTTGCCGCCGTAGCCGGCAAACTGTTTCCTCATTTGACTTTCTCTCACGGGACGGCGGAGACATTACTGAAGAGATCGGATTTTCAGCCCTATGATATCGTTCTCAATTCGGAAGTTATCGAACATGTCCCGCGGGAAGAGCAGAAAGAGTTTGTAAAAAATCTGTCAATGCTCGTAACAAAGGGGGGGCACGCCATCATTACCTCCCCGCGAGCGGAAGCATACGACCAGTGGATGGAATACACGAACTTCAGCCGGCAACCGATTGATGACTGGTTAACCGAACACGAACTGGAGGGACTGTTCAAAGAAATGGGGTTCAGGACCATCCATTTCGAACGGATTTATTATGACATGCTCGGCAAACGCTACATCCTGAGGCCATCTCCGGATGAAGAAACCGGAGAAGGAGTAGTAGCCCTCTACCAAGTCTGGGGTTTCAACAAATTTTGACTTCATACAAGCACGCCTCAGCTGCACAATGCTTATTAAGTTGCCGGGTCAAATACTAAAACATACTTAGGAGAGGAACATGAAAAGAATTCTGCTTGGGATCATCAGTTGTGTAATTATTGTGACACCTGTGCATGCTGCCTCGCTCACTGGAAACTGGATCTTAAATGCAAATGGTTGAAGAGTGTTATGGCGATCACGCAAGAAGGCTCTCATTTTACTGGAACGTTAACCTCGCTCAACTACTCATATCCAGTCGAAAATATTGAAGGTGATGTAACATTTATATCAGAAAACAATAATTATTTAGTCATTTTTGTTAGACACATTTATACGGGCGATACACAAACGTATCGGGGCTTTGTCATGACAGGCCCTGATCCGGATCGCTATATGGCTGGTACTGACGGCCCATTTACAAGCACTGACGGCTTTGGATGGTGGGCTGAGAAACAGTAAATATTGCATCTGGGTTCATGTAAGTAGAAAAGACAGCTTATTAGTTATATATTTGACCCGGCAACTGAAAGAACTGATCTTCATGAATGACAAGCAACCGATGTTTTTTCGTGAGTCTGCACTTGCTCATAAATTTTGCCGCGGTGCCGGCCTAGAAATCGGCGGGGCGGCTCACAACCCGTTCGGACTCGACACACTGAACGTGGATATGAGCGACCGTCTCGACACCGAGTTCAAGCTGGAAGAAATCAAAGCTTGCGGCAAGGCGCTCCCAGTGGATGTGGTTGCGCCGGGCGACGACATCCCCCTGCCGGACGCCAGTCAGGATTTCGTCGTCAGCTCCCATGTCCTCGAGCACTTCCCCGACCCCGTCAAGGCGCTTCTGGAGTGGGACCGGTTGCTCAAGCCCGGGGGGATCATCTTTGCCATCGTCCCTCACAAGGAGAGGACGATGGACAGAGACCAACCGCGAACCACCCTGCGGCACATGGTTGAAGACTTCATCGACGCGGCCGGAGGTGACTTCATCGGCCACTACCACTTCTGGATCACCGAGGACATCCTCGAACTGGTCCTCTGGATGATCGAAACACTGGAGATGAAGTGGAAGGTCGAGGCCGTCGCCGACGCGGACGACAAGGTGGGCAACGGCTTCACCATCGTCGTCAGGAAGCTGGCGAACCGCAGGGCCGACGAGGGAGTGGAAGAGCTCCGGCAGAAGGCTGCCCGCGGCAGACGGGACGTCAGTGCAGGACCGGCAAGCACAGCACGGGGATTGTTCGAGGTTCTGGAACTGCAGAAACTGCCGTTCGTCCCCACCGAACTGCACGAGGCCTTCCCCTCGCTGAAAGAACTCATCGAGAGCCTGCGGGAGGAACCCATTTCGGCAGCAATGGCGCTCAAGGCGGGGGAGCTCTGCTTCAACCTCGGGATCACACGCAATGCGGTTCATTTCTTCGAAAGGGCTGCCTCCCTTGCCCCCACCGACGGCGACCCTTTCAACAATCTAGGCGTAATCAGCTTTCAGCGCGGCGACCTCGCCGCGGCACGGGAATACTTCGCCAGAGCGGTGAATGTCGATCCCGGCAACGAGAATGCCCGGAAGAATCTGGCCGCCGTTTCTGCGATGGCCGACCGGTAATGTCATCATCTTGACCCAGCGAGCGTACTCATGACACAAGACACGGATGTCCAGAACGGGATTTCCCGCATTCTCCCCCACACCGTCCACTTCCTCCTGAACGACAAGTGCAACGCCAAGTGCGTCTTCTGCGGCGGCGACTACTACCGGAGCAAGAGCGGCAAGGTCATCACCCTCGACAAGTTCGCGCGGATGGCCGAGAACCTCCACCTGGAACACTTCCGCAACATCTGCCTGGCCGGGGCCGGCGACCCCCTCCTCGACCCCGATTTCATGCCGATCGTCCGCTACACCAACGAGCGGTACCCGAACATCGACATCACCGTCACCACCAACGGCATCGCCCTGAAGCCGGAGCTTTCGGCCGAGATGATGGGGGCGAAGGTCTCCCTGGTGAACATCTCCATCAACGCGGCGACGCGCGCCACCTACAAGCGGCTCATGCAGGTGGATCAGTTCGATACGGTCTGCGCCAACGCCGCGGCGTTTGTCCGGGAGCGGGACCGGGCGGGCCGGCAGACCCTCTTCCAGCTTTCCTGCGCCATCAGCCGGCTCAACATCGAGGAGCTGCCGACCCTGGTGGAACTGGCCCACCGCCTCGGAGTGCGGCACCTGAACATCTTCTACTGCCGCTTCTACCCGAAGTCGATCCGGCACCTGAACATCGAGGCCACCGATTATCTCCTGGAGGACAGGGAGTCCCTTTTCTTCCACCAGGAACTCTCGGACCGCAAGGTGATGGAGGCCAAGGCCCTGGCCGAGCGCTACGGCATCTTCATGGCCCACGAGCCCCTCTTCCGGGAGAAGGGAGCGCCGAAGAAGTGTGTCTGGACCGAGACGGAGCTCCTGGTCGGCTTCGACGGCGAGGTCTACCCCTGCGGTGGCGGCGAGGTCCACTTCAAGAAGAAGGTGGAGTCGGGGGTCTACCGCTTCGGCAACGCCCTCACCCAGCGGATCGAGGAGTTCTGGAACAACGACACCTACCGCAGCCTCCGGATCTCCTGCCGGCGCGGCACCGAGAGCCCCATCGTGGAGTGCCGCTTCTGCGCCAACCTGATGCAGCACGACGACATCCGCTCCCACCTCATGGAATGGGAGGGGTTCGAGGAGGAAAGACCGGCGCCGAAGAGCGGCACCTCACTTCCCCTCGTTTCGGTCATCGTCCCGACCTACAACCGCCCCGACATGCTCCCCGACACCCTGCGGAGCATCCTCGCCCAGAGCTACCCGCACATCGAGATCGTGGTGGTGAACGACGCCGGTGAGGATGTGGAGCGGCTCGTGAAGGAGGTGGCGCCCGGCGCCGTCTATCTTCGCCACGAGCGGAACAAGGGGCTGGCCGGGGCGCGCAACACCGGCATCCGCCACGCCGCCGGGAAGTACATCGCCTACCTGGACGACGACGACCTCTTCTACCCCGGGCACGTCGAGACCCTGGTGACGTTTCTGGAGGGAAGCGACTTCAGGGTCGCCTACACCGATTCCTACCGGGCGTTCCAGAGCCAGGCGAGCGGCCGCTACGAGGTGGTCCGGCGCGAGGTCGCCCACGGCGTCGACTTCGACTACGACCGGATCCTGGTGGACAACTTCGTGCCGGTCCTCTGCTTCATGCACGAGAAACGCTGCATCGAGGAGAGCGGCTACTTCGACGAGAGCCTTCGCCGCCACGAGGACTGGGACCTCTGGATCCGGATGTCGCGCAGGTTCCGCTTCGCCCACATCCCGCGGGTGACCTGCGAATTCTCCTGCCGGGTGGACGGCAGCGGCATGACCACCGGCACGGTCCCCATGTTTCTCGTCACCAGGAACGCTATCTACGCCAAGTACCGGCATCTGGCCTCCCCGGACGTCCAGCGCCGGCAGCGGGCCGACACCTGGGAGTTCATGCGGCATCTCTACACCTTCCTGGAGGGGCGCGTGGAGCCCCTGGTTCCGCTCTTCGTCGCCGGGTGCCGGGCCGAAGGAGAGGCGCGACTCGCCGAACTGGCCACCACCGGGGCGACGGAGGCGCAGCGGGAATCGGCCCTGGCGGACCAGCTCGCCCTGGCCTGTCTGAAAAACGGCGCCGTGGCCGATGCGGTGACCCAGCTGGAGCGGGCGGTCGCCGCCGACGGCATGAATCCCATCGCCAGCCACAATCTGGCCGCCGTCTACCGCAAGAGCGGCCGCAGCGCCGATGCGGCCCGCATCTACCTGGGAATTGTCGCACAGAACGAGAGCGAGGTCCCGGCGCTCATCGCCCTGGCGGAACTGTCCGCGGAGCGCAACGACGTGCCTGAAGCCTGCAGGCGCTACGAGCAGGTGCTGGCGGTCGAGCCGGACCATTGCGCCGCTGCCGGGGCGCTGGCGGCACTTCCCCACGCCGAGGCCGCCTCAGGAAACCGGCTCCGGGTGGCGGTCTACTCCCTCGATCACCCGGAGCACGCCTGCGCCCGCATCAGGGTCATCGCCCCGGCCGAAACCCTTGCCGATGCCGTCGAGCTCGGGTGGGGGGTCGACCTGGGGAGCGACCAGGCGGGGGTCAATACGGCGCTCATCGCCTGGGCCGACCTGATCATCGTGCAGCGCTTCTTCCCCATGGCGAATACCGCCCCGCTCCTGGAACGGATCCTCGCCGCCGGAAAGCCGGTCATCTACGAGACCGACGACCTTCTGGTGGAAGTGCCGGCCACCAACCCCCACCAGCGGGGTGCCGACGCCGCCAGGCCGTTCATCTTCGACCTGATCGCGAAGGCCGCCGCCGTCACCGTCTCCACCGAGGAGATGAAGCGGGCCTTCGCCCCGCACCACCGGCGGATCCACGTCCTCCCCAACCTCCTGGACGACCGGCTCTGGTCGGCGCCCCTGCCGGTGAAGGCCGCCGGCGCGCCGGTGGTGATCGGCTACGCCGGCACCCCCGACCACCGGGCCGACCTGGCGCTTCTGGAGGAGGTGCTGGAGCGGATCGCCGCGAAGTACGGCAGCCGGGTCGCCTTCCGCTTCATGGGATGCGATACGGAACGGATCAAGGGGCTCCCCGGCTTTTCCGCCATCTCCTTCGAGCCGGGGTACGGCAACTATGCCCGGGCGATCCAGCAGGCCGGCATCGACATCGGCCTCGTCCCCCTGGCCGACAACCGCTTCAACCGCTGCAAGAGCAACATCAAGTGGCTCGAATACTCGGCCTGCGGCATAGCCGGTATCTACGCCGACCTCCCCCCCTACCGCTCCTGCGTGCGGGAGGGGGAGACGGGGCTTCTGGTGGCGGGGTACGACGCGGACGCCTGGGTAGCGGCGCTGGAGAGCCTGATCGACAACCCCGACCGCCGCCACGCCATGGCCGTGGCGGCCCGCACCGAGGTCCTCGCCAACTACACACTGAAGAGCCGCGGCCGTCTCTTTCTCGACACCTGGCACCGGGTGGTCGGCCGTACGGAAACTATCGTCAAGGAGCAGGAGATGAGCATCTCACCGCAACCGTTCGCACCGTGCGCCGCGCCGACTGACGCGTCTACGCCCCGGGTCTCCGTCATCATCCCCCTCTACAACAAGGTGGAGTACACGAGGCAGTGCCTGGAGGCACTGGCGCTCAACACCGACCAGGCCCTGAACTACGAGGTGATCCTCGTGGACAACGCCTCCTCGGACGGCACCGCCGACTACCTCCGGACCCTCTCGGGGGAGGTGACCATCGTCACGAACCTTAGGAACCTCGGCTTCGCCAGGGGGTGCAACCAGGGGGGACGGATCGCCCGGGGGCGCTACCTGGTCTTTTTGAACAACGACACCATCCCCCACCCGGGATGGCTCGACGCCCTCATCCGGGGGGCCGAGGAGGACGGCGCCGACATCGTGGGGGCGAAGCTTCTCTACCCCAACGGCCGGGTCCAGCACGCCGGGGTCGCCTTCAACGAGCAGTCGATCGGCTACCACATCTTCAACGGCTTTCCGGCCACGGCGCCGGCGGTCAACAGGAAACGCCTCGTGCAGTGCGTCACTGCCGCTTGTCTGCTGGTGAAGCGGGAGCTCTTCGCCGAGCTCGGCGGTTTCGACGAGGGGTACGTGAACGGCTTCGAGGATGTCGATTTCTGCCTGCGGGCCGGAGAGCGGGGACGCCGCATCCTCTACACCCCCGAGAGCGTCCTGATCCACTTCGAGGAGACGAGCGAAGGGCGGAAAAGCCACGACGAGCCGAACGTCCGCCGCTTCCTCGCCCGCTGGGAAGGAAAGGTCCGGCGCGACGACGCCGACCTCTACCGGACCGAAGGATTCGGCACCGAGCGGATGGCCGACGGCCGGCTTCGGATCTTTCCGCTGCAGTCCGCGCCAGAACCGTCCAACACCGCCGCCCCGGCGTCGACGGTTGCCGTTTCGAGCAGGCCTTCGTGCAGTGCGCCCTCCCCCGAGCGGGAGGCCGCCCTCGCCCTCAAGGAGGAGGGCCGCTTCGCCGAGGCGCTGGAGATGCTGTCCAAAATCCTGGCTCGCGGGGACCGCTCCCTCCTCGTGGAGGCGGGAGACTGCCTGGCGGCCGATGGGGATCGCTCGGTGCTGGCCGACATGGGGGACTGCCTGGCGAACCTGGGCCGGCTCGACGAGGCGGCCGCCTCCTACCAGGAAGCCCTGCGGGAAGACGAGGGTGACCTCAAGGCCCTGGTCGGCCTCGGGGTGGTGAGCCTCATGCAGGGGAAGCAGGTAAAGGCGGTCACCTGGTTCAACCGGGCCATAAAGGCCGATCCGGCCAATGCCCGTGCCCTCTGCGGCCTGGGGATGGTGCGGAACATGCAGGGCAAGGCTGGCGAGGCGTATGACTGCTTTGCGCGGGCCCTGGACGCCGATCCGGAGAACCTCACCGCCCTCCACGAACTGGTGAAGCTCGCCTATGCAACGGAGCGGTTCGAGGAGGCGCTGCCGCGGCTTGCCGGTTACCTGATGTACCACCCGGCCGACCTCGACATGCTCTACACCCTCGCCGGGGTCCAGTTCAAGGCAGGCAGAAACTCCGAGGCGCTGGAGAGCATCGGAAAGGTCCTCCTCTTCGCCCCCGAGTACGAAGGGGGGAGGGAGCTCAGCGAGCGGATACAGGAAAGCATGGCGGCATGACCTTCTTCGAACACAACATTGCGGCCCTGCGCCGCCGCGACCCGTCACTGGCCCTCCTGATCGAGGGGACGGAGCCGGACAGGCGCATCGTCGTGGAACCGGCCCGCCAGGGGGGACTCACCGCCCGCGTCGGGGAGATCTGCGTCCACTCCCCCTACAATCCGGCCCGGGAGGCGGGGGAATGGAGCCGGCAACAGGCGGAGCGGTTCTCTGCCGCGGAGTCCCTCACCGTGGTCGGCTTCGGGCTGGGGCACCACCTGGCGGCCCTGGCGGCAGAGGGGTTCGGCGGCACGGTCATCGAGGACGATCCGGCGATGCTCCGCGCGGCCTTCAGCCACGCCGACCTCACGGCGGTGATCGAGCGTTTCTCGTTCCTGGCCGGCATTCCGGAGGACGTGGTCCGCCGCCGGCATGACCGGCTCCTCAAAGGGAACGTGGCGGTCCATCCCGGCGCGGCGCGGGTGACCGACTCCCTCGGGCGCCTCGGTCGGTACGCCGAAGGGTTGGGGCTTGCCGCCCGGGGGGGGCTCCGCATCCTCCTCGTGAATCCGATCTACGGCGGCTCGCTCCCGGTGGCCCATCACTGCGCCCGGGCGCTCCGCGCCCTGGGGCACGAGGTGACCCCCTTCGCCAGCGAGACCCTCGCCCCCGGGATGGAGTTCGCCAAGGGGTTCCGCTACAGCCAGAGCCGCCGGGCCTTCAACACCGGCCTGGCCAACCTCCTCTCCCAGGCGGTGGAGATCAGGGCGCGGGAGGTGCGTCCCGACATGGTCCTGGCCCTGGCCCAGGCGCCGATCATGCCGGAGACGATGCAGCGGCTGGAAGCCCGCGGCATTCCCACCGCCTTCTGGTTCGTGGAGGATTACCGCGTCCTCCCGTACTGGCGGGAGTCGGCACCGGCCTCTTCGTGGTTCTTCGGGATCCAGAAGGAAAACTTCGCCGCGGAGCTGACGAAGATCGGCGTCACCCGCTACTCCTACCTCCCCACCTGCGCCGCCCCCGACGTCCACCGGCCGCTGAAGCTGACGGCAGCCGAGCGGGAGGAGTTCGGCAGCCCCCTCTCCTTCGTCGGGGCCGGCTACTTCAACCGGCAGGTCTTCTTCAAGGGGCTCACCGACTATCCGTTCAAGATCTGGGGGAGCGACTGGCCCCCCGTCTCGCCGCTCACCCCCTGGATCCAGCGCCGGGGCGCCCGGATCGACACCGAGACCTGCGTCAGGATCTTCAACGCCTCGCCGGTAAACCTGAACCTCCACTCTTCCACCACCTGCGACGGGGTGGTGCCGGACGGCGACTTCGTCAACCCCCGCGCCTTCGAGATCGCGGCCTGCGGCGCCTTCCAGCTCGTCGACCGCCGGCGGCTCCTCCCCGAGCTCTTTGCCGGGGACGAGGTGGAGACCTTCTCGGACCTGGCGGAGGTGCGGGAGAAGATCGACCGTTACCTCCGCGACGAAGAGGCCCGGCGCGACGTGAGCGAGCGGGGACGGCGGCGGGTCTTGGCCGAACATACCTACGAGCGGCGGATGGTGGAGCTCGTGGCGACCATGGTGGCGGAGTTTCCCGGCGTGGCGGAGCGGGTGCGCAAGCGGATCGAGCGGCGCGAGACGGTGGAAGCTGAACTGGAGCGGCACCCGGGGCTCAAGGAACTGCTGGACGGGGTCCCCGACCGGCGCTGGTTCGGGATGGGGAACATCCTCGGCGGCATCGTGACCGGAGAGGGGAGCCTCTCCCGGGCGGAGAAGATCTTCCTCATGCTTCAGAACGTCGAGATCCTCTGGGAGAAGATACCGGAATGAGAGAGATCGCCATCCTCGCCATCGCCCGCTACGGTGACCTGATCCAGACGACCCCGCTGCTGCGCCGGCTCCGGCAGGCCCATCCCGAGGCCCGGATCACCGCCATCGTGGAGGACCGTTTCCAGGGGATCCTCCCCCTTATCAAAGGGATCGACCGGACCATCGTCCTCTACAAGCAGGATATCGCCTGGGAGGTCGCCACCGGCGAGACCCCGCTGGCCGCCTACCTGAAGATGGATGCCTTCGTGCGGCAGCTGGAGGAGGGAGAGTACGACCTCCTCGTCAACATCACCTGCTCGGGGCTTTCCGCCTTCCTCGCCTCGGCCATGAAGTTCCGCGACGCGGCCGGCTTCATCGCCGACGAGCGGGGGCAGCGCGTCATCTGGAGCCGGTGGGGGCAGTACGTCTTCAGCTGGTTCAACGATCACATCAGGAAATACAACCCGATCAACCTGGTCGACATCTTCACCCGCCTCGGCGGGGTCCTGCCCGACGGGAAGCGGGTGGAGCTCTCCCCCACGGCGAAGGGGGAGGAGGCCGCCGCCCGGTTCGTCGCCGAGCGGAAGCTGGAAGGGAAGCGGCTGGTGGGGCTTCAGCTCGGCGCCAGCGAGGCGAACCGCTGCTGGCCCATCGAAAACTTCGCCCGGCTCTCGGATCGGCTCCAGCGGGAGCTCGGGGTGACGACGGTCCTGTTCGGCGCCCCCAACGAGAAGGAGCTGGCCGAGAAGGCCCTCGCCGCCATGGAGATCCCCGCCGTCGACGCCGTGGGGAAGACGAGCATCGAGGGGCTCTACTCCCTCGTCGGGCGCTGCGCGGCGCTCGTCTCCAACGATACCGGCACCATGCATTTCGCCGCCGCCGCGGGAGTGGCGGCGGTGATGCTCTGCATCGGCCCCGCCTTCTTCCGCTGCACCGGCCCCTACGGCGCGGGGCACGTGGCGCTCCAGCCCGACATCCCCTGCTCCCCCTGCCCCTACGGCCTGGAGTGCGGCGACCCGCTCTGCCGGACCGCCATCACGACGGAGGCGGTCTTCAGCGCGACCCGCCTGCTGCTGGCGGGAGAAGCCGGCCTCACCGGCCGGGATTTCCCCGGGGTGCGGGTGTACCGCAGCGGCTTCGCGCCGGACGGCTACCTCACCTGGGACGGGCTCTTCAACGCGGACCCGGCGGCGGAGCAACTCACCAAGCGACGCGAGGCGATGTGGAAAAGCTGTTTCGACGGGACGGGGAAGCGTGCCGGCGAACCACAGGACGAGGCCCTTCGCCCCTTCTATCGCCTCATGGCCGAAGGAGCGAAGGTTTCGGCCGAGATCGCGGAAGCCGCCCGGAAGAGGCCGCTGCCGGTGGAAAAGATCAAGCGGCTCGGCGAGCGCGAGGCGGCCATCGAGGCCGAGGTGAAGCTCCTCGGCTACCGGGACGGCCTCGTCTCCCCCATCGCCACCTTCCTCACCCTCATGAGGGAGAACATGGTCGAAACCGGCCTGGAGGCAGTCGCCCGGGAAAGCCACCGGCTCTACGAGACCGGCCGGTGCCTGGCGACGAGCCTTTAAGCTAAAGTTTTCAGACCTGAAGCCGAAACGATAATGTAAGCGACCGAAACGCACAGAGGACAACCCATGATCAAACTGACCCGACTGGACGGCAGCGAACTTTACGTCAATCCCGACCTCATCGAAACCATCGAGGAGACCCCCGACACCCACATCACCCTCTCCAACGGCAACCGCTACCTGGTGCTGGAGAAGGCGTGCGCCATCATCGACATGGTCGTCGCCTACAACGCGCGGATCATGCGGCGGGCCGCCACCGGCACCCCGAAGAAGTACCTCTTCAAGCGGCGGCGGACGGCATACCGTCTCTGCTGCAGCATCGAAAACCGAACCAACTGACCGGGACAGACAGCCATGGATATAGCGACACTCATCGGCTGGGCAATGGGATTCGGTGCCGTCTTCGGCGGCGCGGCGCTGGAAGGGCTCCACATGGGGGCGATCCTCCAGCCCACGGCGGCCATCATCGTGCTCGGCGGCACCTTTGGCGCCTCCTTCGGGAGCTTTCCCCTGCCGGCCATCATCAAGGCGTTCAAGGATGCGAAAAAGGCGCTGATGCCGGCGAAGAACAACCCGGAGACCGTCATCAAGGACATCATCGGCTACGCCGCCAAGGCGCGCCGCAACGGCCTCATCTCCCTGGAGCAGGAGGCCCAGAGCATCAAGGACCCGTTCACCAAGAAGGGGATCTCGCTGGTCGTGGACGGCATCGACCCCCAGAAGCTCCGCGAGACCCTGGAGATCGAGGTGGCCCACTACGAGGAGCACGAGAAGGTGAGCGCGGAGTTCTTCGAGGCGGCCGGCGGCTACGCCCCGACCATAGGGATCATCGGCGCAGTGCTCGGCCTGATCCACGTCATGGAAAATCTCTCGGACTCCTCCAAGCTCGGCGCCGGCATCGCCGTCGCCTTCGTGGCGACCATCTACGGCCTCGTCACCGCCAACATCGTCTGCCTCCCCATGGGAACGAAGCTCAAGCAACGCCTCAAGGAAGAACTCGTCGTGAAGGAGATGGTGATCGAGGGGCTCATCGCCATCCAGAACGGCGAAAACCCCCACTTCATCGAGCAGAAGCTCAAGGCGTTCGTCCACTAGGACATGAAGCATGGCCAAGAAAAAAAATAAACACGAGAAAGAGCCGAACCACGAGCGGTGGCTCGTCTCCTACGCCGACTTCATTACGCTCCTCTTTGCCGTCTTCGTCACCCTCTACGCCATGGGGCAGTCGGACAAGAAGAAGGTGGAGGAAGTGGTCAGGTCGATGCGGGAGTCCTTCGGCTTTACGACCACCAGCTCAGCGCCGCGGCCCGCCGTCATCGATTCGACCGACCTGCGAATCATCCCTTCCATCTCTCCGGACCTCACCAACAAGGGGCGGAGCCAGGGGGGAAGCACCAGGGGGAAGGCGCGGGCCGAGGAGAAGGATTTTCGCGCCATCAAGGCGGCCATGGAGGCGTATCTCATCAAGCAGGGGGCCCAGGAGAAGGTGAGCGTGGGGATCACCCGGCGGGGGCTCGTGGTGAGCCTGAAGGAGGCGGGGTTCTTCGATTCGGGGAGCGCCATCGTCAAGGAGAGCGCCTATCCGCTCCTGACCAAGGTGACGGAGACGCTCTCGGGTTACTCCAATGCCCTGCGGGTCGAGGGGCACACCGACAACGTCCCGATCAGCTCCCCCCTCTTCCCCTCCAACTGGGAGCTCTCCACCGCCCGGGCCACCAACATCGTCCACTTCCTGCTGAAGTCCTACGACTTCGAGCCGGGACTGGTCTCAGCCGCCGGCTTCGGCGAGTTCCGCCCCATCGCCGCCAACGCCACCGCCGAAGGGCGCGCCAAGAACCGCCGCGTCGACATCGTCCTCCTCTCCGGCGAAGGGGAGAAGGCGGAGCCGGAGAAGATGCCGCAGGGCGGGGAACCTGCCGCTACCACCGCGCCATGACTTCCCTGACGCGCAGGGCCTCTTCGCCCGACTCCCTCCCCTCCAGCAACCTGCCGAACACCCCGACGAAGGTCTTCAGAAAGGGATAGGTCTGCCGCTCTCCGCACCGCGCGAAGAGCTCGAACGCCGCCCGCAGGTGGCGATACGCCGCGTCGTCCTCTCCCATCTCCGCAAGGGTCATCCCCAGCTTGTAGCGGGCGTAGATGTTGTCCGGCTCCGCCGCCACCCACCGCTCCATCAGCTCCAGGTTGCGGCGGTGCTTGCCGGCGGTGTTGACCCGGAGATAGCCGTAGTGGCGCAGGCGGAGCTCAAGCAGGGGAGGGACGGCATCGGGCCAGTGCTTCAGCAGGGATTCGCCGACGCTCTCGTGCACCGGGTTGACGAACCGGATCCGCGCGTCGTTGCGGAACAGCCGCAGCGCCTGGTGGCTCTCGATCCTTCCCGAATCGAGGAGGTTGTCGATCCAGACCCGGTACGCCGGCACTGCATCCGCCGCCACCACCGCCGCCAGGAGGGGAGCCGCCCCCCTGTCGAAGATCACTTCGTCGGCATCCACGCTGAGCACCCACGAATACTCGGCCTGCTCGATCGCGTAGTTCTTCGCGGCGGAGAAATCGTTCCCCCACGGATAATGGAAGATCCGGCACCCGAACCGGTTTGCGATCGCGACGGTGTCATCGGCGGAGCCGGTATCGACCAGCACGATCTCCCGGCAGACCCGCCGGAGCGACCGGAGCGACATCGAGAGGTAGCGTTCGGCGTTGCGGGCGATCATCACGGCACTGAGCCCCTGCGTGCGAGAACCGCTGCTCATGGCCGGTCACCGGCATCGGCGGCAGCACTTCCGAAGGTCTCCCTGACCACCCGCTTCATCCGCCGCCCGTAGGTATGTTCCGCCAGCACCCGCCCCTTGGCCTTCCGCACGATTTCACCCCGCAGCCGCGGCCGGTCGAGGTAATGCCGGGCCAGTTCCGCCGCCTCTTCGACCGTGCCGTAGACCGCCACCTCATCCTCCCCGAACAGTTCAAACAGGGCACCCTGCCGGTCGGTGAGGAGAAAACCGTTGCAGAGCGGGACATCGAAGACCCGCTGGTTCACGGTGTGGGGCATCTGGAGGCTCGTGGCGTTCACGTTGATCCCGGCCGAGGCGTAGACCGCCGGCGTCTCGCAGAAGTAGTTGACGTCGGGAAGGGCCCGGATCCCCGCTCCCAGAACCCGCCGCCATCCTTCGGGATCCCCGAAGAAGGTGAGCCCCAGGGGGATAAGGCTCCCAAGGAGGCGGGTGCGGTAGGCGGAGGTGGCACTGTGGAGGAGAAACGCCCGGAAGAAGAGGCGGGCGTCGTCGTCCGGCAGCAACGGCGCGGCCTCGGCGAGAAGCTCATCGAGGAGCCGCAGCTGCTCGCCCCGACTGGCGATGATCCGCTCCACGGCCCCCTCGGCGAAGGCGGCGGTCTCGGAGGTGGCGGGGAACTTGACCGCCAGCCGCGCCAGGAACCCGCTCACCAGGGAATTGCCGACGAAGGAGATCGGGGCGCGGAACTCCTCCCGGAGCCGTGCCGCAGCGGCAAGGGTCGTATCCGCGGCGAGGGGAAGGTAGGTGACGCGGTAGCCGAGGGAGGCCACGGCCGGGATGTAGCTTTTGTCCCACATGAAGACGTGGCACGCCGATGGGGGAGGCATCGCCTCGCCATAGAGGATGAACTCGGGGGAATCGACGAACCAGAGGGCGAGCGGGATGCCGAGGCGCTCCAGCATGCCGGCCACGACCCCGAGCCGGTCGAGACCGCGCATGTTGACACTGAAGACGAGATCGGGGCGCTCCTGCAAGAGCGCTTCCCGGAAGGGGGCAACCTCTTCCCCCTCCCGCCCCCGGAGGTCGAGAACGACGACCCGGTGCCCCAGCGCCTCGAAGCCGTTGATGCATTCCCTCTGGGCGTAGTAGGCCTCGAAGGGGACGAGCACCGTGAGGGGGCCGCCTTTACGGCCGTTTGGCTTGGGCGAACTTTCCCGGCCGGCTACGGCAACCGTCACCTGGAAATGGGCGTACCAGCCGGGATTGGCGTGGAGCGACGGGGGGTGGGTAACGACCCCCAGTCTTGCCGCGTCCAGCCCCTCGGGAAGCGGCGGAAAGCGGCCGGATTCAAAACCGGTGACCACGTCGACGCGGATGCGCCGATTCCCGATTCGCCCGGCCGCCCGGGCGGCCAGCTCCGGGTAGCGCTCCACGATCACGACCCGGTCGATGTGGGGATTGTAGGCGAGCGTGAGGGGGATGTGGTAGCCGAGACCGGCACCGAGGAAAACGGCGGTCGCAAAGGGGAGAGATTTCGCGGCGTGGGCCTCGGCCTCCCGGAACGGGTCGTAGAGCGAGTGGAGATAGCACTCCTCCCCCCCCTCTCCGATCACCCGAGCCGTTTCGTGACCCCGGCGGCCGGCGGTAACCTCCGCCCGCTGACCGTCCGGCAGTGTCTCTCTCACCAGCGTCCCCTGGCGGGAAGTCGCTCGTTTTTCGCCTTCAGCTCCCGTCGCTGTTCGGCGAAGAGGTAGGAGATGAGCGCCTCCCGGTCCTTGTCGCTGATCGTGGTGAATTTCATGGAAAGCTGGTAATGGGTTCCCCGCTCGAGGGTAAGGGCTATCTCATGGCAGCGGATCGCCTCGGCCAGGCAGCAAACGGTCCGTGGCTGGGGGAGGGAGAGGAACAGGATGACCTCTAGCAGCGAGCCGGCCTCGACGAATTCGGAGACCCGAAACCGGATCCCGCCGCCGCTCAGGTTCGCCCGCGCGGGAGCGATGTCGCGGCCGTTCCAGCCGATCACCCTGTACCCCTCGCCGGCGGGGACCATTTCGGGGGGGTGCCAAAGGCCCATCCGGTCCGCCAGCCAGCGGGCCTGGGCCTCTTCCGGCGTCAGGCCGGGAAGGAGCTCCCAGACGAAGGGAAGTGTCACGTCGAGGCGAAAGAACTCGCGTCGCTGCAACTCCCGGACGTGACCGGTAAGCCTCACGGCGAACTGGCGGTCGTCCCGCACCTTCTCGACGGACGCATCGCAGCGACAAAGCGCCCCCCCGGTCCAGACCGAGAGGGAGACCTCGACCCCTTCCCGCACCATGCCGGGGGGGGGCTGCTCGGCGCCGAATATCTCCAGCCACGCCAGACTCCCCTTGAGGGAGGTGATGGCCGCCGTCCCGTCAAAGGACCCGGCCCCTCCCGGGCGGACCGAAAGGTTTACCTTCTGGAGCTCCTCGAAGTATTTCCCGTATTCGAACCCTTGAGTTGCCATGAAACCAAGTCAGTAATCAGGCTGACGGGACCCTCGTGCCGAGGACGGTGAGGACCTGCTGCCATGTGGTCAGGTGCGGGGCGATCTCGTACTCGAGAAGGTCGGCGAGAAGAACCCAGTCCTTGCGCTCCTGGACCTTCATCGCCTCCGAGAGAAGCGCGTTGAGATCCTCGACGAAACGCGCCAGCGTGGTGTCACCGACGGCGGTGGCGTTGAAGTCGACGCCAAGGGCCCGGCCGACACAGTCAAGGGTCTGAACGAGAGGGTCAAATCCGCCCAGAAGCTCGATGTAGTGGCCCAGAGCCTTCCGCTCGCTCCCCGCGCGGAATGCGGCCACGGTCTCCAGGGTATGGCGCTGCATCTCGGCCGCATGGGCACTCCCGTCGGTAAGGACCTTTGCCAGCAGGGCTGCGCCCTCCCCCTGCTCCGGCGCGGCGGCCGGCTGCGCTTTTCTTGCTTCTGCCTGTTGCTGCATGAATGCCTCCTTGCAGATGGTTCTCTCATCCTGGTTGAGAATGAAGGTTTCGTGTCACCGTCACACAGTGTCGTTGAATCCGTGGCGCCGCTCCCGCCCGCTCCGTTCATAGCCGTGGAGTGCCGTCTTCCCCCGCACGAGGGCCCCCATGTTTTCCTGCAGACGGCCGAGCCGCTCGCGGGCAAGGGCGATCACCAGGGCGTCGATCTCGATGATCTGGCGGGTTGCCTCCTCCTGCAGACGGCGAAAGCGCCCCAAGGGATCGGCGTGGTCCGCGCATGAGGTCCCCTTCTCGCCCTGCACTCCGGCCAGTTGCCCGTCAATTTTTTGTATTTCATCCACCAGAGTCTGCCGCCGCGTCATCATCTCGTCAAAATCTTCGGGGGTGGCTGTGTCAAAATTACGGAGAAGGGCCTCCGCCTCCGCCAGGAGAAGACGGTACCTCTCTTCCGCCGCGGCGAGTATCCCCGCGATCTCCGTCATCCCATCTGTCCCATGGCCCGTGGCTGCTGTTGCCCGGCTGGAGAAAGCGGTGCAATCTGCTCAACACGTTCCCTATGCCAAATCTCGATCGCCTCGACCCAGGTATCGCGGAGAATCGTCAAAATTTTGAGCGCATTCTCAAGCGAACGGGGAGAGTTGTTGATGTTCGCCGCGAGATACTCGTCGATCAGATAGATGTAGAGCTGCTCCAGCCGGCGGGAGATATCGCCCCCCACCTCGTGGTTCAGGGTGTTCATCAGTTCCGAGACGATCGCCTGGGCCTTGCCGATGAACTTTCCCTTGCCGGCGATATCCTTCTTCTCCATCTTGTCGAGAGCGATCCGCGTGAAGTTTATTGCGCCGTCGTAGAGCATCAGGAGAAGCTTCTCCGGACTCGACGTGCTGACCTGGGTATTCTGGTACTGGTTGAAGGGTGTGAGCATCTGCTTCCTCCTGGTCGGACTGTCCCGCCGCGGTACTAGTAGTATGTGCTTTTACTCAAAAACGTCAGAAGCGTGTTTCCCTGCCCCTGCAGGTTGCTGACCAATTCCTCCATCGCCGCATACTGCTTCTTGAGGCTGTCCTGCTTCTGCGTCATGAGCACTTCCATGGCGTCGACCTGGTCGTTGATGTCGCTGATGGAATCGGTCAGCCCCTGAACTCGGGTCGAGATGATGCCGTTGGCCGTGGAGGAGGGGCCTTCGTAGGTGTGGGTCAATTTGTCGATGACCTGGTTGTACTGCTCCGCGGCACCATACTGCTCCTGCGACAGCCCCGAGACGCCGCTGTTATAGGTGAAGAGGTCGACCACATCGTCGAAGTTGCTCGCCAGGGCATTGGAGAGTGTCGTCGAATCCAGTGTCAGAGTGCCGTTGGTGTAGTCGGTCTTGATCCCGATCTGGGCCAGCGTTGCAAAGGCGCTGTTGACACCGCTCACCGGCGTGCTGATGATGGACTGGAGCTGCGACTTCACCGTCCGGAGGGTAGAGTCTCCCGAGAGGACCCCTCCCTGCTTGGTGGTGGCATTGTAATCCGACTGCTTGTTGATCTGCGACATGGCCGCGTTGTACGCCCCGATGAAGTCGGTGATCTTTTTCGTGACGCCAGCCGTGTCGTTGTCAACCGTGACAGACGTCGTGGCTCCCCCCTCCTTGAGGAGGGTGAAAGTGACCCCCGGAATGACATCGCTCACCGTGTTGGACGTCTTGGTGATGTTAATGCCGTCGACGCTGAAGCTGGCGGACGCCCCTGCCTGGTAGGTGGGGCCGGACTGGGTGATGGTCGGATTGGCATAGGCGGCACCGGTCGGGCTGGCCGGTGCCGTCGTCAGTCCCGAAAAATCGAGGGTATAGTTCGTGGTGTCCTTGCCGGTGATCACGAGCCGGTACGGGTTGGCCGAGCCGTCATTGATGACCGAGGCAGTGACATTGGCACCCGAGCCGTTTATGGCCGCAGCGATCCCGTTGAGGGAGTTCTGCCCCTCGGCGATGGTGACGGTTACGGGCGAAGTTCCGCCATTGATGACGATGCTGCCAGAGTTGAAATTCATGGCGTCGGCATCGGCAACGCCGGTGTCGGTTACCTGGCGCTGGTTCTTGGCAAGGCTCGTCACCACGATCGTGTGACTTCCCGGCGTCGCCGTGCTTGCCGCCGTCGCGCTGGCAACCGTACTGTCCCCCACCGACGTCGTCTTCCCCATGAAGGTAGTGGGGGTATTCATCCCGGCAGCAATCGTTTTCAGCGAATTGAGCAGGTTGGTGATCTGGTTGTAGACGTCGACCTGGCTCTGCATGGTCGACTGCTTGCTCTGGAGCACCCGCTCGGGCGCACGTTCCAGATACATGAGCTGAGAGATGAGAGACGTCGTATCGATCCCTGTCGCAAGCCCGCCTACCGAAAGATCTGCCATGACACTTCCTCCCGGAGTCGTCAATGCAATTACGACTCCACATTCTACGGCAATCCGACAAATTCACTCCTGTGGGAACGAGGGCACTCCTCTGCCGTTACTACACGTATCGTCCCGTGCGCCAAAAACTTTAGCGAATTGCTGGAGGAAAGTATCACGACGAAGCTGCAGGCCGGAATTCCGAAGGGGAATGAAAAAAGGGGAAGGCTTTCGCCTTCCCCTTCGTTCCGGTATCCCGGCCGGCTTACCGCAGGAGCGAGAGGGCCGACTGCGGGGTCTGGTTGGCCTGGGACAGGATGGCGGTGCCAGCCTGGGTCAGGATCTGTGCCCGGGTAAGGGCGGCAGTCTCGGAGGCGACGTCTACGTCGCGGATCCGGGACTCGGCGGCGGAGAGGTTCTCGACCGACACCTGGAGGTTGTTGATGGTGGACTGGAGGCGGTTCTGGACGGCGCCCAGGGTGCCGCGGATGTTGGAGACGTTGGTGATCGCCGAGTCGATGGCGGTCAGGGCCGCGGTGGCGGCAGCACCGGTCCCGCCGGAGACGCTGGCGGTGCCGACTCCGATGCTGGAGGCACCGGCGGCGCTGATGGTGACGGAGATCGTGTCGTTGACGGTGGCGCCGGCGCCGACCTGGAAGGATACGGTCTGGCCGGCCGTCGTGGTGAACAGGCTGGTGCCGTTGAACTGGGTGGCGCTGGCAATCCGGTCGATCTCGCTCTTGAGCTGGGTGAACTCGTTGTCGATGTAGGCCCGCTGGTCGGAGCTCACGGTACCGGTGGCGGCCTGGGTGGCAAGCTCCCTCATCCGCTGCAGAATGTTGCTGACCTCGTTCAGGGCGCCTTCAGCGGTCTGCACGAGGGAGACGCCGTCGTTCGCGTTACGCACCGCCTGGTTCATGGAACGGATCTGCGACCGCATCCCTTCCGAGATGGCAAGACCGGCGGCGTCGTCGGCGGCGCTGTTGATCCGGTAACCGGAGGAGAGCCGCTGGAGGGACCTGTTCAGTGCCGTCTGGGTCGTGGAGAGGTTGCGCTGGGCGTTGAGGGATGCGATGTTGGTGTTGACTGTGAGTGCCATGGTGTACTTCCTCCTTGAGTGATACGCAGGGTTTCCTTACCCATTCTTTAGCGATGCTGGAGTGAAAGCAGCAAACGAAGACGCAGCGTCTGCTGCAAGGAAAAGAGGGGAGGCAAGCCTCCCCTCAAATCCCTTTTTGCGGAATACTTACCGCAGGAGCGAGAGGGCCGACTGCGGGGTCTGGTTGGCCTGGGACAGGATGGCGGTGCCAGCCTGGGTCAGGATCTGTGCCCGGGTAAGGGCGGCGGTCTCGGAGGCGACGTCTACGTCGCGGATCCGGGACTCGGCGGCGGAGAGGTTCTCGACCGACACCTGGAGGTTGTTGATGGTGGACTGGAGGCGGTTCTGGACGGCGCCCAGGGTGCCGCGGATGTTGGAGACGTTGGTGATCGCCGAGTCGATGGCGGTCAGGGCCGCGGTGGCGGCAGCACCGGTCCCGCCGGAGACGCTGGCGGTGCCGACTCCGATGCTGGAGGCACCGGCGGCGCTGATGGTGACGGAGATCGTGTCGTTGACGGTGGCGCCGGCGCCGACCTGGAAGGATACGGTCTGGCCGGCCGTCGTGGTGAACAGGCTGGTGCCGTTGAACTGGGTGGCGCTGGCAATCCGGTCGATCTCGCTCTTGAGCTGGGTGAACTCGTTGTCGATGTAGGCCCGCTGGTCGGAGCTCACGGTACCGGTGGCGGCCTGGGTGGCAAGTTCCCTCATCCGCTGCAGAATGTTGCTGACCTCGTTCAGGGCGCCTTCAGCGGTCTGCACGAGGGAGACGCCGTCGTTCGCGTTGCGGACCGCCTGGTTCATGGAACGGATCTGCGACCGCATCCCTTCCGAGATGGCAAGACCGGCGGCGTCGTCGGCGGCGCTGTTGATCCGGTAACCGGAGGAAAGCCGCTGAAGAGACCTGTTCAGTGCCGTCTGGGTCGTGGAGAGGTTGCGCTGGGCGTTGAGGGATGCGATGTTGGTGTTGACTGTGAGTGCCATGGTGTACTTCCTCCTTGAGTAATGTGCGGGGTTTCCTTACCCCTTCAAGTTGTGCTGTCGGCTCATGACAGGCACTTACCATCCCGGCCGGCGACGGTTCGTACCCCTTTCACCTTCAGCGTCATGCCGTCAATTCATGTGGCGGCCAGTTAATTGTCCTATCGGCGCCTTGCCGAAAAGCTTTAGAAAAAAAATTCGCCTGCGGCCGATTAATTTTTTCAACACTTATCGCAAACGCCCCAAGGCCTCAAAATGACTGACTGTCCTCCGCAATCCCTCCCTCCTTCGGCCGCCCGCCCATGGCATCTTCGATGCCGCGAAGAAAATCATCATGGTGCTCAGGAGCATTAGTCTGTTCGCAGACCAGCCGCATCACCTCGGCCGCCTCCGGAAGCTTGTACGTCATGGCAAGGGCATGGGCGGCCTTTTCAAGCAGATCATTCCTCCCCTCCCCGCCCCTCCAGGCATCGAGGTAGCTTCCGGCTGCGAGCAAGAAATTGAGATGGCTGTCGATGGAATAGAAGACAAAGGGAATCGGCGAACCTTCGAGCCCCAGCGGGAACTCGCGCGCGCCGATGTTCTCCACCAGGAGGCAAAGGTCGGGCCGCCGGGACGGCCCGAGGGCGGCAAGAATGGAGTCGAGGGAGAATTCCTCGGGGGGGAGGACGACATCGTAGCCGGGGACGGTCCCCGCCGAGTAGACCGCGTGTCCGAGCGCCGCAAGCTCGCGCGCGAATACGGGGAACCCCACCAGCAGAATGTTCATAGGGGCTAGAGGCTGCCTGCCACCTTCGGCGCGGCGTCAGGGCTGTTGTCGCGTCCAGCGTGAGCTGCCGCGGCTTCGTCAGGTTTGAAGAACGGATATTTCATCGAGTACTTACCACCCTCAAGGACGATCTGCTTGGCGAGCATCCGCTCCGGGTTGAGGACGATGGGACCCTGGAGGTTTACGGTGATCTCGAAGGGGCTGGAAGCCATGGTCACGACGGCGAGGAAGATCGCTTCGCCGTTTTCGGTCAACTGGAGCTTCTCGAACTCCTCGGCGGTCAGCCGGAGGGTGTAGTCGGGAATACTGGTTTTGGTGTCGACGACGACAAAGGCCAGGTCGGGATTGTCGACCGCCTGCAGCCAGCAGAAGGGGCCGAGATTGGGCGGGGTAAGGAGAAAGAACCGCTTTTCCTCAAAGCCGAGCATCCCCTCGGGCATGGTTATGATCTTGCTCTCGTCGATATCAAGTGAGCCGAAGCGAGCGGTGTCGATTTTCACGGTGGTCACTCCTTGTTTCCCGCAGCTAGGTAGGTAACGGCCGACTCCAGATCCGAGAGGTTCCAACCGGCCGCCAGCTGGTTTTCCCGCTGCACTTTCAGGTAGATTTCCTCGCGGTAGATGCGCATCTCGCCGGGAGCCTCTATACCGAGTCGCACCTGGTTTCCCTTCATCTCCACCACCTTGATCCGGATCTGGTCGCCAATGGTGACTACTTCGCCCATCTTTCGTGTCAATACCAACATATTACGCCCTCCTGGCGTCCGTGGCGAAAAACGTCCGTAAACGCTCCCGCTGAAATGGCCCGGCTAGAGGTAGTCGAGGAGCGAGACTTGCGAAACCTTGGCCGAGGCCGCGACCGCCGCCTGATAGGCGGTCTGCTGCTTCGAGAGATCACTCACGACCTGCATGAAATCCACGTCCTGCTTGTCCGAAAGGACCTTTGTGAGACTGTACTTCATCTCGTCAAGGATGTTTTTCGCCCCGTCGAACCGGTTCATCCGGGCACCGAGATCGGTGCGGGTGGAGAGGAGCTGCGCGGTGGCAGAGTCGAGATTCGGCAGCTCCGCCTGAACGCCGGCCTGGTTGTTGGAGCCGAGGGCGGTGATCAGATTGTCGAAAATGCCGATGATGTCGGTGCCGCTGGAACCGGGAGGGGTACCGCCGCGCAGGAGATTTCCCCCTGAATAGTTGATCGCCACCTGGGCGCCGCGGTCCACCTCGACCATGATCTGGTCATCGGTACCGGTGAAGTTGCCGGCCGCATCGAACGGGGGGGTGTCGTTCTTGAAACCGCCGAAGATGTAACGACCGTTGAGCTGGGTATTACCGAGCAGAATCAGCTGGTTCCTCATCTGGGTGAATTCGTTCATGGCGGCCGTGCGCGCATTCTGGTCGTTGGTGCCGTTGGCCATCTGCACGGCGAGCTCCTTGGCCCGGGAAAGGACGTTCCCCATCTCGGACATGGCCGACTCGCCCATGGAGAGCCAGGCGGTACCGTTTGAGATGTTGCGGTCGTACTGGTCCCCCTGGGCGATGAGCCCCTTGAGGTGGAGGATCTGCTGGGCGGTAACCGGGTCATCGCTCGGCTTGCTCACCTTGAGCCCGGTGGATGACTGCTGCTCCAGCTCCTCGGTCCGCTGACGGATGACCTGGAGGTTATTGAGGACGAGGTTGGCCGTCGTATTCTGGGTCACGCGCATGATGGTTCTCCGAAATCCTGTCGTTTACCGGACGAGTCCGAGAATGGTATCCATCATCTCGGCGCCGGTGGTGATGAGCTTTGCCGACCCCTCGAACGCCTTCTGATACTTGATCAGGTTGGCGAGTTCCTCGTCGAGGGAGACGCCGGAATTGGACTCCCTCAGGTTGTCGAGCTGCTTGATGACACCGTCGCTCAGGGTCTGCCCCCTCTGGGCATTCTGCACCGCCACCCCCACCTTGCCGACGAGGGAGTTGTAAAACCCTTCGAGGGTGGTATTGCCGCTGGAAAAGGGGAGGGTCTTGTCGTAGAGGCTCGCGATCGTCGAGGCGTTCTTGTTGTTGCCGGTGCCGCCGGTGATGGGATCGGTGTCGGCCGCGGCAATATCGTTTGTGTTGGTGATGCTTACCGAAATTCCGCCGAGGCCGCCGTAGCCGGCCATGGCGGCCGGGGGGGTGAAGAAATCGAGCCCCGTGGAGCCGGTCAGGCCGAAGCCGGCGGAGTGCGCGGCGTTCACCTGGGTGGCGAGGTTGTAGGCCAGCTCGTCCAGATCGGTGATGAACTGGTTCACCAGGGTGTCGCGCACCTGCAGGGTCCCCCCCATCTCCCCCTGACTGTTGCCGGGACCGCCGACGATGGAAGTGATGTCGATGGCGGAGGTCCCCCCCGGCGGCGTGGTGAACACCTTGTAGAATCCGCCGTTGGCCGGATCGGGCTGCAACGAAAGGGTCGCCGCATCCTTGCCGAGGACCAGGGGCTGGCCGAGGGTAAGGCTCACATTCAGCATCCCGTCCGGCTGCTCCAGGTAGGTGATCCCCACCTTCTGGGCAAGCTGCCGGACCAGGAGGTCCCGCTTGTCGCGCAACTCGTTGGCCGTTGTCCCCTGGATCTCCACCTGGCGAATCTGGTCGTTCAGGGAGGCGATCTGGGTCAGCTTGTCGTTCACGTCGGCGGTGATCCCCTCCAGCGACTTGTTCGCATCGGTCTTGATGTCATTCAGGTAGCCGTTGACCCGGTGGAACTGATCGACAAGCTGCTGGGCGCGGGCGAGAACAGCCTGGCGCTCCGGCTGCCCCTGGGGGTTGGCGGTCAGGTCCTGCCACGCCTTGAAGAAATCCTGCATCGACTTGCCGAGACCGTCGGTGGTGAACTCGTTGAAGAGCTGTTCGGCCTGGTTCATGGACGAAAGGACCGTCGTTGCCTGGCCGTTCGTGGAGCTCTCGTTCTTTAGCTGCATCTGGAGGAAGTCGTCATAGGCCCGCTGGATCTCCGCCACCTGGACGCCGTTGCCAAGGGGAAAGCCCCGCTCCATGGAGACGTTGCCGCTTTCGAAAATGGTGCTCTGGCGAGAATAGCCGGGGGTGTTGACGTTGGAGACGTTCTGGCTCGTCACCTCCAGGGCGAGGCGCTGGGCGGTGATGCCCGACTTCCCGATATCGAGAATGCTGAGAATGCTCATCTCACAGCTCCTTGCGCAGCAGCCCCGACCCGGCGCTCCGCTCCACCATCCGGCCCGTCCCGCCGTAGGTCTCCGCCACGGTGAAGCGGCTCTGGAAGAAGGCAAGGGACCTGCCGACGGTGGCAAGGGAGCTTTCGAGGAGCCGCCGGTTGTCGGCGATCATCCCTCGAAGCTCTTCGGCGCGGGCGGCGAGGGTCTCCTGGAGGTTCGCCAGCTCCTCCCTCGCCGGCTTGGGGGTACAGGCGATGAGGGGGGACAGGGTGACCGTGCCGGAGAGGCCGTGCGCCGCCCCCTCCCGGGCCAGAAGGGTCCGGCAGGTGCCGTCCAGTTCCTCCATGGCGGCCGCCACCTCCACCTTGCGGGCAACCGCCTCCCGGAGCCGTTCCGTATCGAGGGCGAGGATGCTCTGCCGCTCCTCCTCGAGAAGTTGCCGCATCTTCTCCATGCTCGCCCGCCGGGCCTTCAGGACCTCGACCAGATTCGTCATACCACTTGCCATCCGTTCCTCCGAAAACTACCCTTGCAGGGCGGCAATCTTCGCCGCCACCGCCCGGGGGTCAATCTGATAGCTTCCTGCCTCGATCTGCTGCTTAATGTTTGCGACCTTTTCGGCCCGGAACTCCGGCTCGCCGGCTGCCGTCTGCCTGAGACGCTCGACCTGCGCCTTCCCGAGGGAGAGCTCCACCCGGTCGGCGCCGGCAACCGCGGGGGCGGCATGGGTCCTGGCGCTCCCGGCGGCCGGCCGTGCAGCCCCGGCGTTTCCGGCGGCCGCCACGCTGGAGAGGGATACGATATCGCCGTTAATCGTCATCAATCACCTTTCGTACGGATCGCGGGGAACCTTCGCCGCCGCGGCGGGATGCTTCTGCGGCGCTGCCGCCGGCTCCTTGACGAGCTGTTGCTCGATCAGCGGCGCCAGGCCGAGCCCTCCCCGGGCCGCGAAGGCGGTGGCGTACTCCTGGTCGAGGAGCGACTGAAAGATCTCCTCCCCCTTCCCCCCGCCGGCGATGGGGTCCTTGCCGACCGTCTCCCGCATCGACTTGAGCATCATCCCGATGAAGATCGCCTCGAACTCCCGGGCCACCTTCCTTGCCGCCGCACTCCCGCGCCCGGAGGCGCCTCCCTTTGCCTCGGCGAGGCGCCGGGCACGGGCCGCATCGTTGTCCTGGATCAGGGTATCGGTCGGGAGAGTCGTCTGCATGGTGTACCTATCGGCAAAAGCCGAGTCTACTTGAGGAAAATGTTGAACATCTCCATGGATGCCCGAGCACGGAACATGCCAACCGGCGAAAAAGGCGCCCCTCACATCTCACATCTCACATCTCACATCTCACATCTCACATCTCACATCTCACATCTCACATCTCACATCTCACATCTCACATCTCACATCTCACATCTCACATCTCACATCTCACATCTCAC
>JAJZUC010000104.1 GCA_021847245.1 Deltaproteobacteria bacterium | reverse complement strand
GACCTGAAGAAGGTGGAGGAGGTCGACATCGACACGCTCCCCTCCTACGACGGCTTCATCGTCGGCTCCCCCAACTACTTCGGCACCATGGCCTGGCCGGTGAAGAAGCTGATCGACGAAAGCGTCAAGTACTTCAGAAAGCTCGACGGCAAGGCGGCCGCTGCCTTCACCTCCGAGGGGATGATCGGTGGTGGCGGAGACACCGTGGTCCTCGACATCCTCAAGGCATTCCTGATCCACGGCTGCGTCGTCCAGGGGCTCACCTCCGCCGGTCACTTCGGTCCGGTGGCGGTCGGCGCCCCCGACGGGCGGATCGCCAAGGAGGTCGGCGTGCTGGTGGAGAAGTTCGCCTCCCTCGTGGAGCGTCCGTAGCGGATGCCGGCCGCCGTTACCACCGCCCGCCGCTGCAGGGAACTGGTCGAGGAGTGGCTTGTCGACGGGAGCATCGGGGCGAGGCTCCCCGAGGTGGCCCGCCTGCATGGCGTCCCGCAGCCCGAACAGTTCCACGCCGAGGGGGACGCCTGGACCCATACCCTCCTCGCCGTCGCCGCGGTCCCCGGTGACGCCGATCCGCGGGTCTTCTGGGGGGTGCTTCTCCACGACATCGGCAAGGCGGAGACTACCGCCTTCGTGCGGGGGCGGTGGCGCTCCCGGGGGCACGCCGAAGCGGGGGCGGAGCTCGTCCCGGCGGCGATGGAACGCCTCGGCCTCGGGGAGATCGCCGCCGACGTCGCCTGGCTCGTGAAGCACCACACCTTTCACTTCTCGTGGAACCTGACTCCCGATGTCCGGCTGTCGCGGCACCAGCGCCGGTTCATGGAGCACCCGCTCTTCCCGCTGCTGCTGCAGGTCTGCGCTGCCGACGCCGCCGGCTCCCTAGGCGGGAGCGACAAGGGGATGAAGATAGCCCTCCTCCTCGACACGCTCCCGGACGAGGCGAAACGGTGAGATGGGCCGTGTACGAGGAGAGGGGTATGCCGTGGTTTCTGTGTGTGCTCATGCTCGTGCTTGCGGCTTCCCCGGCCCGGGGAGAGGAATTCTTCGGCCTGGGAGGGCTGGCGCAGGGGAGCTCGCTGCACGACTCCTCCTATGCGTGGCAGCTGGAATATCTGGAGAAAGTGGGAGAGCATGGCGCCGTCAGCCTCTCCTATCTGAACGAGGGGCACCTCCCGAACCACCACCGCGACGGCACCGCCCTGACCCTCTGGGTACGCACCACTCTGCTGGAGGAGCGGCTTTCCCTGGCCGCCGGCGGCGGGGGGTACCTGTACTACGACACCACCGCCCCGCCGGGCGGCGGGGGATCGTATGTCGACCACGGTGCGGGGGGGATGCTGAGCCTTGCGGCGACCTGGCATACGGAGAGCCGCTGGCTGCTCCGGCTCCGCGCCAACTGGGTCAAGACCGGCGCCAGTATCGACACCTTTACCACCCTCCTCGGAATCGGGTACCAGCTCGATTCTTCCCCGGCTTCCGCAGCGCTCTCGCCGGCTCCCTCACGCGAAAAGCAGACGGACAACGAAATAACGCTCTTTCTCGGCGAGTCGATCCTGAACAGATTCGATTCCGAGCACGGGAGCGCCCTGGGGATCGAATACCGCCGGGGGATCCTGCGCTATCTGGAGTGGAGCGCCGCGTGGCTCTACGAGGGGGAAAGCAGTCTGTACCGGCGCAACAGTCTCGCCACCCAGCTCTGGGGGGCGAAGACCTTCTTCGACGACCGCCTGGCCCTCGGCTTCGGCGCCGGTCCCTTCGTCACCGTCGATCACCACCGTCTCCCGCCGCAGGAAAGCGACGGGAGGCCCCTGGCGGCGATCGTCACCATGACCGGGAGCTGGCGGTTCGATCCCCACTGGGGTCTGCGCGCCTCCTGGAGCCGCATCGTCACGAGCTACAACCAGGATGCCGACCTCATCATCGCGGGTGTCGGCTACCGGTTCTGACCCCCGAAATCAGATTACCACTGTGTTGCGGGGCTCGAAAAGGGCATCCAATTCCTCGAAGTCGAGGCGCTTTTCGGCCAGCGTCCGGATGAGGGCGAGCTTTTCGGTGTCTTCGGGGGTGATCTTGGAGACGTCCTCGGTGATGATGCGGTACAGTTCGGCGGTGGTGTGGGTGCGGTTTCGCAGGTAGGGGATGTTGCTCCGTTCGAGGATCTGGTGGGTGATGGTGCTGATCGGGATGATTCCCGGGATGACCAGGCCGACGATCTTCGAGCGGTAGTCGGGCATGTGGTAGAGGTTGGAGAGAGTAACGAGGAGCTCGTCGCGGCTGCTGGTGACGATGAGCAGCGTCGACTCCCGCAGCAGCTCGGCCACCCGCTGGGTCGATGCCGCGGCTATCTGCACGTTGTGGATGATCCGTCCCATCTCCCGCCGGCTCCCATGAAGGGGGAGGTCCAGGAGCCGGGAGACCCGGCGCAGGGTCGGGTTGGCGAGGATCGGCTGGAAGTCGAAGCCGCCGATTACGGAGAACGGCTCGCCGGCGAAGGCGCGCCGCAGGTAGTCGAGGATCCGCTCCCGCTTGTCGGGGATCAGCTTGTTGGCGAGGATCGCCCGGACGTCGACCCCCTCTTTCTCGAAGAGCGCCAGGTTCATGTAGACCGAGTCGACGACGTTGCCGACGCCGCCACCGGTCACCATCAGCACCGGGGCGTCCAGCAACCGGGCGATGCGGGCGTTGGAGAGCTTCAGGACCGAGCCGACCCCGGGGTGCCCCGACCCTTCGATGATGATGAAGTCGCACGTCTTTTCGAGCTCCTCGTAGGCCCTGAGGATCTCCTCTTCGAGACGGCAGGGGGAGAGCTCCCCGTCGATCGCCCGGCGGGTGGTATCGGGATAGACCACCACCGGCGACATGGCGCGGAGGTCTTTCCGCAGGCCGAAGACCTGGGCCATGAGGGCGGCGTCCTTGTCCATGGGGATGCCACGCAGGGTGGTCGGCTTGGGGCCGAGGGGCTTGATGAAGCCGACGTTTTGGTATTTCTTCCGGGCGAGATGGAGCAGCGAGATGCTGGTTGTGGTCTTGCCGCAGTTCTGGCTGGTGGCGGCGATGAATATCTTTCGTGCCATCTGCTCCTCCTGAGACGGTGGCGGGGCTTCTAGACTTTGTCGAGGAACTCCCGCACCAGCGGCGCGAAGGTCTCGTGCTCCAGAAGGAACGCATCGTGGCCGTAGGTGGACTCGATGAGGTGGTATTCCACCGGTTTGCCGAGCTTTTTCAGGATGTTCGCCATCTCCTCGGTCTGGTAGGGGGGGTAGAGCCAGTCGGAGGTGAAGGCGAAGAACTGCAACGGCGCCCGCACCCGGGCAAAGGCCTCTTCCAGCGACTCGTACCCCCAGGAGACGTCGTAGAGGTCGAGCGCCTTGGCGAGGTAGAGAAACGAGTTGGTGTCGAACCGGTCGACGAAGTTGTAGCCGTTGTAGGTGAGATACCGCTCGACCTCGAACTGGCCGAAGAAATCGAAAAGACCGTCCCGGCTGGAATAGCGGCGGTCGAACTTCTGCCACATCGACTCGTCGGAGAGGAAGGTGATGTGGCCGATGCCACGGGCAAGCGCCAGTCCGTCCTTGGGGTTCTTCTTGTACTCCCCCTTTTTCCAGGTGGGGTCGTTGAAGATGGCCCAGCGGGCCACGGCGTTGAGGGAGATTGCCTGGGGGGAGGGGCGGCTGGTGGTGGCCAGGGGGATGGCAGAGCGGATCCGCTCGGGAAACTGGGTCGCCCATTCCAGCGCCTGCATCCCCCCCATGCTCCCGCCGAGGACCGTGAGAAGCCGGTCGATGCCGAGGTGGTCGATGAGCAGCGCCTGGGCCCGCACCATGTCGCGGATGGTGATGACCGGGAACGACAGGTTGTAGCGCCTGCCGGTGCGGGGGTTGACGGAGGCGGGGCCGGTGGAGCCGTAGCAGGAGCCGATGACGTTGGAACAGATGACAAAGTAGCGGTCGGTGTCGAGGAGGCGCCCCGGACCGACGATGGCGTCCCACCATCCCGGCTTGGGGTCGTCTTCCCGGTATTTCCCCGCCAGGTGGGCGTTGCCGGTCCAGGCGTGTGCCACCAGGACGGCGTTGGAGCGGTCGGCGTTGAGGGTGCCGTAAGTCTCGTAGGCCAGGGTGATGGGGCCGAGGATCCGGCCGCTCTCCAGGCGGAGCTCCGTATCGAAGGTTACGGATTGTTCTTCAACGATGCCGACGGACATTGCGTGCCACTCTCCATGAACGAAACAGCCCCTTCCCGCGGTGGCGAGAAGGGGCTTTGTGACGGTCGGGCTATCGTCAAGCACCTTCTCATCTTTGCCTATCCAGGCAGGATTTAGCACCTGGCGTCTTCCGCTTCGCCTTCGGGCTGATACCTGCGTTGCCATCGTCGTTGGCCCCTCGGTGTACTCTCTGTACACCTCCGGGCCGCCTCCTCGGCGCCTTGGTCCAAGCTCGAACGCGAACCGGAAAAGACCGGTTGCTGTGGTTTCGCAGGGCCTTTCCCTCCACCACTCTTGATAAGAAAGCGTTTCTATTCAGTTTTCATGAGAGGATACGGAACCGCCGGGGGTTTGTCAATCGAAAATTTCCCGCCGGGGTGGGGCGGAGAACCGCGCCAATACTGAGCATTTTCTTTGCAAATGCGCGAGGGGATGAGGTATAGTCGCCTTGCAATATCGTGCTCCTGATTTATACTTTCAACATTTCCGCGCCCGGGAGGATTCGACTGCATGACTGTTACCGCTGTGGCCGTTGTGGTATTGGCGCTGGCACTGGTGGTGCTGGTGGCGTTCATGATCCCGACGCTGATAGAGATTCGCAGGGCCGCCACCGACCTCCGGGGGTTTGTGAACCGCGCCGGCGGCGAACTGAAGCCGGTGCTGCTGGAACTGGAAAAGACCCTGACCGAACTGCGGACCGTGACCGAAGGGATCGCCGCGAAACGGGAGGAGGTCCAGACCTTCATGGAGGCGGTGGGGGATACGGGACGCAACATCCGGACGATCAACGCGGTGATCGGCACCGTAGCCCACGCGGCGGCCACCTCGTCGATCTGGGCCACCGGCGCCCGGGCGGCGGGGAAGCTTCTCATTGAGCGATTCATCAAGAAAAGGAGGTAATGCCATGACTGACGATGACAAGGGGATAAGCGCGGGAACGGTATTCATGTCGTTTCTGGCCGGCGCCGCGGTCGGCGCGGGGCTCGGGCTGCTGCTGGCGCCCAAGACCGGCCGGGAGATGCGTGAGAACATCGTGGACCTGACCGAGGATGCGATCGACAAGATCAAGGGGTTCACCAAGGAAGCCCAGTCCAAGATCAAGGACACCTTCGAAGAGACCAAGGACGTCTTCGCCGAGAAGAAGGCGATCATCACCTCCGCCATCGAGGCGGGCAAGGAAGCCATGGAGCGGGAGAAAGAGAAATACCGGGAGATGTAGGGGCGTCCCGCGTCGCACGAAAGCCCACCGCCGTGTGGGCTTTTTCGTGCGCGGATGCCGGACGGGGCATGGTGAGGCGATGGCGGACAACGACGGTATCCGCGAGAGGATAGGCCACTTACTGACCCATACCATCGGGGAGCTGGAGCCGGAGACCTTCGGCCCGCTCAAGAGGCGCCCCCTCAAGTTTCTCCAGATCGCCGTCATTGTCTGCCGGGGCTTTTACGCCGACCAGTGCCTGCTCCGGGCCTCGGCCCTCACCTTTTCCACCCTCCTTTCCATCGTGCCGCTTTTCGCCCTGGCGTTTGCGGTGCTTAAAGGGCTGGGGGTCCAGAACACCCTCGAACCGTTCATCCTGAGCCAGGTGGCGGCCGGTTCCCACGAGATCGTCGACCGGATCGTCACCTACATCAACAACACCAAGGTCGGCTCCCTTGGCGCCGTCGGCCTTGCGGCGCTCCTGGTCACCGCCGTGACCCTTCTCGGCAATATCGAGGAGGCGTTCAACGCCATCTGGGGAGTCCGGGAGACCCGCTCCCTCTACCGCAAGTTCAGCGATTACCTGAGCGTCCTGATCAGCGGCCCGCTCCTGCTCTTCGCCGCCCTGAGCATCACTACCACCCTCCAGAGCCAGTGGTTCGTCCAGTGGCTGATCCGTTCCAGCTACCTGGGCGACCTCCTCGTCCCCCTTTTTCACATAGTTCCTTACCTGAGCATCTGGCTTGCGCTGATCTTCCTCTACATGTTTATTCCCAACACCAAGGTCCGCTTCCGTTCGGCCCTCATGGGAGGGGTGATCGCCGGGACCCTCTGGCAGGCGGCCCAGTGGGGATACATTCATTTCCAGGTGGGGGTGGCGAAGTACAACGCCATCTATGGCACCCTGGCGGTGCTGCCGGTCTTCATGGTCTGGCTCTACACGAGCTGGCTCATCGTCCTGTTCGGTGTCGAGGTGGTCTATGCCCACCAGCACCTGCGGACCCTGCGGCGCGAGGTCCGGGTGC
>JAJZUC010000103.1 GCA_021847245.1 Deltaproteobacteria bacterium | reverse complement strand
GATAGAGGTCGCGGTCCTTGAAGCCGTCCTCTCCCTTGGTGAACTTGGCGAGGGCCTCGGCCTTGTTGGCCTTGACGGCGGCAACGGCCCGCTCCAGCATGGCCCTGGCCTCGTCGGCGGTGCCGAAGCTTCCGGCCAGCGCCGGAGACGCCACCGCAAGCATCACGAGGGCCACGACAGCAAACAGACGAATACGTTTCATACGCTTCTCCTTTCTCACTCCCTGAGATGAAGCGCCCTTCGGGCGCAAACCGCCGTCTCCATACCGCAGCCAGATATCCGTATTTTTCGGGCTCCAGCGTGTCCCAACATCCAAATATCACAGAACTCGGCAATTGTAAACCGCTGTTTCATATTTATCCGGCTACGGCATCAGCCCCCGCACATCCACCGGCGGCTCCTCGTCCGGGTTCCCGCCGCGGGGGTTCACCACCCCGATCCCGGCGTGGCGGTAGAAGTCGTACTCCGGGTCCTTGCCGCAGCCGTCGATCAGGAGCTCCTCCTTCTCGTAGACCAGCTCCATCACCTCCCGCTCGCAGATCTCGTAGTCGGGGGTCATCTGGATCGCCAGGGTCGGGCACGCCTCGGCGCAGAGGCCGCAGAAGATGCAGCGGGAGAAGTTGATCCGGAACCACCGGGCGTAGCGCCGTCCCCCCTCCCCTTCCGCCGCCTCCATGGAGATGCAGTCCACGGGGCAGGCGGCGGAACAGAGGTAGCAGGCGACGCAGCGCTCCCCGCCGTCGGGGTCGCGGGTCAGGACGATCCGCGCCCGGTAGCGGGGATAGGGGGTCCGCTTCACGTCCGGATACTCCACCGTCACCGGGCGGCGGAAGATATGCTTCCAGGTGACGAAGAGGCCGGTGGCCAGCGCTTTCAGGTCGTTGAGAATGGGCATGGTTTTACGCAGGGGGGCACGGCGGCCCCCCGTGCCGTCTCCGTTACGCCGGCGCCTTGGCGCGCAGCGCCTTCTTCAGAAGATCGAGGGTTTCGGGGTGTCCGTTGGTCTCCGCATAGGTCAGGGCCGTGTTGCCGAGCTTCATCTTGGCGGCCGGGTCGGCGCCGGCGCCGAGGAGGTCCTGCACGCACTCGTCGCAGCCGTAGTTGGCCGCCAGCATCAGCGGGGTGTGCCACTCATTGTCCCGGGGATCCACCGCCGCCCCTGCCTCCAGGAGCGCCTTGATGGCCCAGGCGTGGCCACTGGCCGCCGCATAGTGCAGCGCCGTCTTTCCCTTCTCGCTCCTGGCCTCCAGCTCCGCCCCCCTGGAGACCAGATCACGAATCGCCTCCACATCCCCCGCCTTCGCCGCCTCGATGAGCGGCGTGTGCCCGTCCTTGTCCCGCGCATTCACATTCTCCACCATGACACGTCCTCCTTTGCTTCGTTGCGTGAGAGTTCACTACGACGACTTGCCGGCGTGTTGCGTTCGGAGACCCTGCGTTTCCCCCCTTTCCCTCAGTGTGGTTCCCTGATCATGAGCCACCAGCCGGTGGCGAGGATGTTGAGAAGCGCCAGGGGGGTCAGGAACTTCCACCCCAGGTGCATCAGCTGGTCGTAGCGGAGCCGCGGCAGGGTCCCCCGCATCCAGATGAAGAAGAAGGCGAAGGCGAGGGTCTTGGCGGCGAACCAGACGAAGGGGGGAAGGAGCGGCCCGTGCCAGCCGCCGAGGAAGAAGGTCGTCGCCAGCCCCCCGAGGACGATGATGTTGATGTACTCCCCCACGAAGAAAAGGCCGAAGCGCATCCCCGAGTACTCTGTGTGGAAGCCGGCCACCAGCTCCCCCTCCGCCTCGGGGATATCGAAGGGGATCCGCTTGCACTCCGCCGCGATGCTCACCAGAAAGATCGCGAAGGCGAGCGGCTGGTAGACGATGAACGGTACCGACGCCTGGGCCGCCACGATGTCCGAGAGCCGCAGCGACCCGGCGAGCATCACCGTCGGCACCAGCGACAGCCCCATGGAGAGCTCGTAGGAGATGAGCTGCGCCAGCCCCCGGATGGCGCCGAGCAGCGCATACTTCGAGTTGGAGGCCCACCCCCCCAGCGCCACCCCGTAGACCGCGATGGAGGAGAGCGCCATGAAGAAGAGGAGCCCCACGTTCAGGTCCGCCACCTGGAGCGGCACCTCCCGGCCGAAGAGCGTCACCGGTGCCCCGAAGGGGATCACCGCGAAGGTGAGGATCGCCGGGATCGCCGCCATGGCCGGCGCCAGGTAGAAGAGCCACTTGTCGGCCTGGGGGGGGCGGAAATCCTCCTTGGTCAGGAGCTTGATCAGGTCCGCCAGCGGCTGCAGGAGGCCAAACGGCCCCACCCGGTTCGGCCCCTTCCGGTCCTGGATCCAGGCCAGGAGCCGCCGCTCGGCGAAGACCAGGTACGCCGCCAGGGTCAGCACCACGAAGAAGATCAGGGCGATCTTCGCCAAGTGGATGGTTATGTCGAGGGTTATCGGTGACATTCGGTACCGTATTCCGCGTCAAACCGCCGACTATGCGGCTTTCCCCGCCTTGCACTGAGCATAGACGTACTCAGGGTCGAGATCGACTCCGCAGTCCCATTCGATCGTATCGAACGCAACGCGAACCCGGCTGAAAGCATCAGAGTCCTTGAGCCGCTGAAATATGCCGAAATCAAGAATCGGCTTCATGTCGAGCAAGCCGGTTTCGCCATTTTCGAATTCAACGAAAAGTTTGTAGTCGTCGCCGGGAACAACTTTTATTACTGAAGGATACATGATCGTCCTCCTTACTGAAGCGGCTGGATCTTGAATGGCTCTTCTCCATTCATGACCAGCTGCCAGTCGGCCATCAACTCTTCCTGATGCAGCACAGCCCAGGCCAGCACAAGCTTTATTTGTCTGATTGGGAGGTTGCCATCCATCACCTCACACGTGCGGATATCAACAGTGGCCTTGAACTCGTTGTAATACACATGGAAATGCGGTGGCGGATGCTCGCCGGGGGCGAAGTACATTCGTATTATGATTCCATAAAACATCGAGATTGTTGGCATCGACATCATTCCTTTCCGTTCTGACCTACTGTATCAGTTGTTGCCACCTCTACGCCTTCTTCACAAACTCCGACTTCAACTGCATGGCGCCGATGCCGTCGATCCTGCAGTCGATGTCATGATCGCCTTCCACGATGCGGATGTTTCGCACCTTGGTACCGACCTTCACCACCGCCGACGAGCCTTTGATCTTCAGATCCTTGATCACCGTGACGGAGTCGCCGTCGCTGAGCACATTGCCGAAGGCATCGCGCACGACGCGCTGCTCTTCCGGGCCCTCTCCCGGCGCAGCCGTCGGCCATTCATGGGCGCATTCCGGGCAGACGTACATGGTCCCGTCTTCGTAGGTGTATTCAGAACTGCATTGTGGACATTTTGGATAGCTGCTCATGGTGCTCCTTTTCTGGTTGGTTAGAGTTTCGATGCTTATCTGTTGACTTTTTTATGTCGAGGGCTATCGGTGACATTTCTGATATATTCCGCTTTAGCGTTCGTCGTCCCTGGTCTGCCGTGATTGAAGCCATCTCTTTAAGGAAAGTTGACTCTCCCCGGACGGCCTGCCGGCCAGAAGGCCTTCGACACTGATGTCTTCGTCGATGTCTTCCCAATGGATTCCCAGTCCATTGCCGATAAGTCGCCAGTTTTTTCTTTCCTCTGGGGTGGCGAGCTCCAGTCGCGGATACCAGCCCAGGGGGACGGCGATGCTTCTACCGTCACTCAAATCAACCGAGAGAGTATCTTCGGTTATGTGGACCTCTACCGCATAGGGAATCTCCATCTTAACGGCCGAAATACTCATCCCACGCCTCCATGAGTTCTTGTTGGTTTTCATCGATGATAGCCCGAATCCTTTTCAGTTCCAACCGACTGAATCCTCCACTGGTCTGTAATCGGATAGGGTCGAGCCAAAATTTCGCAACATTGTCTTCTCTCTCGACATGGATATGCACCGGCTCATCACGGTCGCTTGCATAAAAGAAGAAACGATATGGTCCCACCCTCAAAATAGTTGGCATTTACCCTCTCATTTCATAAGCAAGCCTTAAGGGTCAGGTCTACATTCTACATTCATGGCTTTCCCCGACATCCCATTCTTTCTGCTAATAAGTCTATAAGATTTCATCCAGTGTAGAATGTAGACCTGACCCTTCTATCCTTCTCTAGACCTGACCCTTCTATCCTTCTCTAAACCTTTAAAATTCACTCTCCAAATTTAATTTTGTCTTTAATGCGTTTGTATCTAAACAGATCCTTTATCCATTGACCAAAAAGGTAAGAAGGAGCAGTAAAACAAAAAGTTAAACGAAGGACATCTGCTAACAGAGAATAATAGCCTTCTTGTTGGTAACTAAACGGAGTGTTAGAAAATAATGAGGTGAAATAAGCGATGTATATATAGATTGCCACCATTATAAAGAAACCTGCTTTACAGGCATATCTTTCAAGTTTGGTATTAACAATGTTGCTCCATACTATTGTAAACGGCACAACGAGTGGAATGTATAACAAGAATGAAAATAGGATACCACCCACAATGGCAAACACGGCTGACAGTACCTTTTTAAACAGGTTGTCATCTGGCAAGCTAACTACATTGGATGTGATAAAAGTTAAGCCCTTTGATAACCAAGGAATGCCAAATACATACTCGAGGAGAAACAAAACCCCGAAAGCATAGAGAAATGGCATTTCAATATAGCCAAAAATCAAGGCGAACAAATTCCTTTTTCTGGTCAATTCATTTGGAAAAAGAAGGCCTTCCGTTTCTTTAGCCTCCTTTTTGCTAGCCTCAGCATAGGTTAAAGCTTCATTGTATGCGTCAATGATCTCGACGCATCTGATCGTATATTGACGAACTTTTTCAGGAGCCCGCACAGTATCAGGGTGATAACGTTTAATCATCTCCCGATAAGCACGTTTTATATCGTCATCATTGGTTGTCGGATGGATGCCTAGGACATCCCAGCAGCTTTTCATTTTGATTCCGATTCCATTTTAGACCAACTCGTTATTGACCGGTTCACGCGCGCACGTGTGAACCGGTCATCCTCCCGAACGGAACATTTTTCACCGCAACAACCTCACCCCTCCCCCTTCCGGGTCCAGCCCCCGCAGCAGTTCCCACCGTCCCTTAAAGGGTTCAGTCACCGGTTCTCCGCCACAGAGCTCAATGAGTTTGGCCACGATCCGCCAGGCGGGACGGAGCTCTCCGCCCGGCGGGACGCTGCGGTGCACCCGGGGAGGGTGGAACGGCGCCGGTTTGTCGGGGGAGGCGTGGTAGCGGGCCGGGAGCCCCCGGATCGGGAGGCCGGGGGTCATGACCTTGCGGAACCGCTGGGCGCGCCCCTCGAAGTTGACGAAGGTGCCGTCGGTCTCCGCCCAGGCGGCGGTGGGGAGGACGAGCTCGGCCCGCCGAACGGCTTCCGTCGAAAGCCAGTCGAGGGCGGCCACGAACGGCACGCCCCCGAGGAGCACTTCCGGGATGTCGGCCTCCACGGTGAGGATCCCCTTCACTTTTCCGGAGGCCACAGCCTCGGCCAGGGTAACCGCTCCGTGCTCCCTCGCCAGGAGTCCCGCCCCGAAGGCGTTGGGACCGGGAAGGAGGGGCGCGATCTTGGCCTCGGCCCGGGCAAGCAACTCGATGGCGGCAGGGGCGTTGTTCCTGGTCCCGCAGATGACCACGGCCCGCTCGAATATCCCCAGCGGCACCTCTTCGATGATGTTGAGTTCGATGGCTTCGATGGAGACGGCCCGGGCCTGCTCCAGCGGCGCATGTTTCCCCACCAGGAAGACCGGTGCGCCGCTTCGCCATGCCTGCCGGACCGCCAGAAGCATCATCGGCCCCTCGTCCCGGAGGTCCGATTCGAGAATGACCACACAGTCGGCCTTTCGCACGTCCGCCATGGAGGCGGCTTTGCCGCCGGCAAGGAGGGAGACGGCGGCGGCGACCCGCTCCCCCTCCTCCCTCTCGGCGAAGTAGCAGAGATGCCCCGCGCCGAGGAGTTCCGCCAGCCGAGCCAGAAGGACGTTCCCCTCCAGCGGGAGGCGCGGCGAGCCGACCACCGCCAGGCTCCCGGGGCCGTACAGCTCTTCCAGTTCGGTGATCCGCAGCATGAGGGCGTCGAGGGCCTCGTCCCACGAAGCTTCCTTCCCGTCCACCAGCGGCACCCGCGGCCGCGCCGGGTCGTTCACCGCCGCATTGGAGAACCGTCCCCGGTCGCAGATGAACGGGCCGTTCACGGCGGGGTTCTCCCGGGCGATGGTTTTGAGCAGCTCCCGGTAGCGGGCCGCCGGCACCGTGTTGCACCCGAGCGAACAGTGGGGGCAGACCGAGGGGGCCATCTCGTAGTCCCAGTAGCGGGCCCGGAAGCGGGCGGTCTTGTCGGTGAAGACGCCGGTGGGGCAGATGTCGACCAGGTTCCCCGAGAAGGGGGATTCCA
>JAJZUC010000029.1 GCA_021847245.1 Deltaproteobacteria bacterium | reverse complement strand
CAAAGAGAGACTTTTAGAAAAACGATAAAGGAGCAGCAATGGAAACGTTCTTCTTTACGATTGTGGCAGCGGTGGCTGTCCTGGCCAGTCTTCTGGTCATTACCTGCAAGAACCCGATCAACAGCGCCCTCTCCCTCATCCTGACGTTTTTCTGTCTCGCTACGCTGTACGTGATGCTCGACGCTCCGTTCATGGCGGCAATACAGGTCATCGTCTATGCTGGAGCGATCATGGTTTTGATCGTGTTTGTCATCATGCTCCTCAATCTGCGATCCGAAGCCGGAAAGCGGAGTTCCCATACGGTACTGTTCGGGAGCTTGATCGGCGTCTTCACCCTCTTTCAGCTCTTTTATCTGCTTAACCGCAGCGCCCTCACCGGCGCCAAGGGAGGGGTTGACAGCGACCTGATCCACAGGATCGGCCACACGGAGATAATCGGCAAGGCTCTTTACACGGACTTCCTCCTCCCCTTTGAGGTGACTTCTATCCTGCTCCTCGTGGCTATCATCGGCGCGGTCATTCTCACAAAACGTAAAATTTAACCGATAGGGGTAAAGCTCATGGTACCTTTGCACAGCTACTTGATTCTCAGCGCGATACTCTTCTCCATCGGGACTATTGGTGTCCTCACGCGGCGCAATGCCATCGTCATCTTCATGTGTGTGGAGATGATGCTGAATGCCGTAAACCTAACCTTCATCGCCTTTTCCCGGCATCTCGGGAGTATTGACGGCCAAATCTTCGTCTTTTTCGTCATGACGGTTGCGGCGGCCGAAGCGGCAGTCGGACTGGCTCTCATGATCGCCTTCTACAAGAATCGCGAGTCGATTGATGTCGAGGATATCAAGCTGATGAGGCTGTAAAAGAGAGAACGAAATCCCGAATTTCGCGCTATAAAGGAGTCTGGAATGTTCGAGTACGTATGGCTGATACCCCTGTTCCCGCTGATTGGTGTTGTCATCAACGGCCTCTTCGGGAAGAAGATCAAGAACGAGACGGTGATCGGCGGCCTTGGCGCCCTGATGGTCTTCTGTTCCTTCCTTGTGTCCTGTGGGATTTTGATCGAGCTTCTCTCGAAGGGGGCCGAGGAGCGCGTCTTTGAGAAGGTACTCTTTACCTGGATCAAGTCAGGCACCTTCAAGGCTGACATCGGTTTCCTCATTGATCCCCTCTCGGCACTCATGATCATGGTGGTCACCGGGGTGGGCTTTCTGATCCACGTATACTCCATTGGTTACATGCATGGGGAGGAAGGCTTCTACCGGTATTTCACCTACCTTAACCTCTTTACCTTTTCCATGCTGCTACTGGTCCTTGGCAACAACCTCCTTCTCATGTTCGTCGGCTGGGAAGGGGTTGGCCTCTGTTCCTATCTCCTGATTGGATACTACTTCCACAAGAAATCAGCGGGAGACGCCGGTAAAAAGGCGTTTGTCATGAACAGGGTCGGTGATTTCGGCTTTCTCCTCGGTCTTTTCACCATGTACTGGTATTTTGGACATACCCATAATGTCTGGACGATCAATTTCCGTGAGCTGGCCGCAAACGCTCACCTGCTTCCCGTCGGTGGCGTCGTCACGGTCATTACTCTCTGCTTTTTCCTTGGTGCAACCGGCAAGTCTGCACAGATACCGCTCTACACCTGGCTTCCGGACGCGATGGAAGGTCCGACACCGGTTTCCGCACTTATCCACGCCGCTACCATGGTTACCGCGGGCGTATACATGATCGGGCGCATGAACTTCGTCTACATTCGCTCCCATGAAACGATGATGGTGGTTGCCATCGTCGGTGCAGCTACAGCAATCTTCGCTGCTAGCATTGGCACGGCGCAAAACGACATCAAGCGGGTCCTTGCCTATTCGACCGTGTCGCAGCTCGGGTTCATGTTCCTCGCCATGGGGGTGGGGGCATTCACGGCCGGAATCTTCCACCTCATGACCCACGCCTTCTTCAAGGCCTGTCTCTTCCTCGGGTCCGGCTCCGTCATCCACGCCATGCATCACGCATTGCATCATATCCATTCCCACGATGACCCGCAGGACATGAGGAACATGGGGGGGCTCAAGGCTGCAATGCCTATAACGTTCCTCACCTTCCTGGTGTCTACCATCGCAATTTCAGGTATTCCGGGATTCTCCGGCTTCTTCTCCAAGGATGAGATTTTGTGGCAGGCGTTTGCCAATCCTCTGCACGGAGATCTGAATATCGTCCTCTGGGCTACGGGGTCCATTGCTGCAGGGTTCACGGCCTTCTACATGTTCCGTCTCGTGTTCATGACGTTCTTCGGTGAGTGCCGGATCAAGGAAAAGGCCAAGAGTCATCTTCACGAGTCCCCCTTTGTCATTACCTTCCCGCTGATTGTCTTGGGGATACTTGCAATCGTTGGCGGTTATGTCGGGATTCCCAAGGTTATCGGAGAGGTGTTCGGTGGTATTCCCAACCTTTTCGAGCATTACTTGGAGCCTGTTTTCAAAGGGTCCCAGGACTTTATGGCGCAGCAGCTCCCCCACGCCGAGGGGCATCACAGCGCGGCCCTGGAGTGGGGACTCATGGGTCTGTCCGTAGCCGTTGCCGTGGTCGGGATTGCCATCGCCTTTTTCCTCTATGTCGTTTCGCCATCCACTCCGGCGAAGTTTACGGCAGCCTTTCCGCGGCTCCACCGGGCCGTCTACAACAAGTGGTACATTGACGAGCTTTACGATTTCCTCTTTGTTAATCCTTGCAAGGCCCTCGGCAATTTCCTCTGGAAGGGATTTGATGTCCTCGTGGTCGATGGAGTCGTAAACGGCGTAGCGGGAATCGTCAAAGGGATTGGCAGCGTTCTGAGAAACATTCAGACCGGTTACGTCCATAACTACGCCTTCAGCATGGCCCTCGGCGTGGTCGTAATCGTGGCGTTCTACCTTTTTCGCTAATTGAGAATTAACTAGGACCAAAGGAGCAGATTCATGAGTCAGTTTCCCTTAATCAGCGTGATGACCTTTCTTCCACTTCTGGGGGTCGTACTGCTCTTCTTCGTCCCCAAGCAGAGCCATTCGGTGCATCGGATGCTTGCGATGCTTGTCACGCTGGCGACCTTTGCCGTTTCGTTGCCTCTGCTGACAGGCTTTCAGAGCAATGCCGAGTTCCAGTTCGTGGAGAAGGTGCCCTGGATCGCCGCCGGGCCGTTCCAGATGAATTATCAGGTCGGGATTGATGGAATCAGTATCTGGCTCGTGATGCTGACGACCTTCATCATGCCGATTGCCATCCTTTCGACATGGACAGCGGTGGAGGAGAAGGTAAAGGAGTATATGATCTGTCTTCTGCTCCTTGAGGTCGGCATGCTTGGTGCCTTTGTGTCGCTCGACCTGTTCCTCTTCTACATCTTCTGGGAAGTGATGCTGATCCCGATGTACTTCATCATCGGTATCTGGGGTGGCAAGAACAAGATTTACGCTGCCGTAAAGTTCTTTATCTATACGATGGTCGGCTCGCTCCTCATGTTGGTCGCCTTGGTTACCCTTTATTTCAAGGCGGGCGGCGGTGACTTCAACCTGCTCAGGTTCTATGAAGTCGGACTCGATCCTGCTACGCAGACGTGGATGTTCCTTGCCTTTGCCCTTGCCTTCGCCATCAAGGTGCCGATGTTCCCGCTGCATACCTGGTTGCCCGATGCCCACACCGAGGCCCCGACAGCCGGCTCCGTCATCCTGGCAGCTGTCCTCCTGAAGATGGGGACCTATGGTTTTGTCCGGTTTGCCATGCCGCTGTTTCCCGATGCAACGGCAAAATTTACCCCACTCTTTGCGGTACTGTCTGTAATCGGGATCATCTATGCAGCTCTTGTTGCCATGGTGCAGGAGGACGTCAAGAAGCTGGTCGCCTACTCGTCGGTCGCCCACCTGGGCTACGTGATGCTCGGGGTGTTTGCACTCAACCAGCAAGGTCTTTCGGGTGGCATGCTGCAGATGCTTAACCATGGTGTTTCCACCGGCGCGCTGTTCCTTATAGTCGGCTTCATCTACGAGCGCCGCCATACGCGCCTGATTACCGACTTCGGTGGGCTTGCGAAGCAGATGCCGGTCTTCGCCACTATCTTCATGATTGTCACCCTCTCATCCATCGGGTTGCCGGGGACCAACGGCTTCGTTGGCGAGTTCCTCGTTTTGCTCGGTTCCTTTGAGAGTGAGCTCCGCTGGTACGCCATCATCGGCACGAGCGGCGTGATTCTGGCGGCAGTCTACATGCTCTGGATGTTCCAGCGGGTCATGTTCGGCGAGCTCAGCAACCCGAAGAACCAGACCCTGCCGGATCTGAACGCGCGTGAGGTCGCTCTGATGCTTCCTCTGCTGGTGCTTATCTTCTACATGGGCGTGTATCCGACTCCGTTCATCGACAAGATGAGCCCCTCGCTTGAGAAGTTGATTGTGCACGTGAAGTCGAGACAGACAGCCAGGGCGCAGATTCCCCAGATGCCGGCCCCGCAGGCGCTGCCTGCTGCCATGATGCCGCCTGTTGAGTCCAAGTAATCGTCTCAGAACAGCCACCGGAGGAAACTTAGATGGAAACTATCGCAATTCCTGCCATTAACTTTGCGCCGATCATGCCGGAGGTCATCCTCTCGATCTTCGGAATGGCGCTGCTGCTTGTGAACGTGTTTGTTCCGAGCGAGCAAAAGGCCTATCTGGGATACCTGAGTCTCGGCGGTATTCTGCTCACCGCAGTATCGGTCCTGAACGGGTGGAACGCGCCCGTGTCGGGCTTCAGCGGCTCGGTGCTGCAGGACAACTTCGCTGTGTTTTTCAAGTGCATCTTCCTCCTCTCCGGAGGGTTGACGATCCTGATATCGGATCACTACTTCAAGCGAGAGGGGTGCAATGTGGGGGAGCTGTACCCCCTGCTCCTCTTTGCCACCGTAGGCATGATGCTCATGGCGTCGGGAACCGACCTGATGACCATCTTCCTCGGACTTGAAGTCCTTTCTGTCTCCCTCTATATCCTTGCGGGCCTCAACCGTGCAAGTCTCAAGTCGAATGAAGCCGGCCTGAAATATTTCCTCCTCGGTGCTTTTTCTACCGGTTTCCTTCTGTATGGCATGGCGCTTACCTACGGCGCGACCGGCACGACTCGCGTTATTAAAATCGCGGAATTCATTGCACAGAATGGTGTCGTTGCCCAGAATCCGATGTTCTTCATCGGCATGCTTCTGATGGCGGTCGGATTTTCGTTCAAGATTGCGGCGGCCCCCTTCCACATGTGGACCCCCGACGTCTATGAAGGTGCACCTACCCCGATGACGGCGTTCATGTCCGCCGGGCCGAAGGCGGCTGGTTTTGCTGCCTTCATGAGAGTCATCATCATCGCGTTCCCGACGCTGAAGGCCGACTGGTCGGCTCTCCTCTGGATCCTGGCGGTTCTCACCATGACGATCGGCAACCTGATTGCGCTCAATCAGGACAACATCAAGAGAATGCTTGCCTACTCCTCCATTGCCCACGCGGGGTACGCCCTGGTCGGTTTCACCGCGGGCAATGCCGAAGGGACTGCCGGCATCCTCTTCTACATGCTCTCCTATGCCTTCATGAACATTGGTGCGTTTGCGATCATTGTCCTCGTCGGCAAAAAGGGGGAGGAGAACAACAACGTTTCGGATTATGCAGGCTTTGCCACGAAGCATCCTGTCCTTGCCCTGGCGATGTCCGTCTTTCTCTTTTCCCTCGCCGGCATGCCCCCCACCGCCGGATTCATCGGCAAGTTCTATCTTTTCTCCGGTGCCATCAAGGCGGGCTACATCTGGCTTGCTATCATCGGGGTGCTCAACAGCGCGGCCTCGGTTTACTACTATCTGCGAGTCATGGTTTACATGTACATGAAGAACCCGGTCGAAGAGTTTGACTGGATGAAGTTTTCGGCTCCGGTTACGCTCTGTATCGTCATCGCGGTCGTCGGGGTGCTTGTCCCTGGAGTCATGCCGGCGTACCTTCTCGAACTCGCACAGAAAGCGGTTCTCCTCTAAAGTTCTTTTTAGATGCCCGAACGAAAAAGCCCCTTCAGTCGAAGGGGCTTTTTCGTTTACCCGGGAAGAACCGGGACTTATTGTGCCATTGAAGACGAGGTGGCCGGAGAACGGCGCGAGCCCGCCGCAGCGTCGGTCGGTACACGCGTGGCCGGGTGTCCTGGCGAAGCTGGGTTGAGTATGAGCCGTACTTGGGATACCTGCTTGCTGGGATTCTGTCGGCAGAGGATGATGTTCTACGGATGCGGTAGGATAGGGGGGCAGTGGCAGACCCGCCCGTTTATCTGTCCAGGCAACATGGCCGTAGGACTACAGCCCCAGCAGCGCTTATCCGATGACAGCCTGAAGCGATTCGTCGATCTTCTCGACATCGACCTTCGTATTGAAGCAGGGGCCGAAGGGACGGTCATTCAAGACACCGATAACCGGTAAAGGATAGCAGTCCTTGATCCCCGAGGTGAGATCCCGCTCGCACGCCACCGCTAGGACGAGTTTCGGCCGCTTTTCGATGATCACTTTCCGGGCGAGGGTCCCGCCAGTGGCGACGGAGATGTCGATTGAGTACTTGTGGGCCAGGTCGGCCAGCCCCATGATGTCGCAGCGGCCGCAGCGGGCGCATTTGTTGATGTCGCCGGTGACCTTGATTTCGCACTCGAACAGTTGCAGGCAGTGGGGGAGGAGTATCAGGACCCGATCCGGCTTCACCCTGAAGCGCTGCGAGAGGACAAGGCTGTTGTTCATGGCGATGAAGGACTGTCGGATGGTGTCGATGGAGATGCCGCAGGCCCGTCCGATCAATTCGATGACGGGGAGGAGAAACTTGACCACGACGCCGCGGAGAAAGCGGGTGAAGAGGATGTCCTTTCCGAGGGCGGTGGTCAGGACGAGGACCAGGGTACCGAAAAGGGCGATTAGTGATAGGGCGCCAAAGACGATGCCGGCGATGCGCGGCAGGGAGGGGTGTATATTGGCAAGCCCCGTGGTGGGGATCCACCAGAGGAGATAGATTACGCCGACGATCATGAGGCAGGTGAGCCCCATGAGGGTGATGAAGAGGCGTTTCTTGGGCTGCTGGCGATCAGGCATCGTGGTTTCCTGGCTGCGAACCGAGTCTGGTGCCCGGTTCGATGCGATAGCCGGCCAAAAAGTCCGAGGCCGGCAACCGCTTCCGTCCTTCGAGCTGGAGCTCTTCAATGAGGAGGCTGCCCGTGCCGCAGCCGACGAGGATTCCCTCCCTACCCGATCTGATGACGAGGCCCGGTTCTCCGCAGGTGCCGTCGGCGGCCGCCTTGCAGACCTTCAGGGTCTTGCTGTGAAGCGAGGTGTACGCGCCGGGCCAGGGGGTGAGGCCGCGGACGAGGTTCTTGATCTCCTGGGCGGGCCTCGTCCAGTCGATAAGGCCGGTCTCCTTTCTGAGCATCGGCGCGTAGCAGGAAAGGGCGTCGTCCTGCTTCTCGCGGGTCAGGGTGCCGGCCGTCAGCCGGTCGAGGGTCTCGGCGACGGTCTCCGCCCCGAGACGGGAGAGTCGGTCGTGAAGTGACTGCGCGTCTTCGTCCGGGTCGATGGCGATGGCGCGTTTCACCAGCATGTCGCCGGTGTCGAGGCCGGCATCCATCTGCATCGTGGTGATGCCGGTTTCGGTTTCGCCGTTGATGAGACACCAGTTGATGGGGGCGGCGCCCCGGTACCGGGGGAGAAGGGAGGCGTGGATGTTGATGCAGCCGTACCTCGGGATGTCGAGGAGCGCCTGCGGCAGGATCTGGCCGAAGGCGACGACCACCATCAGATCGGGATTCAGGGCACGGAGCTGCTCGACGACCTCCGGGGCGCGGACTCTGTGGGGTTGGAGCACCGGAATGCCATGCTCCTCGGCCACGACCTTGACCGGAGGGGGAACAAGCTTCTGACCGCGTCCCTTCGGGCGGTCGGGCTGGGTCACGACGGCGACGACCTCCTCGCCGCGCTCGATCAGCTTGCGGAGGGTAGGGCAGGCGAAGTCGGGAGTTCCCATGAAGACGATGCGCAGTCCGGCCATGGCTGTCTGCTACCCTTCCTCGACCGCGCGACGGTATTTTTTCCGAAACATCTCCCGCTTCAGAGGAGAAAGGTGATCGACGAAAAGAATCCCGTCCAGATGGTCGATCTCGTGCTGGAACGCGATGGCCAGGAGTCCCTCCGCATGGTAGGTGAGCTCAGCGCCGTCCAGGTTCAGTCCCTTTACCACCACGTGCTCATGGCGGTGGACATTGGCGGCATACTTCGGGATGGAGAGGCACCCCTCTTCCTCGAACGACTCGCCTTCGCTGTGTACGATGACCGGGTTGATGCAGACAATCAGCTCGGGTTTTTCGTCCTTCTGGGAAACGTCAATCACGATGACACGCTGGCTGACGCCGATCTGCGGGGCGGCAAGGCCTACTCCCTGGGCGTCATACATGGTCTCGGCCATGTCGCGGACGAGCTCCCTGATTTTATCGTTTATGACCGGAACCGGCGTCGACTTCTTTTTGAGCACCGGGTCGGGATAGGTGAGAATCGTGCGGATCATGCTGCCTCTTTTTACGCTCCGGCTTCTGCAGAACCTGCGGAGTCGGGCTGTCGCGTCGTAGGTACTCTCATGAATATAGAGAGTTGGCCGGAAAAAATCAAATCCTTCCTGCCGGTTCGGGGTCACATCAGCTCCAGCGGATCGACGTCGACCTGGAGGCGGATGCCGGACGGCGGCGCGTATTCCTTTCGGGTCCTGAGCAGCAGCCGATGCAAAGCGGAGCGGTGGGGGGCCTTGAGGAGGATCTGCCACCGGAAGCGGCCCCGCAGCTTGGCGAGGGGAGGGGGAGCCGGGCCGAGGATCTCAACCCGAGCGGCCTGCTCCGATCGCTGCGAGCGGAGGTACGCCGCAAGGCGCTCGGCCTCGGCCTCGGTGGCGGCAGGCGCTGTCCCGGTCAGATATAGGGCGGCAAGGTAGGCAAACGGCGGGTACCCCGCTTCGCGGCGAAACGCGAGCTCGGTGCCGTAGAACCCTTCGAGGTCGCCGGCGGCGGCGTGGGTCAGGGCGTAATGCTCGGGGTTGAGGGTCTGGATGAGGACCCGCCCGGGGTCGTCGCCCCTCCCGGCCCTGCCGATCAGCTGGGTCACCAGCTGAAAGGTCCGCTCGCCGCTGCGGTAGTCGGGGATGTTGAGGGCCGACTCCACGGAGAGGATCCCGACCAGGGTGATGCCGGGGAAATCGTGTCCCTTGGCGACCATCTGGGTGCCGATCAGGATGTCGGTCTTCCGTTCCGCCACCTTCCGGAGGATGCGGGCATGCCCACCCTTCCCGGAGGTCGTGTCCCGGTCCATCCGGTCGATGCGGGCCTCCGGGAAGCGTTCCCGCATCCGTGCCTCCACCTGTTCGGTCCCGAGGCCGAGGAGGGTTACCTGGCCGCTGCCGCAGCCGGGGCAGACCGAGGGGGCCGGGATGGCGAAGTCGCAGTAGTGGCAGATATGGCGGTTGCGGCGCTGGTGGAAGGTGAGGGTGACGGTGCAGTTGGGGCAGCGGAGCACGTGGCCGCACTCCTCGCAGGTGAGCCAGGTGGCGAAACCCCGGCGGTTGAGGAAGAGGAGGGTCTGGGCCTCCCGGGCCAGGTTGGCGGCGACCGCCGCGGCGAGGGGGGGAAGGAGCGTCTCTCCCCTCTGGCCGCGGGCGTCGAGCAGTTCGACCGGAGGAAGCGGCATCCCGTTCACCCGCTCCGGAAGGGAGAGGAGGGTGAGCCTGCCGGTCGCCGCGGCGTGCCAGGTCGTCACCTGGGGGGTGGCGGTGCCGAGGACGACCGTGGCGCCGGCAATCTTTCCCCGGACCAGGGCCAGGTCCCGGGCGTTGTAGCGAAACCCCTCTCCCTGCTTGTAGGAGGATTCGTGCTCCTCATCCACCACGATCATGCCGAGCCGCTCCAGGGGGGCGAAGATGGCGGAGCGGGCGCCGATGACGATGGATGCCTCTCCCCGGCGGATCCGCCGCCATTCGTCATAGCGCTCGCCGTCGGAAAGGCCGCTGTGGAGCACCGCGATGCCGCAGCGGAACCGGCGGCGGAAGCGGTTCACGAGTTGGGGGGTGAGGGCGATCTCGGGGACCAGGACGAGGGCGGTTTGCCCGCGGGCGAGCACCCGGGCGATGGCCTGAAGGTAGACCTCCGTCTTGCCGCTTCCGGTGACGCCGAGAAGAAGAAACGGCGCGAACCGGGCGGCGTCCGCGGCCGCGGCGATCTGCTCCAGGGCCGCCGCCTGGCCGGCGTTGAGGGGGAGGGGGGAGTCGTGCTCGACCGTCTCCTCGCGAAACGGGTCCCGGTACACCTCCCGCGCCTCGCTCTCCACGAGCCCCAGCTCCCGGAGGCGCCGGAGCTGGGGGGCGCAGGCGCCGAAGGCCTGCCGCAGTTCCGCGGCGGTCAGCTCCCGGGCACCCCGGAGGCGGGCAAGGATCTCGGCCCCCTTCCCGCGCGGGATCGGGGCCGGCCCGGCATGGGCCAAGGCCCGGTAGACGGTCTCCGTCCGGATCGAACGGCCGCCGGTCAGCTCCCCATCAGGGTTGCCGGCGGTTCCCCGGCGGCTCTGGAGGTTGATGCCGGCGGGGAGCGCCGCCTTGATCACCTCGCCGAGGGGGTGGAGATAGTAGGAGGCGGCCCAGCGGTAGAGCTCCAGCTCCCGGGGGGTGAAGAGGGGGGATTCGTCGAGGACGCCGTGGATGGCGCGCAGCTCGCGCCCCTCGTCGGGGGCGAACCCGAGGAGGTAGCCGGTGACGGTCCGCCTGCCGAAGGGGACCAGTACCCGCCTGCCGGGGGCCACCCCGTCACGGAACTCCGGCGGGACCCGGTAGTGGAAGGTGGTGTCGAGGGGGAGCGGAACGGCGACCTCGATGATATCCGAACGGGAATCCTTCATGGGGCTGCGGGGTCACGGCTTCTTGAGCACTTCCTCGGCGATGGTCCGGCCGAAGGCTTCGAGCTGTTCCAGCGCCTCTGGGCGCGGGGTGAAGGGGAAGCGGAGGAAGGGGGCCGGGAGCTTGAAGTTCAGCCCCTTGAGGCGCTCCTCCGCGATCCGGCACGCCTCGCCGCTCCAGCCGTAGCTCCCGAAGACGGCGGCAAGGTTCCCTTTCAGCTTCACCGTGGAGAGATAGGCCAGGACGTCCCACATCGGCTTGGGGACGTCGCGGTTGATGGTTGGTATCCCGAAGAGGAGGGCGTCCCCCTCCTCCATCAGGTCGCGGATCTCGGCCGCAGTGAGGTGGGAGATGTGGCGGCTCACCACCTCGATGCCGGGGCGCGCGGCCCCCTTCGCCACGGCGGCGGCCATCCGCTCGGTGTTGCCGTGGGGGGAGAGGTAGAAGATGACGATCTTTTTCGCCGCGGCGGCGGGGCGGCACCACTCCTCGTAGTAGCCGATGTACTTCCACGGGTCGGTGCGGATCACCGGGCCGTGGGAGGGACAAAGGACCTCGACCCGCTCGCCGCGGATCTTCTCGATGGCCGCCAGCGCCTTGTCCTTGAAGGGGCGCATGATGCAGTCGAAGTAGAACTCCATGTCAGGGCGGTAGTCGGGGAGCTCGTCGTTGAAGATCCCGGCACCGCAGTAGTGGGCGCCGAAGGCGTCGCAGGTGAAGAGGGCGCCGTCCTCCTCCAGGAGCGAGAACATGGTGTCGGGCCAGTGGAGAAACGGGGCGATGACGAAGCGCAGGCGCTTCCCCCCCAGGTCGATCACCTCGCCGTCCTTCACCACGTGGGAGGCGAACGGGGTGTGGATCAGGTTGCCGAGGAAAGTCTTGGCCGCCTGGGTGGAGACCACGGTGGCATGGGGGGAATGCCGGAGCATGAATTCCAGGGAGCCGGAGTGGTCGGGCTCCGTATGGTTGACCACGTAGTAGTCGATGGTGGCCGGGTCGACGAGACTCTTCACCTTGGCGAGAAACTCCGCCGAGCGCTCCCCCTTCACCGTATCGACGATGGCGGTCTTTTCGCTCCCCTTGATGAGGTACGAGTTGTAGGTGGTCCCATGCTCGGTGGGAAAGAGATCGTCGAAGGTGCGCAGCCCCGGATCCCGGGAGCCGATCCACCAGAGGCCCGGCTTTATCTCGATTACGTCGTTCATGGTTTACCCCTTCCTTCGGTCGTGTGGACGCAGAGGAGATAATAGCAGGATGGCCCGCAGCGAACAAGGGTAACGGGAGTTTTTTCTCGCTGCGCCCGGAGACTGCGAGTCGCCGTCGGCGGCGGCATCCCTTGACTTCGTTCCGTCCCCTGGGGTACGCTTGACCGATTCGCCTGACAAGAGGTTTGACCGTGGAGTTTGTTGACGAAAAACTATACAAGAGAATCAAGAATGCGGTCGGCCGCGCCATCGCCGACTTCGGCCTCATCGAGGAGGGGGACCGGGTTGCGGTGGCGGTCTCGGGGGGGAAGGATTCCTACACCCTGCTGCATATCCTGGAGGAGCTCCGGCGGCGGGCGCCGGTGAAGTACGAGCTGGTGGCGCTCACCGTCGATTCGGGCTACCCGGGTTTTCGCAGCGACATCATCGCGGCGCACCTTAAGGAGCACGGCTTCACCCACCACGTGGAGGCGACCACCCACTACGACATCATCAAGGAGAAGCGGCGCCCCGGCTCCTCCTACTGCTCCATCTGCGCCCGGCTCAAGCGTGGCGTTCTCTACACCCTGGCCCAGAGGATGGGGTGCAACAAGCTGGCGCTGGGGCACCATCTGGACGATTTCGTCGAGACGCTGCTGCTAAACCAGTTCTACGTCGGCTCCCTCAAGGCGATGGCGCCGCGGATGCTGGCCGACAACGGCGAGACGGTGGTGATCCGCCCCCTGGTCTACGTGGAGGAGCGGGAGATCATCCCCTTCGCCCGGGGGAACCGCTTTCCGGTGGTCTGCTGCTGCTGCCCGGTCTGCGGCAAGGCAGACCTGCAGCGGCGGCGGATGAAAGAGCTCCTGAAGGAGCTGGAAAAGGAGAACCCCGCCGTCAAGCGGAGCCTCCTGCGGGCACTGGCCAACGTGCAGCCGCGGCACCTCCTCGACCGGGAGCTGCAGCGGAGCTGCGCGATCCCCTGACGGCCGCCTTCACGGGGGCCTTCTTTTTCGAAGCGGGTTGCGCTGCCAGGCGGTCGCGCCGCAGGTCGACGAAGGCGATGCCGGCGCACCAGACAACGAGGGCGGCGCCGAAGACAACGAGTGGTTCCATGGTATCCTCCTTCCGTTGCGATGGTAGCAGGATAGCGCATTGATGCGACAGAATAAGTCTCAAGGAGCAAGGGCGTGAGCAAGCGTTACGTGCAGCCTCTCCGGATCGCCATCCAGTGGGCGTTCCTTGCCTTCTTGCTCTATCTCGGCCTCCGGCTCTTCCTCTTCGTGCGCCACTTCCGCTCCGGCGGCGCCGCCCCCTTCGTGGCGCGGGGCGACGGGATCGAGGGGTTTCTCCCCCTCGCCGGCCTCCTCGGCGTGAAGGACTGGTTCCAGAGCGGCACCATCAACCCGATCCATCCGGCGTCGGTGCTCCTCCTCGTGACGGCGGTGGCGGTGGCGCTGCTCCTCAAGCGCTCCTTCTGCTCCTGGGTCTGCCCGGTGGGGGCCCTGTCGGAGCTCCTCTGGAAGCGGGGCTTCGTCCTTTTCAAACGCAACGTCCGCCCCCCGCGCTGGCTCGACGTGGCGCTGCGGGGGATCAAGTACGGGCTTCTCCTCTTCTTCCTCTACTCAATCCTCTGGCGCATGCCGCCGGAGGCGGTGTCGGCCTTCATCCATTCCGACTACAACAAGATCGCCGACGTGCGGCTCCTCGACTTCTTCCTCCACCTCTCGGGAATTCCACTTATCGTGATCCTCGTTCTCCTCGTCCTGTCGCTTCCGGTGCGAAACCCCTTCTGCCGCTATCTTTGCCCCTACGGGGCGCTTCTCGGGCTCGTCTCGATGCTCTCGCCGGTGAAGGTGACGCGGGAGGGGAAGAAGTGCGTTGCCTGCGGGGTCTGTACCCAGGTCTGCCCCGCCTACATCCCGGTCATGAGCAAGGAACGGGTGCTGTCGGAGGAGTGCATCGGCTGCTGGCGTTGCGTGAGCCACTGCCGGGCCATGGGTGCCCTGGAGATGAAGCTCACCGGGCGGAAGGTCGCGGTGAACGCCCTGATTTTTGCCGCGCTGGTGGTGCTCTTCTTCGTCGGGGCGGCGCTCGTGGGGCGGGCCACGGGGCACTGGAAGACCGGGATAAGCTATGGGGAGTACATGCGGCTTCTGGGGCCGTAAGGCGAAGTCAGAATCCTTGGCCAGAACACAGAGGAAAGGGATGGCAATCTGAGGGGGTAGTCAGATTCTGGTTTCTTGTTCTCTCTGTGACCTCTGGGTCTTCTGTGCCCAATACGCTTTTGAAAGGAGTTTCTCATGTCACTAACAACGGAACTGGTCGACTGGAACCACGAACAGAAGTGCCGCAAGGCGGTGGCCGCGCTGGAGAAGAACGGCTTCACCGCCCTTTACTGCGCCAGCGGGAAGGAGGCCTTCGACTACATCGTCGCCGAGGCGGCGGAGGCCCAGAGCGTCGGCTTCGGCGGCTCCATGTCGGTGGCTGATCTCCGGGTGGCCGAGCGGCTGCGGGAGGAGGGAAAGGAGCTTCTGATCCACGGTGCGCCGGGGCTCTCCCTGGAGGAGCGGGTCGCCATCATGCGGCGCCAGCTCACCTGCGACCTCTTCCTCACCGGGACCAACGCCCTGACCCTCTCCGGGTGGCTCGTGAACGTCGATGCCACTGGCAACCGGGTCGGCTCCATGCTCTTCGGGCCGGGGAAGGTGATCGTCGTGGCTGGGCGCAACAAGCTCGTGGACGGTGGCGCTACGGAGGCGATCGCTCGGGTGAAGGAGTGGGCCTCTCCCCCCAACGCCCGGCGGCTCAGCTACAAGACCCCCTGCGCCACCACCGGTTTCTGCTCCGACTGTAACGCCCCCGACCGGATCTGCCGGATCACCACCGTCATCGACCGCAGGCCGCGCCTCACCGACCTGCGGGTCCTGGTGGTGAACGAGGAGCTGGGGCTGTAGGTGGCGTTCCTCCGGGGGCTCCTCGACATCTTCTTTCCCCCCCTGTGCCACGTCTGCCGGAAGGCGGTGCCGGAGGCGGGGGAGCTTCACCTCTGCCCCGGCTGCCGGGGGGCGATGACCCCGGTCGTCTCCCCCTTGTGCCAGGTCTGCGGGGTTCCCCACGGGACGGAAGGGGGGATCGACCATCCGTGCGGCGACTGCCTCCTGGCACCGCCACCGTTTGCGGCGGCGCGGGGGGCGCTCCTCTTCGCCGGCCCGGTCCAGGAGCTGATCCACCGCTTCAAGTACGGCCACAAGGTCCACCTCCGCCGCCCCCTCGCCCTCCTGGCGATCGCACATCTCTCGTCGTTCGTGGAGGAGGCCTCCCCCGAGGTTATCGTTCCCGTCCCTCTCCACCGCAGCCGGCTGCGGGAGCGGGGCTTCAACCAGGCAATTCTCATCGGCGAGGTGATGGCCCGGCGCTGGGAGGTGCCGCTGGTGCGCGACGCCCTGCGGCGGGTGCGGCCCACCGCTCCCCAGGTGGGGCTTAGCGCCGCCGAGCGGCGGGAGAACGTGCGGGGGGCGTTCGCGGTGGCTGATTCCGCCCCCATCGCGGGGCGCCGGGTGCTCCTCGTGGACGACGTCTGCACCACCGCCAGCACCCTGGCCGAGTGCGCCCGGGCGCTGCGTCGCGGCGGGGCGTCATCGGTGGTGGCCGTCACGGTCGCCCGGGCCCCCTGACTCGTTCGCCGCCCCGACCCTCCCTCCAATCTACCACTTCCGCAAGCCATCCGAACCGTATCGAAAAAGATTAGGCAAATGGCGTTTTAAGCAACCGTAATCCGGAATTCCCCGGGGCCGGGATGCCGGGTATTTGCACGTAGTGTGTCCTTGTCCTTAAACTGGACCTTCTCCAGAGCCTCAATTCGTACCGAACCGATTTACAGGGAAAAATGTCGTGGTACACTTTCACCTTGACATCGCTTCGTTTTGGTGCGATGGAGTTTCTGGAAATATCGTTCTAAAATCGTGCCGGACATTTTCCGGGCCGCCGGACCCGGTGAGATGACACATTATCCTCAACAGAAGGAGGAGTCCCATGCCGAAGAGCAGTGACGAGCGGGAAGTGATCCCACGCCCCTCCGGGGCGAGCGCCTGGGAAGAGCGGGGAATCTCACGGCGCGACTTCATGAAGTTCTGCACCGCCACGGCGGCGGCCCTGGCGCTGCCGGTGTCGCTGGTGCCGCGGATCGCCGAGGCCCTGGAGGCCGACGGGCGTCCCTCGGTGATCTGGCTCGAGTTCCAGGGGTGCACGGGAGATTCGGAGGCGCTCCTGCGGGCGGCCAATCCGACCGTGGGGGAGATCGTGCTCGACGTCCTCTCCGTCGACTACCACGAGACGATCATGGCGGCCGCCGGCCACCAGGCCGAGGAGGCCCGGCTAAAGACCGAGAAGGAGCGGAGCGGCAAGTACATCGCCGTGGTGGAGGGGGCGATCCCGGTGAAGGATGGCGGGATCTACTGCTGCGTCGGCGGGAGGAGCGCCGTCGACATCGCCCGGGAGGTCTGCGGCGGGGCGCTCGCTACCATCGCCGTCGGGACCTGCGCCTCCTTCGGCGGGATTCCGGCCGCCGCCCCCAACCCGACCGGCGCCGTGAGCGTAAGCGAGGCGGTGCCTGGAGCCACGGTGGTCAACATCCCCGGCTGCCCCCTCAACACCGACAACCTCGTGGCGACCATCGTCCACTTCATCACCTTCGGCAAGCTTCCGGCGGTGGACGGCAAGGGGCGCCCCCTCTTCGCCTTCGGGAAGCGGATCCACGATAACTGCGAGCGCCGCGCCCACTTCGACGCCGGCCAGTACGTGGAGCAGTGGGGGGACCAGGGGCACCGCAAGGGGTACTGCCTCTACAAGATGGGGTGCAAGGGGCCCGAGACCTTCCACAACTGCCCGACCCAGCGCTACAACGAGAAGACCAGCTGGCCCGTGGGGGCCGGCCACGGCTGCGCCGGCTGCTCCGAGCCCCACTTCTGGGACACCATGACCCCCTTCTACCGGCGGCTTCCCAACGTCCCCGGCTTCGGCATCGAGATGACGGCCGACAAGATCGGTCTGGGGCTGGCCGCCGGCACCGCCGCGGCCTTCGGGATCCACGGGGTGGTGAGCGCACTGCGCAAGGGAGACGAATCCGACGAAGGGAAGGAGGGGTAGAGCATGGCCAAGATCGTCGTTGACCCGATTACGAGAATCGAGGGACACCTCCGGATCCAGGCGGAGGTGACCGGGGGCCGGATAACCGATGCCTGGAGCTCCAGTACCATGTTCCGGGGAATCGAGAAGATCCTCAAAGGACGCGACCCCCGCGACGCCTGGTATTTCACCCAGCGCTTCTGCGGCGTCTGCACCACGGTCCACTCCATTGCCTCCATCCGGGCGGTGGAAAACGCCCTGAACATCCACGTCCCGATGAACGCCGAGCTGATCCGTAACCTCATCATCGGCATCCAGGCGGTGCAGGACCACGTGATCCACTTCTACCACCTCCACGCCCTCGACTGGGTGGATGTGGTCTCGGCCCTGAAGGCCGACCCGGCCAAGACGGCGGCCCTGGCGGCCTCCCTTTCCGATTGGCCCCTCAACTCCCCCACCTACTTCAAGTCGGTGCAGGACAAGCTCGGGGCCTTCGTCAAGAAGGGACGCCTCGGCCCCTTCGGCAACGCCTACTGGGGGCACCCGGCCTACAGGCTCCCGCCGGAGGCGAACCTGATGGCCACGGCCCACTACCTGGAGGCCCTCGACTGGCAGCGGGAGGTGATCCGGATCCACGCCATCCTCGGCTCCAAGAACCCCCACCCCCAGACCTTCCTCGTGGGGGGGATGGCGATCCCCATCGACCCCAACTCCCAAAACGCCCTCAACGCCGAGAAGATCGCCGAGATCGGCGAGCTGCTGAAAAAGGCGAAGGAGTTCGTGGAGAAGGTTTACATCCCCGACCTCCTGGCGGTGGCCTCCTTCTACAAGGAGTGGGCCGGCATCGGCGGGGGGGTGGGGAACTACCTCTCCTGCGGCGAGTACCCCCTGGACAACAGCGGCAGGCCGGAAAAGCTCTGGTTCCCCCAGGGGATCATCCTGAACAAGGACCTCTCCCGGGTCTACCCCATCGACCAGAAAAAGATCACCGAGAGCGTGGCCCACTCCTGGTACGAGGGGGGGGATGCCGGGGTCCATCCGTGGGACGAGCAGACCGAGGCGCGGTACACCGGCCCCAGGCCCCCCTACGACATGATCGACACGACCGGGAAGTACTCCTGGGTGAAATCCCCGCGCTACGACGGCACTTCGATGGAGACCGGCCCCCTGGCCACCATCCTCGTCGCCTACGCCGCGGGGCACAAGGGGGCGAAGGGGGCGGTCGACATGGTCCTCGGGAAACTGGGGGTCGGCCCCGAGGCCCTCTTCTCCACCCTGGGGCGGACGGCGGCCCGCGGCGTCGAGACCCTGCTCGTGGCCCAGGAGCTTCCCAAATGGCTTGACATGCTGGTGGCCAACATCGCCGGCGGCGACCTGGCGATCCACAACGGCGAGAAGTGGGACCCCGCCACCTGGCCCCGGGAGGCCAAAGGGTACGGCTGGCACAACGCCCCCCGCGGGTCGCTCAGCCACTGGATCAGGATCAGGGACCAGAAGATCGAGAACTACCAGGCGGTGGTCCCCTCCACCTGGAACGCCTCCCCCCGGGACGAGAAGGGGCAGCGGGGCCCCTACGAGGCGGCCCTGGTCGGCACCCCCATGGCCGACCCCGCCAAGCCCCTGGAGATCCTCCGCACCATCCACTCCTTCGACCCGTGCCTCGCCTGCGCCGTCCACCTGGTTGACCCGGCCGGAGGAGAGCTCGTGAACGTCAAGGTCCTGTAGGAGGAAAGCCATGGCACGGAACCGGAGCTGTCTTTACGAAGAGTACGTCTGGGAGGTCCCGGTGCGGGCGACCCACTGGATCAACATGCTCGCCATCATCGCCCTCTCGGTCACCGGCATCTACATCGGCTCTCCCAAGACCCTGGGGCTCGACCCCTCGGACTACGTCATGGGGTGGGTGCGGGTGGTCCACTTCACGGCCGGCTACACCTTCGCCATCAGCGTGGCGAGCCGCATCTGGTGGGCCTTCGTGGGGAACCGCCATGCCGGCTGGCGGGAGTTCGTCCCGTTCCTCTATCCCGAGGGGCGGCGCGACATGGGGCGGATGTTCCTCTACTACGTCTTTATCTCCCGGAAGGTCCCCCATCCCACCGGTCATAACGCCCTGGCCGGCACCACCTACCTCCTGGTCTTCATCCTCTACCTGGTGATGGTCGGCACCGGCTTCGCCCTCTACGCCGAGCACGCCCCGGGCGGGGTGATGCACACGCTCCTCACCCCGCTCTACGCCCTCTTCAGCGACCAGGGGATGCGGCTCACCCACCACATGGTCATGTGGCTGCTCGTCGGCTTCGCCATCCACCACATCTACAGCGCCTGGCTGATGGACGTGAAGGAGCGGGGCGGGGTGATGTCGAGCATCTTCGGCGGCTACAAGCCGGTGAAGCGGGGGGAGTAGGGTGTCGGTCCTCGTCCTCGGCATCGGGAACCTGATCATGACTGACGACGGCATCGGCGTCCGGGTGGTGCAGCGGCTTGCCGAAGGCTTCCGCTTTCCCCCCGGGGTCGAGCTCCTCGACGGCGGTACCCTCGGCCTCGACCTCCTGCCGAGGCTCGAAGGGGTGGAGCGGCTCCTCATCGTGGATGCCGTGGAGACCGGCAAAGCGCCGGGCACGGTTATGCGGCTCGAAGGGGAGGAGATCCCGCTGGCGTTCCGGACCAAGCTCTCCCCTCACCAGATGGGGCTTCAGGACCTCCTGGCCGTGGCGGAGCTCCAGGGGAACCTCCCCGCCGAGATGGTCCTCTGGGGGGTGCAGCCGGCGAGCATCGAGCCGGGGATGGAGCTCTCGCCGGCGGTGGCGGAGCGGGTGGAGTATCTCGTGGATAGGGTACAGGCGGAACTGGCCGGATGGGGGATCAGCCCCGGGTGATTCATAGGACGAATCTCGTGCTCGCCCGGCCAGATTTATAAGAAAGGCGTCCGAAGCCTCGCAGCCCGGACGCCTTTTTCATGCCCGCCGTCCGCAGGTTCTTCTTGCGGCGGGCGGACGCCTCTGGTATCTTCCCCCTGATATTACGGACCAGTTTTGCGAGGTATGACATGGTTGAAGCCATGAAGAACGTGGTGGTCTTCGTTCGCGACTTCGAGGCGGCGAAGCGCTTCTACAAGGAGCAGCTGAGGCTCCCCCTCTCTCAGGAGGGGATGACGATGATGGAGTTTTTCCCGGGCGGGACCACGCTGGGGGTGGCCCTGGCCCTGACCGAAGAGGCCCGGGCGCTGGCGGGGCGCCACACCGGGATCACCCTGCGGGTAAAGGATATCGACGGCTTCTGCCGCGCGCTCTCCGAGCAGGGGGCCCGCTTCGAGCAGCCCCTGGAGCAGAGCCCCTGGGGAAAGATGGCGGTGGTGGCCGATCCGGACGGCAACCTCTTCGCCCTCGTGGACCGGTAGGGTGGAGGGGATGCGGATCATCACCAGCCTCCTCCTCGACGAGGTGTCGGCCCAGGCCGCCGCCGCCCCGCGGCGGCGGAAAAACCATAACCTCCACCCCTCCGACGATTTCTGCTGCCACCGGCTCCTGAACGCCATCGAGCCGGGGTCGTACATCCAGCCCCACCGGCACCTCGACCCGCTGAAGGACGAATCGATGGTGGTCCTCCGCGGCCTTCTCGGCGTCGTCTCCTTCGACGGGGAGGGGAACGTGACCGGCACCCGCGTCCTTCGCCCCGGCGGGGAGGCCGTTGCCGTCGACATCCCCCACGGCGAGTTTCATACCGTCCTGGGGCTTGCCGCCGGGACGGTCTTCTTCGAGGCCAAGGCCGGCCCCTACCTCCCCCTGACGGCGGCCGAAAAGGCCCCCTGGGCCCCCGCCGAGGGGGACGAGGCGGCCCCGGCCTATCTCGACTCCCTCGCGGCTCTCTTCCGGTCGTCGTGACCCTCGCCGTGCGGATCCTGGTCCTGCTCCTCCTTCTGGCGGCCCTCCCTGCCGCAGCCGGCGCCGCCCCGCGGCCGCCGCGCCCCGACGCGGGAATCGGGGTTCTTCTCGTTCGCCCCTCCCTTGCCGACCGCGACGGCGTACCTCCCACCTTCGTCCTCTACCGCGCGCCCGGGGTCGGCCGGATCGCCGAGCAGAGCGTCGCTTCCCTCCCCCGCATCCCGCTTGCGTCGAGCCCGGCAGAGAGCTACCCCCTGGCGGTCATGGCAAAGCGGGGCGCGTGGTATCGGGTCGCCTACGACGATGCGGGGCGGGACGGGTGGGTGGAGGAGCGGCGGAGCTGGTCGTTCCTCTCCTGGGAAGAGTTTCTGAAAGGGAGAACGGTCCGGCTTCTGCCGGGGCTCAGGAAGCCGCATTACGCGCTCCGCTCCGCCCCTTCCCCCCAAGCGCCGCAGCTGCGGGCCCTCACGCCGGAAACCCCGCTCCGGATCGTCGAGGTCCAGGGGGACCGCGCCCGGGTCCTCTTCGACCTCACCCTCATCGGCTGGCTCCAGTGGCGGGACGAGGACGGCCGGCTCCTGATCGGCCTGCGGTGACCGGCCAAAAAAGCGTTGACTTGCCAAAAACGCTGTGTTATTCGAATCCCTATGAAGAAAAACACCGTTTCCATCATCATGGCAGCACGAGCTATCAGCGCCGCGGCGATCAGCGCCGCAGGGGTGCCCGCTGCCGTGTAAGGAGCCGTTGTCTGCGCTTCAGATATCGAAAGGCCGTGGGTAGTCCCCGCGGCCTTTGTCGTTTCAGGCTGCAACACACCATCGAAAACGGGGGATGACGTGAGAAACGAACTGGTGACGCCCGGCGCGGGCGAACTGACCTACGAGATCCGCAACATCGTGAACGTGGCGGAGAAGCTCCAGAAGCACGGGGTGAAGATCAACTGGGAGAACATCGGCGATCCCATCGTCAAGGGGGAGGAGATCCCCCGCTGGATGAAGGAGATCGTGGCCAATGAGGTGATGGAGAACGACACCTGGGGGTACTGCCACACCCGCGGCGTCCTGGAGACCCGGGAGTTTCTCTGCGGGCTCACCAACCGGCGCGGCGGGGCCCGGATAACCCCCGACGACATCATCTTCTTCAACGGCCTGGGGGACGCCATCTCCACGGTCTACGGAAACCTGCGCCACGAGACCCGGGTGCTGATGCCTTCCCCCACCTACACCACCCACTCCATCGGAGAGGCGGCCCACGCCCTCGCCTCGCCGGTCTGCTACCGGCTGAAGCCCGAGGACCGCTGGTATCCCGACCTGGAGGACCTGGAGAACCACGTCCGGTACAACCCCCAGATCTCCGGCATCCTCCTCATCAACCCCGACAACCCCACCGGCATGGTCTATCCGAAGGAGACCCTGGAGCGGATCGTCGCCATCGCCCGCCGGTACGAGCTCTTCATCATCGCCGACGAGGTCTACAACAACATCACCTACAACGGCGAGAGCACCGTCCCCATCTCCGACGTCATTGGCGACGTGCCGGCCATCGCCATGAAGGGGATCTCCAAGGAGGTGCCGTGGCCCGGCTCCCGCTGCGGCTGGATCGAGGTCTACAACTACGGCCGCGACGAGCGGTTCAAAAAATACGTCAACTCCATCCTCTCCGCCAAGATGAACGAGGTCTGCTCCACCACCCTGCCGCAGAAGTGCATCCCGGCCATCATGCAGCACCCCGAGTACCAGACCTACCTCCGGGAGCGGATCCGGCGCTACGAGCGGATGAGCAACATCACTTACGACTGCCTGAAGGAGGTCCCGGGGCTCATGGTCAACCGGACCAACGGCGCCTTCTACATGTCGGTGGCGTTCCGGGACGGCCTTCTCACCGGCCGCCAGTCCCTCCCCATCGAGAACGCCGAGGTGCGGGAGCTGGTGGAGAGCCTGGTGAACGCCCCCGGCGTCTCCCCGGACAAGCGCCTCGTCTACTACATCCTGGCGAGCACCGGCATCTGCATCGTCCCGCTCTCCTCCTTCAACACCCCGCTGCAGGGGTTCCGGGTGACGCTGCTGGAAAAGGACGAGGCCGAGTGCCTGCGGATCTACCAGACCCTGGCCGGGAAGATCAAGGAATATCTGAACTCCTGAGCATACGTCTGCTGAATGAAAAAGGGTTGGCCGATAATAGGGCCAACCCTTTTTTAGTTCATGTTTTGGGGCGGCAGCTTACTTCTGCCCTTCCACGTACTTCCTGAATACCCACCCCTCGAGCTCCCTTTTCCCCCGGCTCCAGCGGATCTTCACCCAGTTTCCCTCTTCGCCGAGGATTTCGATCCGCTTCCCTCCCTGGAGGACAGCGACCGGTTTATGCCGGGACGACGGATCGGGGCGCACGTTCACGTATTTGTGATGGGGCCTGATCCGGCCGGCGACCGGCGCCGGGGCGGCTGCCGGTTGGACGGCCGGGGAGGGGGGCTGCGCCGGCACCGGCGCGGGGTTAAGCGGGGCGGGAGGGGAGGCGGGAATTCCCGCCTCGAAGCCGACTCCCGGAGCCTGGGGGGCGGTGTGCTCGGCGGCGGGCGGTGCGTTCATGGTGGTGCAGGCCGCGGTGAGCGGGAGGAACAGAAGGAGCGCCATCCTGGCGAAGCGGGTCCGTTGGCGATGCTGGGTCATGGGTTCGTACCTCCGTCGGTATCAAAGGAAACGGCGAAGGAGCCGTCATCGGTCGTATCGAGGCGGATCGCCTCCGGCGCCTCCCCCGTGCCGAGCCGGGTGAGGAGCTCCCGGGAGAGGAGCGGGAGAAGCGTGCCCCGCAGGATGTGGTCGATGGTGCGGGCACCGCTCTCCACCTCGGTGCAGCGGGCGGCGACGCGGGCCGTGACCGCAGGCGCCCACGAGAGCTCCGTCCGGCTGTTCTCCCGGAGCCGCTCCGCAACCCGGCCGAGCTTGAGGGTGACAATCTCCTCCAGGTACGCCGGGGCGAGGCTCAGGTAGGGGACCACCGTCATCCGGGCGAGGAGCGCCGGCTTGAAGTGCCGGGCGAGGTGGGGGCGGATGGCGGCGGTGAGCTCTTCGGCCGTCGGCTGGCGCTCTCCGCCGCAGAGGGTGGTGATGACCTCCGAGGCGAGGTTGCTCGTCAGGAAGATGACCGTGTTGGCGAAGTCGATCACCCGCCCCTCGCCGTCGGCGAGCATTCCCTTGTCGAAGACCTGGTAGAAGAGGTTGAGGACGTCGGGGTTCGCCTTCTCCACCTCGTCCAGGAGGACCACCGAATAGGGCTGTCGGCGGACCGCCTCGGTGAGGACCCCTCCCTCGCCGTACCCCACGTATCCGGGCGGCGAGCCGATGAGGCGGCTCGTGGTGTGACGCTCCTGGAACTCGCTCATGTTGATGGTGGTGAGGAAACGCTCGCCGCCGAAGAGGAGGTCCGCCACCGCCAGGGCCGTCTCGGTCTTCCCCACCCCCGAGGGCCCCACCAGGAGGAAGACCCCGAGGGGCTGGCGCGGCTCCTTGAGCCCCGCCGCCGATGCGCGCAGGACCTCGGCCACGGCGGAGAGCGCCGGCTCCTGCCCCCGGATGCGCCGGCGCAGATCCTCCTCCAGGGCGAGGACCCCGGCGGCCCGGTCTTTCCGGAGGCTCCCCAGGGGGATGCCGGTCCAGTCGGCCACCACCCGCGCCACCACCTCCGGGTCCACCTCGATCCTGAGGAGGGGGGATTCTCCCTGGAATTCCGCCAGGCGGGCCGTGGCCTCTGCCACCTGTGCCATGAGGCCACCCCCACGCATTTCCTTCCGGAGTGAGACGACCTCCGCCGCCAGCTCCCGTTCCCGGTGCCAGCGCTCCGTGACGGCCGCCAGCTCTTCCCGCAGCGTCGTCAGCTCCTCCGCCAGCGTCTGGAGGCGCTCTTCGTCCACGGCCCGGCCGTGGAGGCGATCGCGGGAGAGGGCCGCCTCCTCCCGCTCCAGGGCCTGGATGCGACGCTCCTTCTCCTCCATGGCTCCCGGCTTGCCGGTGAGGAGGATCTTCACCCGGGCCGCCGCCGTGTCGAGGAGATCCACCGCCTTGTCCGGGAGCTGCCGTCCCGAGAGGTAGCGCGAGGAGAGCTCGGCCGCCGCCCGGATCGCGTCATCGCGGATGGTGACGCCGTGGGCCGCCTCGTAGTTCTCCTTGAGCCCCCGCAGGATCACGACCGCCGTCTCCACGGAGGGCTCGTCCAGCTTCACCGGCTGGAAGCGCCGGGCCAGGGCCGCGTCCTTCTCGAAGTACTTCTTGTACTCGCTCCAGGTGGTGGCGGCGATGGTCCGCAGCTCCCCCCTCGCGAGGGCCGGCTTAAGGAGGTTTGCCGCGTCACCTCCTCCCGCCTGTCCCCCGGCGCCTATGATGGTGTGGGCCTCGTCGATGAAGAGAATCACCGGCAGGGGAGAGCCTTTAACTTCCTCGATGACCCCCTTCAGCCGGTTCTCGAACTCCCCCTTCACCCCGGCTCCCGCCTGGAGGAGCCCCAGATCCAGCCCCAGGAGCCTCACCTCCCGCAGCGCCTCGGGGACGTCCCCCTCCACGATCCGCAGGGCCAGCCCCTCCACCACGGCGGTCTTGCCGACCCCCGCCTCCCCCACCACGATGGGGTTGTTCTTCCGGCGCCGGGCCAGTATGTCGACCATCTGGGCGATCTCCCGGTCCCGGCCGAAGACCGGGTCGATCCCGCCGTCGGCCGCCTTGGTGGTGTAGTCGGTGCAGAAGCGGGCGAGGGCCGTTCCTCCCCCGGGTGCGGCCCCGTCTGCGGCGGGGCGGGAAGCCGGGGCGCCGTTCTCCGCCGAGCCGGCCGTCGCCGTGCCGAAGCGGGAGAGGAGCGTCTCTCTGCCGATCGGCATCAATAGGTCCACGTAGCGGCCGGCCGTGAGCTGGAGCGGCCGGGCCAGCAGCGCCAGGAGGAGTGCCCCGGAGCGGACCCTGTCGCCATTCAGGTCGAGGGAGGAGATGAGCCATCCTCCCTGGAGCCACTCCAGGAGCAGCGGCGAGAAGACCGGCTTTCCCGAGTTGCCGGCGGGCAGTTCGTCGAGGACCCGCGTTATTCCCGATTTCACGGCGACGGCGTCCGCCTCGAAGGCGCGGAGGATGGCGGGAAGGTCCCCCTCCGGTTCGTCCAGGAGGCGCGCCAGGAGGTGCTCCACGGTCACCTCGTAGTGGCCGCGGGCCACGCAGAGCCCGGCCGCCCCTTCCAGAGCGCGGCTGCAGTGGGGGTTCAGGCGATTGAGGAGGGCTTTCAGATCAACGGTGAGCATCGTATCTCTCTTTCATGTGAGTCAGGGAATGAGCGTGGAAGCGGAGTGCCCCGGCACGGCGCGGACCGTCAGCGCGGTGTCCCTGGCGGCGCGGGGTAGGTCGTCTTGGTCATGAGACCGATCCAGCGGGTGCGATTCTTCTTGAACGCTTCCGCGTACTCGTCCGAAAGCGAGCCGACATTGCGGTAGGCGAACTGGTACGAGACGAGCCCTCGAACCCCGGGAAGCTTTCTGAACCGGAATACGTTGAACTCGGCGACGATCGGTTGCTCGTTGGTCCAGATGAAAAAGTCGATGAGCGCCTCGGAGCCGTCCTGTTTAACCATGTGATCGACTCCTGCGCCCGGATAGGTCGCCTTGATGTGAGCCGCCATGTTCCGCACTGCGGCGGCGGGTTGGTCAACGTCGCCATGGTGGCGCAGGGCGATCATCTTCGTCCAGTTTTCGAGGGTCTGGCCCGCCGGTAGATATTCTTCCAGCGTGCCGTTTTCGTTGGTGTAGGCGAGATGGTAGCGTTCGCCGTCGAAGGTGACGGTCTGTTTGCCGGTTGGTGCTGCCACAGCGTTCAGCGCCCCGAATGCGAGAAGGGCCGTTGTGTACCAGAGGATGAGTCGTTGCATGAAAGACATGGTGTTTCTCCGTGCAGTGTCACGTCGAACTTGTGACGCTGTGGGTTGGATTCAGTCGATACCCTGTGCCTTGCGCTGGGCGCGAATCTCGTCGGCCTGTTCGAGCATCATCTGCTTCAGGTCGAGCATGCCGCTTCTGATCCGCTCGCGCACCCTTGGCCACTCGGCTTCGGGAAGCGCCTGCGCGAGAGGGGGGTGAATGTGGTTGGGTGTCTTTTCGTCCCAGGCGAGGACGTCGCCGATGGTCTTTGCAAGCTTCGGGATGTCGCCGAAGGCGTATTGGTTGATGGGAGGGCCGAAGGTCTCTACGACCGCGTCCAGCACGCCTGCGGCGGTCGGGTCTCCTTTGTAGATTCCGAGGTAGTAGCGCAACCGCAACTGGCCCGCGTAGAACCAGAAGACCGCCTCGTCCCGCTCTCCCAGTAGAAAGAGACGGTAGGCCATGAGGCAGATGGTTGCGCCGTCGACATTGGCAATGTTCTTTTTCGCCTCGGCGGTCGCCTTGCGCGCAACTGCCTCGTCGGGGGATTTGAGGCGTTCGCCAAGGTCTGGTTCGGCTTGGTTGGCGTGAGTTGCTTCTGTAGGCATGTTATTTCCTTTCGCATGGGCAAGGTGATGCGCACCGGAAAGCAGCCAGACCAGCAGGGCTGCCATGGCACCCAGTGATGTGGCTGCTGTCGTGCATATTCTGCGCGTCTTACAGAAGTGAGACGTTTTCAGGCTCCCCCTCATGGCTTGTTTCAGTCTTCACGGGGCGGACTCCCAAGAGATTTTTATCGATGACTTGACGGCCTCCGAATGATGCGACTTGCGCAAGCGAATCATAAGTTGTGGGCTATTTCTTGTTTTTCGACGATTCCCAGATATCGTTAAGCAGTTTGTCAACCTCTTCCTTGGACTTTTGCTTTTTGCCAGGATTTCTTATTCCATGGGACTCCAACCAGACGCGGCATTTCTGTTGCCACTGAAAGGCCTCGGATTTCGGATCGAGTTTGTGGTTAAAGATCCATTGAAGCACAGAATCTCCAGTGGTGGTTTTAGTGGAATAGTCGGCACCCCTTTGCAGAAGGTAATAGATCTGTTCATAATCGTTTGTTAGGGCAAGCTGGTAAATCAAGGTTGCATTAACGCTATCCTTTTTGTTGATGTCAGCTCCATGAGCAATGAGCATTCGCATGTGTTCCCAGTTGTCTTCGTAAGCGGCTATTGACAAAAGCGAAGAATCCTTCACCTCTATGTTTGGGTTGCCCTTCGATTCTAGAAACATTTTGAGAAAAGCAGGGTCTTTCTCCTTGACTGCAAGGATCATTGGTGAGAGGTCTTTCCGTATTTTCAGATTCGGATCGGCCCCGTTTGCAAGGAGAGCTTTTGTCCCTTGTTTGTTCTTTGCGAAAAATGTGACCCAAACCAGCGGAATCATGTCGTCCTTGCCTTTGGCGTTTGGGTTTGCTCCACGTTTGATCAGTTCTTCTACTCGGCGATCGTCGCCACGCGATGCGGCATTCACCAACTCAAGCGTAAGCCCGGAAAAGAATTCCTCTGTTTTCATTTTCTTAGTCGCTCCCATTGTCATGGTGTTCAAACCAAATAAGGCTATAAGCACAAGGGATAGTGCCCAAGCGTGTCCGTACAATTTAGTTGCTGATAACTTTACGTAATTCTGCCTCATCCTCGGATTTCTCCTTCTCAATGCTGTTAATGGCAATATCGATAGAATGCTTTTCGAGTGAAACCCCCTCGGGCAGCGCCGTGAAGCGCTCTGGGCTCTCTTGGGACGATGTGGCGGCGACCATCCTGTGTTCAGTACCGACGGCATCTCGCAGGAACCAGTTCAGTACTGGGGCCTTTTCTTGAGCATAGGTGAGGAGGTCCCCATCGACTTTGTAAGCTTCGACGAGCTGCCCTGCATCGGGCCAAGAGCTAGATGGATCAATCCCGGACCAACGCAATGTATTGGGGTTTAGTCCCGCGGCATTGAATGTTACAGCGGGAAGACCGGAGGCGAGAGAACCTGCGGAACCCAAACCTCCACCAAGGGAATGGCCGGTAATTACGGCATTTCCGCCGGTATTTTTGGCCAGTTGCTGGCTGACTGCGATCATTCGCTTGTAGTAGTCACTCGGCAGTCCAGCGTTTTGCTGTATGTTATTCAACCAATCCTGGCCACTGGAAAATGTGGTGCCCTTCGCCGCGAGTACGAGCTTTGGCGGAGGTCCGAATATATCCGGATCACTTACGTAGAGCTCAGCCCTGAACCCAGATTCTTCGCCAGGGTTGAGATGATTTGGCTTGAGTCCGAGTTTTTTCAAGGTCTCAGGATCGTCGCTCAGCCTTTTCCACCCCTCCGGTGGTTGCATATCTTTGTTGGTGGGCTCGTAGTGATAGACATCCTTCGAGAGCTTAGCATATTCCACATTCTCGTTGTTCTTCTCGAATCGATTGGCGGTTGCAAGAAGCCGACTCTTTCCCGGCTCCTCCATGGTGGCTGCTTTCTCTTTCCCTGCTGCAATGAGACGTCGCCGTTCCTGCAGGCGTTCTTTCTTCGTTTTCCCCGGCGTGCCCGAAGCTCCCACTTTTGCCGAGCTTTCCGGCGGCTTCACGATTCCCGCACCGGGTAGACCAGGATAGGTGTCGCCGATGAATACCGTCCCGCACCCGCCGACGATAACCCCGCCGTGGGCGGTCGCATCCCCCATCCGGGCCGCCGACCTGCCGTTGATGAAGACGGTGGAAGAGCCGGCCGCGATGGTGTCGGGCGGGCCGTTGCAGGCGGCCTTGTGCCCCACGGTGGCCGCCGGTTGGTCCTCGATGGAGACGTTGTGGCTTCCCTCGATGATCGGCCCTCCCCGATGGGGAGTCTTCCCGTCGTACATCGGGCAGGTGTGCATGTCGCCGAGTCGTGCTGCCGGTTTCGCCATGGTTCGGGTTCCTTGTAACGGATGGATGACTGCTTTACTTGTTGATATTTACAGTCGGGCCGATGATGGTTACGCCGCTCGGCTCAAGCACAATGGTGCTCCCGCCGCAGAGGAGAGTGATCTTCGACTCGGCGGTCAGGGTAATTTCCTGCGCCCTTTCCGTGGAAGGGCCCTTCACTGTGGTGCTGCTCGCCCCGCCGATTTCCTGGATCTTGTCATTCTTGATTGTAATTCTCCAGTCCCGTTCGCCGTGGATGGAAATTTCCTCCGCCCCCTTCCTGTCGTTGAAGCGGAGTTCGTTGAAGCCTTCGCCCTTCGGCGTGCTGCGGGTCTTGATGCCGGAAACCGGGTTGTCGGCCCCCGGCTGGTAGATAGGGGGATTGTCGCCGTTGTAGACGCTTCCGACGACGATGGGGCGGTCGGGGTCCCCTTCGAGAAAATCGACCAGCACCTCGTCTCCCACGCGAGGAATGAACTGCATCCCCCGAAAGAGGCCGGCCCACCCTTGGGCCACCCGGAGCCAGCAGGAGCTCCTCTCGTCGCGTTTTCCCTCCCGGTCCCAGTGGAACTGGACCTTAATCCGGCCGAGGTCGTCTGTTTCGATCTCCGCCCCTTCCCGACCCACGACTATGGCGCTCTGGAGGCCGGTGACGACCGGCTTCGGGGTGATGCGGGCGGGACGAAACGCGTAGTCGGCGAGAAAGCAGACGAAGCTGTTGGAGTAGTGGCCCGCCGAGCCGGCGTGGGCGTCGAGGGCCTGGGGCTGTGAGCCGGAATGGGCCACGGCGGCGATGAGGTATTCATCGTCGAGCGAGCCGTTGATCCTGTCCTCGAGCGTGAATCTATGGCCCGGGGTGAGCCGCGGGCAGTTGCTCTCGCCCCGGTACTTCTTCCTCATGACCTTCTGCTCTTCGAGGCGAAGCTTTGCCAGGAAATCGCCCCGTTCCGGATCCTTGTAATCTCCGGTGTAGTCGTAGACTTCCAGATTGTCGAAGAGGTCGCCGCTCGTGCCGGCTTCCAGTTCGAGATCGAGATTCCGTTCGTTGAAGCTGTTCTGGCTGTAGGCCCCCGGCCGCACGCGGTGGGAGAAGGAAAAGGCGCTCACGAATTCGGAGCCGTGGGAACGGCCGTCGGCCGCGGCCAGGGGAACGACCGGATCCCCCTTGATGGGGAGGCAGTGGAACTTGTCGTTGGTCAACACCAGGAAATGCCGCGCCTTGTCGTGCTCGAACCAGTAGAAAAAGCCCTCCTCTTCCAGAAGGCGCGACACCAGGTTGAAGTCGGTCTCACGGTACTGGACCCGGTATTCCTGCTTCGGCGGCTTGGCAATGGGTCGGAATTCGAAGCGGTCGGACAGAATCCTCGCATCCTTGAGGACCGTGCTGACGATCTCCGTCACATCGGCGTTTTGGAAGATGCGGCAGTCGCGTTCAAAGGTCAGGAGCCAGAGCGAGGGAACGAGCCTCAGTCGATAGAGGTTGTAAGTACCGATCGTTCCCGCCGGCTTGAGCTTGACCACCACGCCGCTGAAGTAACGGTTGGGGTCGTCGGGCTTTTTCGTCGCGAGGTTGATGCCGGGGCGAGACGAACTGACCACGGTGAGGGTCGCCTCCCTCCCGGCGACTTCCCTGAAGGAAAGCCTGTGCTCCTTGCCGCAGGCGATGGTCACCGTCACATCGAAGGTGGTCGAGATCCCCTCGATCGCCTGGAACTCGACGACCCTTGTCTCAAAGGCGATGCCGGCTATGGAAAACAGAAAGCGTGCGGATGAACCGCTCATCTCTTCACCCTCCTCATCTCATGCATTTCATTGCGTCGCACGGTGTTCGAAACATCCGGTGCGTTCGACAGATGGCGATGCTATGCATCCCACAGCCACTCTTCGTCCTCGTCGAACAGGGGGCCGTACCGCAGCTGCACCACGGCCCAGGCATTGCCCAGGTCACCGTCGGCGGGGTGGGACTCCCGTATGTAGCGTAGCGCCACCTGCTCGAAGGCTTCGGGATCGTCCAGGAGCGTGGCGTGGGCCGTGCGGTGGCACTTGGAGCAGGAATCCTGCGGATGAGAGGTGCCGCTCTTCCTGAAGACCTTCACCGGCACCACCCTTCTGATCTTTCCCTGTCGGGCCAGCGAGATCAGTTCGCTCATCGGGTGGTAGCCGCGGACTTCACTCTTGAGCTTGGCGCGGTGCTCCTTGTCGTATTCGTCGATGAATTCCTTGTTTTCCTGGTAAACCTTCTCCAGTTTGTCGGTTTCCTCTTTCGTAGGGGTCTCGCCGTCGAACCAGGAAAACGTCTCTCCTTCCATATAGCTCCGCGTGACGTAGCCCTTCTGTCCTTCGAGCATGTTGGCGCGCATGAAGTAGGCGATGTAGACGAAGGCGTCCTGACGCTCGCCGCGAACGATGTAGCCGACCAGTTCGTCGGTGAGAAGTGCGGGGCCGTTGTAGGCGATGCTCACCAGCGCCGCCAGGTCGTAGGACGCCCGCAGCTTGTTGAAGGTCTCCCGTTGGCCCGGCCAGGGCTTGTTTTTCCGTTTGGTGCTGTCCAGGGCTGATTGGACGTGGCCCATGTATTCCTCGATGGTGTATTGGCGTATCGCTTCGGCTTGGTCCTCATTGACGGTGAGTTTGAAGCTATCTCCGTACTGGGCAATTAACTCACTTGCCTTTTTCTGGCCGCTGGTATTGAGTGCTGTGGCGATTTTCTTGAGCTTTTCAACATCATTCTGGAAAATTGGCCGTGCAATATCGACTTTGCCCACATCGGTAAAGAGACGGTAGAGTTTATCTTCAGCTTTGCGGCCTTCACCGGTTCTCAGCTGCCATTTTGTACCGGATTTCACCAGCAGAGCCGTGCCATAACCTATCGTCGGCACCCCCTTCCGATCATCGTAAATCTCGGGCTTAAACGCTTCGCATGCACCGATCAAGCCGTAGAGAACATCGTACATCCCTTTCGGTTTCACCTGATAGGGGTGAAGACCCATCGACTTTCTCCTTTGTCTTTATTCAAAATCGCATAGCCTTTCCTCATTCATTCCGCTTAGTAGTAATGAATCTGGAGATCCATCTTCTTTAACAACAAGACTGAATGGATAATGTTGTTTGTTGTATCTTAACAGTCCATCAATGTTTGGATGCATTTTTGATTCATAATACTTAACTCCAAAAGTCGACGAATGAACAAATTCTCTCTTACAAGAAAGAGTATTAAATTTATAAAAATCTCCACCTTCGCCACGGTCGTATTCCAGGAATTCATGAGCACCGGCGATGTACAGTAATATGCTATTTGTCTTGTTGATGCTCTCAAGTTTCTTCCTGTCCCAAAGTTTGAACACAAGAGTGGTGTAATAGGTTGTCCCAACACCTTCCAAATCCATTTCATCAGTCGAGTATCCCTCCTGTTCGTAGTATTCCCTTATATTTTGGTTCAAGAAAACAACTGATTTGTAGAGCTTTGATGGGAGCATTACCCCATTTTGACGTCATCCCTCAGGCGTTTTTTTGCAATATAGCCGCTCAAGACGACATCGAAGGTATCGTTGTAGAGCGCACAACGCAACCTGAGCATGGTGTTCCCGTTTTCTT
>JAJZUC010000028.1 GCA_021847245.1 Deltaproteobacteria bacterium | reverse complement strand
GAAGAAAACGGGAACACCATGCTCAGGTTGCGTTGTGCGCTCTACAACGATACCTTCGATGTCGTCTTGAGCGGCTATATTGCAAAAAAACGCCTGAGGGATGACGTCAAAATGGGGTAATGCTCCCCCCATCAAGTGCTCCTGACCGATAGCGAACTGAAAAAAATGGCGCGGGAGTCGAGTTATGCCAATCTTGACGTCCTTATGGAAGCCATGGATCTTAAGAAGATTTTTGAGGATATGGCCCGTGAACTTTGCACCGACAGCTGTAGTCAATGTACAGGAACTGAGAACCGGCCTCAAATGGAGATCTTAGAAAATTGTAGGCAAGAAACGCTTATCGTTACCGATTTCGTTGACTTGGAGACGTATGTACCCCGCAGGTACGGTATCCTCATGGGGGAACTCATGCGTGGAGGTCTTACCAAGTCTTGCAGCAACAGAATAGTACAAGGTGAACCGGGCACGGCGTGAACTGCTTGTTGATTATTAGCTTTCTGTTTCGACCACCAAAAATTACGCCAAACCCACAGCTGGCGCTGCTTTAAAGGCTATGGGACAGCAGTGACCTGCCGGGTGAGATTTTAGTGGGTGGCAGAATAGCATAATTATCAAAGAACATCGCTATGTTAGACGCAGATATAGACAATTTTCTCTATGTGGCATCACGGAATCAGGTAAATGAAAAGAAGCGTAACCCCTTGAAGCAAGACAATTTGCAGATAGCAGTAAAGTTTTTTCGTTCTTTGACAACCGCATACACCCAATAGTGAAGTAGGCGAAAGACCTGCGGCGGCGGAGTTATACCGCTCCACCGCCGCAGGTCGCTTCTTCGCGTCATCCTCTACGACAAGGTGGGGAACCCCCTTCAGGTGCGCGACGGCAACGGCAACGTCCGGAAGACCGACTACAACGCCCTGAATCTCCCGTGGCTGGTCTACGACCCGGCCCCCTTCGACGGGCAGGTTACCGAAACCACCTACTACAAGACCGGCAAGGTAAAGAGCGTCAGAAACCGCCGGGGGTATGTCACCACCTACGAGTACGACGAGCTCAACCGGCTGAAAAAGGTCACCGACCCGCGCAACCAGACCATCGAGACCACCTACGACCGGGTCGGCAACGTCAAGACGGTGAAGGACAAACGCACCATCCTCACCGAAAACGACTACGACGAGCTGAATCGGCTCAAGGAGACCCGACGTGCCGGCATCCGGCTGGTCACCAACGACTACGACGAGGTGGGGAACCTGCGCTTCGTCACCGACGCCAAGGGGTACAGGACTGGGCATATCTACACCGGGCGAAACCTCCTCGACACCACCACCTTCCCCGACACCACCACGAGGAAGCGGACCTACGACGGTGCCGGAAACCTTATCACCGAAACCGACGAGGAAGAGAAGGTCACCACCTACGGCTACGACAGGGAAAATCGCCAGACCTCCGTCGAACTGGCCGGCGAGACCACCCAGAAGCGCTACAACAGCGTGGGAAGCCTGGTGGAGATCATCAAACCCGAAGGCACCAGCCGGACGCTGGACTACGACAAGCTCCGGCGTCTTACCAGCGTCACCGAAGGCGACCTCTCCACCCGCTACGAGTACGACGCCAACGGCAACCTGCGCCACCAGTTTGATCCGCGCGAAAACCACGTCGAATACACCTGGGACGAGCTGAACCGCAAGAAAGAGCAGATCCAGCACAAGGCAAGCGGCACCCTTGTCACCCGCTTCGCCGAGTACGACCCGGAAGGAAACCTCTCCAGACTCATCGACCCCAAGGGGCAGGAATTCACCTACGGCTACGATGAGCTGAACCGCAGGACCGACGAACAGCTGCCGCAGACGGCAACGCCGTACCTGACCCTGACCACGGTGCACACCGAGTACGACGGCAACAATAACGTAACCGGCATCACCGAAACCAAGCGCGACCCCCTGGGCGCCACCGTCACCGACACCACGGCAAACATCTACGACGACTTCGACCGCGTGAAGACCAGCACCCAGCGTGGCCTTACCGTCAGCTACGACTACGACGCCAACGGCAACCGGACAACCGTCGCCACCGCCGCCGGCGCCACCACCTCGACATGAAAAACCGGGTAGAAACCGCCACCGAAGGTACCAGAACCACCAGCTTCAGCTATTACCGCGACGGCAAGAAGAAAACGATCAGCTATCCCAACGGGGCGAGCACCAGCTATCTCGGTCGCACAGGCTGCATCTCTCGACAAAATACAATTTCTCAAGATATCTCCCCAGGATGCCAAGGCAGTGGTGAAACTGCCCGATGGCAAGCTCCAGATGGTCAAACCGGGTGATGCGGTGGTTGACAACGTGACTGTGAAAGAAATCGCACAGGGAAGAATTGTTCTTGAAGATAAATCGGGAAAAGACGTCGAGACGGTCATTGTCAGGATGGAAAACGGCAAGCAGCGGATAGAGCACCTCAAGACCACGCCGGACGTCAGCCCGATGTTGGTTGCACCGGGTAAGAGCGGGAAGTAGGAAAGCAGAATATGACACATAGGCTGAAGAGGCGGATTTAACACTCCCAGCTACAAATGATTTCTACTTCATTAGTTATCCGAATCCTCGGGTATTTTTCGCGTTTTTTTATTTTATTGATTTATTTGTCCTTTCAGGAGGGGTTGCAAGATGAAGAAGTTGGCGTACCTGCGCTTTGATGCGCTCAGGCAGTTCTCTATTGTTCTGAGCATTCTGATATGCACATTCTTTTCTGCAATTCCTGCCCATGCTGAAGATTTCACAGCCCGCCACTTTGGTGACTACGGCAACGTTACCGTCATGGAAGTTACCGGGAATTACGACGCGAATAATTCCGACGGCACTGTTAATGCTTTGCCCCGACAGGCGATCGCCAAGGAATTCTTCAGGACTCACAAGGATGAATACGACTTTGTCGTCATTTTCTCCAACTTCGATTTCAAGATGCCAGAGGCGGAAGTCCGAGGTTTCTACACTGGCGTAAAGAACGACATCGGTGGCATCGGGAAGGAGATTTTCGACAATACCTCTCTCTATGGCAGTAACGGCAAGCTGCAGGGAACCATCGACATGGGGAGCTTGGCGACCAATATCTCCGATCCCCTTAATCCCAGGTTCGAGGAAACTCTCGATGTTCTGAACCATGAAATGCTGCACCGCTGGGCAGCTTACGTCAAGTTCAGGGATCAGAACGGAACAATCAGCAAGGCGCTCCTTGGCAAGGACGGTTCTCACTGGAGTTATCTCCTGGACACAAAAGGATCCCTTCAGTATGGCCATCAGTGGCAAGATAACGGTAACGGTACCTTTACTGCGGTGGCCGCTCGTAAGTACTACAGTCCACTTGATCTCTACTTGATGGGGATGATTGACAAGTCCAAGGTCCCACCGATGCTCCTCATCGAGAACCCTGCCATCGACCCGGCCAGGATGCCGGAGGTGGGCACCACCATCAGCGGTACTCCTCGTACCGTCACAATTGATGATATCATCGCAGCTGAAGGGGAGAGGGTTCCCTCCGCCAAAGGTTCCCAGAAGAGCTTCAAGATGGCGTTTATCCTCGTCACTACCCCGGGGACTTTCACCGACCAGGAACTCTATGGGGTAGAAAGTATCAGGAACGGATTCCTCACCCGCTATTCAATTCTTACCGACGGCCAGGGACTGGTGCAGGTAGCCTCGACTCCGAAGGAGGATTTGCCGGTCAATCCCGGCATTCGTCCCCCCGCGACAGTTCCCCGCGCACTACCTCCCAGTATCGACGATGGGGTCAAATGGCTCACCTCCCATCAGCAGTCCGACGGCAGTTGGACCGATTTTGCTCTAACGACAGAACGTGACACGGCGGAGACGGTCTCAACGCTGCAGCTATTCCCCGTGGCTCAGGCGCAGTTCCAGGCGGGCCTGAAGTGGCTGGGTGGTAGTGCGTCCGCCAACACCGATTACCTGGCGCGGCGGCTGGATGCCATCGTTCAGGCGGGTGGCGACGGGACTTCCCTGGTTCAGGAAATCCTTGCCCGGCGCAACCTGGACGGTGGCTGGGGGGGCGGCCGGGATTTCATCAGCAGCCCGACGGACACCGCGCTCGTTTTGAAAGCGCTTGTCCGGGCCGGGTTCGCGGACCAGCAGATCGTCGGCAAGGCAATCGCCTTTCTCCAGGCAAACCAGAACAGCGATGGTGGCTGGCGCGGCGACGAGGCAATCAGCACTATCCAGCCGACCGCCGCGGTGCTTTCCGTTTTCAATGTCTTCCGGAAGAGCTATGCCCTGGGAAGCCAGATAGCTCAGGCTATTGCCTTTCTGGCCGGCAAGCAGAATGTGGATGGCGGCTTCGGTAACAGCCCTAGCACGGTGTATGACACCTCCCTGGCGGTGATGGCCCTGCAGCAGGTGGGTGCCGACAAAGGGATCGTCTCCAGGGGAATAGGCTATCTAAATGGGCAACAGGCCGACGACGGCAGCTGGCAGGAGAGTCCTTACCAGACTTCGTTGGCGGTGAGGTCCATCTGGCAGGCTACGGTCGATCCCGACCTGTCGATTACGCCCACCGATATTTCGATTATCCCCGAAAAGGTGACGAGCCTGCCAACGACTGCGGTCATCAGTGCAGTAATCTGGAACCTGGGGCGAACCGACGTTCCCCAGGCGAAGGTGGCCATCTATGACGGGGAGATTGCCCCGGAAAAGAAGGTTGGCGAGCAGGAAGCGGCATTTCCCGGGCAGTCGCCGGTGACGGTGACCTTTTCCGTGCCGGTACCCGATGGTGTCACCCACTATTATTATATGGTTGCGGATCCGGACAATTTGATCAAGGAGACGAACAAGGAGAACAATAAAGCCGCAAAAGCGCTTGTCCCCGACGCGACCTACGATTTCGAGATAGTGCCGGGTGGCGTCACTGTGTCCGCGAATCCGGTAGACTTTTCCCAGGAAGTCAAGATTACGGCTAAAGTGGCCAACAAGGGAACTATGACAGCCTACAACGTACCGATTCGCTTTTTCATCGATACGGTTGGAGCACCGTATGAAATCGCCACCATAAATTTTAGTCCGATGCGAAACTCCTCACATCAGGATCTGTAGGAGGGGTGCGGGTAACCAGTCGTCCCTGAAAAGGTATAACCAATTGAAGTTGTTGATAATTTGCCGTTATTGTGTGATAAGGACTGGCTGAGATTGGCATTACCCACTTCGCCGCTTGTTGTTACTTGTACAGCCCCATCATTAAGCGCAACATGCACTGCACCTGCTCTAACCCGCTTCACCCGCGCCGCGTCTTTCTCCATGCCTTGCGCAGCAAGGCATGCGTATCGGAAAACATGCCGACTTCGGCTTTCCCCTTCTTTTCCCATACCGACACAGTTGCCCCGCTCACCTTGAAACGGGCGGCAAATGCCGCCTGTGTTTCGCCGAGAGACAGCCGCCAGGCGCGGATGGCGTCGCCGGTGAGCGGCTCGGGGAACGAGGGCGACTCCATCGCGGCTTTCCCCTTTACGGCAACCTTGTCGGCGCGAAGGTTGTTTGCGACAGTTTTCGTCTTCCCGGCTGCCGCTTCGCAGCGGACCCGGCGGGCGGCGGCAAGCCGATCTTTGGTCTTCGTTTTCGGCACACCGGGCTGTTTCGGTTTGACTCTCTTCCCTGAAGGTGCAGGAGGTTCGGCAGGAGGATCGACGGCGGTCTCGGCCAGCTCGATCCCGAAGACGTCGGCAATCCCCGAGGTGGCAATGCGACGGCGGGAAGTTCCGGACTTCGCCACATCGGTGATTGCGGCCGTCACGTCCACCAGCTCTTCATGGTTCACCCCGCGCAGCACGAACAGCATCTCCGGCGACTGGTCCAGCCGTGCGCCCACCCCGTAAAGAACGGCAGCCACATGCTTGCACATGCCGGCCCAGTCCGGACAGTCGCAGTCGAATTTCATCTCGCCGGGAAGCGGAAAGAGCCCCTCTTTCCGGTGTGTGACCACCTCCATGACGCCGTGATCGAGTTTCCCGCGCAAGAGGTCGATCAGGGAGCCGATCCGGCCGGCACAGGAGCGCTTCACCGCCTGCCATCTGGTTGCGGGCAACGGCTTGATGCTTATGTTAACCTTGTACAGCGACGTGCCGCTGACTATGGCCTCGATCTCTCCCCCCCTGATCTCCAGGTGGCAGACCGAGCCGTTGCGCACATAGCTGCGCCCGCGGGGGAGACGGTTGGCGTAGTCGCTGAACGATTCCATATGGTCGCACCACCCCTTCCCCCAGAACGAGGCGGCGATCCTGCGTCCGGCCAGCTGCACCGGCTGGATGTTCAGCCCCTTTTTCCTCATCTTCACCAGCTGCTTCTGGGCCTTTGCCCGCCGCTGCGCCACCGGCACATATTCCGGCCAGCCGTAGTACCTCATATCGTTCTCCCCGCTATTAACATATCCCCGCCCTCTCCAGGTCCAGGGCCACCAGCTTCAAGAGCGCCTCGTCGTCCATCTCGGTGAGGAGCGGCTCCGCCCCTTCCAGAAGTTCCGTCGCCAGCGAGGACTTGGCGGTGATCAGCCCGTCGATCTTTTCCTCCACCGTCCCTTTGCAGACAAACTTGTGCACCACGACGTTCCTTTTCTGGCCGATGCGGAACGCCCGGTCGGTGGCCTGGTTCTCCACCGCCGGGTTCCACCATCGGTCGAAATGGATGACATGGCTGGCCGCGGTGAGGTTGAGCCCGGTGCCTCCGGCCTTGAGCGACAGGACGAAGAACGGCGGACCGTCCTCGTGCTGGAACCGCTCCACCAGCCGCTTCCGTTCCTTTACCGGCGTGCCGCCGTGCAGCACCAGCCCGGGCCGGCCGAACAGGGTGGCCAGGAAGGCGGCCAGCGGCCCGGTCATCTCGCGGAACTGGGTGAAGATCAGCGCCTTCTCCTGTCGGGAGGCGATCTCCTCGCACAGCTCCCGCAGCCGGACGAATTTGCCGCTGTGTTCCTCGGCATAGTCGCCGTCGCCCAGGGTCTGGTCCGGGTGGTTGCAGATCTGTTTGAATCTCATGAGTGCGGAGAGGATGAGCCCCCGCCGCTTGATCCCCTCCTGCTGCTCCCTGAGAGCCCCGGCAAGATCCTTGACCGCCTGGCCGTGCAAAAGGCCCTGGGTCTTGCTGAGTCCGCACCAGGCGGTCACCTCCACCTTGTCTGGGAGGTCGGAGATGACACTGCGGTCGGTCTTGAGCCGCCGAAGGATATAGGGCTGCACCAGGGCGCGGAGCGGCGCATAGGTTGGCGGCTCGGCCTTCTCCAGTGAACTGGCGAACTGCTTGAACCGCTGGGCGGAGCCGAGGAGCCCGGGGGCGATGAAGTCGAAGAGCGACCAGAGGTCGGCGAGCCGGTTTTCCACCGGCGTGCCGGTGAGGGCGATCCTCGCCCGGCCGGAGAGGGCCTTGACCTCCCTTGCCTGCCGCGTGCCGGGGTTTTTGATCGCCTGGGCCTCGTCCAGGACGATCAGGTTCCAGTTGACCCTTTTCAGCCACTCCTGCCGCTGCAGCATGGCATAGGTGGTGAGCACCGCGTCAGCCCCGGCCAGGGCGCTTTCCGGGTCGGCGGCGATCTGTGCCAGTGCCTTCTTCTCGATCTCGGAAGGGTGCAGCGATACCACGCTCAAGGACGGGGCAAACCGGGCGAATTCGGCCCGCCAGTTGGCCAGGAGCGACGCCGGCAGCACCAGCAGGCTCGGGCGGTCTCTCCCGGCAACCTCTTTTTGCGCCAGCAGGAGGGAGATGATCTGAATGGTCTTGCCGAGCCCCATGTCGTCGGCCAGACAGGCGCCAAGGCCGACTTCGGAGAGGAACCAGAGCCAGTTGAGGCCGGTCTGCTGGTAGGGGCGAAGCGTCGCCAAGAGCCCCGCTGAGGCCTGCACGGCGGCCAGCCGCGCCGGCTCCCGCAACCCTTCCAGCATCTCGCGCAACCGGTCGCCGGCCTCCACAAAGGCCCAGCCCGACTCCTCCAGCATCGGCTCGCTGGAGGCCAAATCCCGCCGGGCGCCGGCCAGAAGCCGCATCCCTTCGATGAACGACAGCCCGTCATCGCCCGCCCCGGCCCGTACCTTCTCCCAATGGGCCAGCGCCTGGCCAAGCTTCTCGCCGTCTACCTCCACCCACTGTCCCTCGCATTAATAGAGGAGGCGATGAGGATGTTTGACAAATGTTACTCTAAAGTATATTACTCATAAGTAATCTTACTTGAGGATCGTCATGGAATTCATAAATAGAGAATACGAGCTTGAGTTTCTGCGCAGGAGCTACGGTGAAGAGAAATCCCAGTTTATCGTCCTCTACGGCAAGAGGCGTGTCGGCAAGACCTCGCTGGTCAAGGAGTTCACCCGGGATATCCCCCATGTCTATTTTCTGGCGGACAAGGCTACGGAAAAAGACCAGTTGCAGGCGCTCTCGGAACGGGTCGGACTCCTCTTCAACGACGAGTTCCTGCTGTCGCGGGGCTTCGGCGCCTGGCATGAGTTCTTCAGGTACCTCAAGGGGAAGGGAAAGGTGGTGGTTGTCATCGACGAATTCCCCTTCCTCATCGAGGCGAACCGGGCAATCCCCTCCCTGTTCCAGAAGGGTTGGGATGAAGAGTTGAAGGACTCGGGGGGCTACCTCATTCTGCTCGGCTCCAGCATCGGCATGATGGAAACGGAAGTTCTGGACTACCGCTCCCCCCTGTTCGGCAGAAGGACTGGCCAGATGCTCGTGACTCCGCTCGATTTCTGGCATGCGCGGAAGTTTTTCCCGGAAAAGAGCCCGGACGAGTTCATGCATATGTTTGCCATGCTCGGCGGCACCCCAGCCTATCTCCTCCAGTTCGATCCCGCGGTCGACCTCTGGGCGAACATCCGCGAGCGGATGCTGGCGCCCGAGGCGTATCTCTTTAGCGAGCCGGAATTCATCCTGCGGGAAGAGCTGCGGGAGCCGCGCAACTACTTTGCCATCCTGCGGGCCATCTCCATGGGAAAATGCCGTTCAAGCGAGATCATCAATGAAACCGGCTTCGAAAAGAACATCGTCGGCAAGTACCTGTCGGTCCTGACCGACCTGAAGATCATTCGGAGGGAAGTGCCTGTCACGGAAAAGTCGTTCGAGAAGAGCAAAAAAGGGCTCTATGCCATGGACGACAACTTCTTCCGCTTCTGGTTCAGCTTTATCTTCCCCAACAAAAGCTTCGTCGAAGAACGTGAACTCGATTATCTGATCGAGAAGAAGATCAAACCGCGGCTGGACATCTTCACTTCACAGACATTTGAAGAGATCTGCCGCTCCTACGTGAAAAAGGGCTTTCTGGATGGCTTGAAGTTCAACCAGGTTGGCCGCTGGTGGACAAAGGACACGGAGATCGACATTGTCGGTTTGAACGAAGACGACAATTCGATCCTCTTTGGAGAAGTGAAATGGAGTGTCAACAAGGTGGGAGTGGATATCCTGGCAGATCTGAGAAGAAAAGCCCCCCTTGTCGAGTGGGGAGGAGAGGGACGCAGGGAGTGTTTTGCCCTATTCAGCCGCAGCGGATTTACCAAGGAGTTGGTACGTGTTGCGGCTGAAGAAGGGATTTGCCTGCGTCAGCTCACGGATATCGCCATTTGAATTTTGTACCCATGGTTGGCAACCATTTTTTTCAAGTCCCTGCTCTTCCAGAAATCTCTCTATCTTTTCACGGTTTATCCGACACGGTTTGTGGCGTCCGCTCAACCAATCTGAGAGCTGTTCCGCATCACGCCCCATTACTTCGCCTAGCAAATACAGGCTCATACCCATTGCCCTCTTATACCATGCAAGCCGGCCAATAGTATCGTCCGGGCAGTCGAACGGAACATACCCCAGAAAATTAATGATTCTTGGATTATATTGCAGCTCCGGTTCGACGCCATGCTCCCAGTTCCAGATGGAGGACTCGGTAACGCCGATGATCTCGGCGACTTCCCGCTGGAGCAGGCCGAGATCCATGCGTTTCTTGCGGATGTGCTCGCCGATGGTGAGGGGATGCTCAGGGTAGCCGGGAAGTGGCTGTTTTTGCAGGGGAATGTTGATTGAGAAGGTGTGGCGGCGGGAGAGCGAAAAGTAGGAAAAGGTGCACACACCCCTGCCCCTGCGGCTACCTGGGCGATCCCCTCCATCCCTGCTCCTGCACCCCGCTCATGGTCCAGCGCTACCGCTCCCGCATCTCGGGGCCGCTGCTCGACCGGATCGACATCCATATCGAAGTCCCGGCCGTCAAGTACCGGGAGCTGGCCGAGCGGAGCGAAGGAGAGAGCTCCAGCGCCATCGGCGGCCGTGTGGAGCAGGCTCGCGAGGTCCAGCGGGAGCGCTTCCGCGGCACCAAAGTCCACAGCAACGCCCAGATGACCCCCCGTTTCATCAAGAAGTTCTGCGAGCCCGACGCCGCCGGCAGCCGGCTGCTGGAACTGGTCACCGACCGCCTGGGCCTCTCGGCCCGCTCCTACAGCCGCATCCTCAAGGTGGCCCGCACCATCGCCGACCTGGAGGGGAGCGAGGGGGTCAGGGAGAACCATATCTCCGAGGCGATCCAGTATAGGAGTCTCGACCGGAAGACCTCCTGAAAAACCGGGCCACTATCCCTCCCTTTCATAATAAAACTCACACGTGATGTGCACCGCCTAATTGCTTTCAATCCTTTTCAGCTGATCCATGGCCTCCTGCAGCTTTTTCTCCAGCTTTTTCACCTCCTCCGGTGAGCCATTCGCATTCTTCTGGATTTCACTCTTGATCTCCGTGATCCTCTTCTCAAGGATTTTTGCCTCATCCAGGCAATTACCGGCTGTCCACGCACAGGCTAACCGCTCCTGGTGCGACATGGCAAAAACCGGACCCGCTGCAGACATCAGTAACGCCAACAGTACTACCAATGCTGTTGTTTTCATGACTTGCTCCTTTCTGGTGGTTGATTGTTCAGGTTGGTACTTCCCTGAATTCGTAGGTACGTATCTCACTCACTTCCTCCTCCCAGAACCTTGTACAGCGTAACCAGATTGGTCAGGCGGGCAAGGCGGACGCTGATCAGATTCTGCTGTGAGCCGTAGAGGGAACGCTGGGAGTCGAGGACGTTCAGGTAGCTGTCGAGCCCCTCTTCGTAGCGGGCTTGGGAGAGACGGTAGCTTTCGCTTGTCGCATCGGTTAGGGACTGCTGCGCCGCCACCTGGTCGTTGATGGTTCCTTGCAGGGCAAGGGCGTCGGCCACTTCCCGGAAGGCTGTCTGGATGGCCTTTTCGTACTGGGCCACAGCTATGTCGCGGTCCACCTCGGCCACCTTCAGATTGGCCCGGTTGCTGCCTGCGTTGAAGATGGGGAGGGTAATCTGCGGGGCGACTTTCCAAATAAAGGAGCCGCCCTTGAAGAGCCCGCCCAGGTCGTCGCTGAGAAAACCGACCGACGAGACCAGGGTGATGCGGGGGAAAAATGCCGCCCGCGCCGCGCCGATGTTGGCATTGGCCCCCTTGAGCAGGTTCTCGGCCTGGAGGATGTCGGGGCGGCGAAGCAGGACACCGGACGGCAGGCCGGGTTGCAGGTCCTTCACTGCGGTGAGCGTTTCGGATAGCGCGGCTGGCAGAAGGTCGGCCGGCACCGGGGAACCGACCACCAGGGTCAGGGCGTTTTCATCCTGAGCCACGAAGGTGGTGAAGCGGGCGATGTCCACCCGCGCCGAATCGACGCGGGTCTGGGCCTGATGGAGATCGAGCGCGGACGATCTCCCTTCCTCATTGCGGCTGCGGATGAGCTCGTAGGAGGCCTGCTGGCTCGTCAGGGTGTCCTTGGCGAGCTCCAGCAGTTCGCGGTCGGCGGCCAGCATCAGGTAGTTTGCCGCAACCTCGGCGACCAGGCTGATCTGCACGCTGCGCCGGGCCTCTCCGGTGGCGAAAAACTGCTGCAGGGCCTGATCCTTGAGGCTCCGCACCCGACCGAACAGGTCGAGCTCGTAAGAGCTGATGCCGAGCCCGACAGTGTACAGATCGAGGCGCGAGGGAAGTCCCGTCCCCAAAAAGTTTTCCGGCAGGCGCAGGAAGGTGGCCGAGGCGTCGGCATCGACCTTCGGGAACAGATCGGAGCGCCGGATCTGGTACTGGGCCCTGGACCTCTCGATGTTCAGTGCCGCTACGCGCAGATCGCGGTTGTTGGCCAAGGCCAGACCGATCAGCTTTTGCAGCTGCGGGTTAACAAAAAACTCGCTCCACTTCAGGTCTGAGGCTGCCGGCTCGCCGCTCAGGGAGGTGCTGTTCTTGTAGGCCGGGCCGGTGGGCCAGGTGGCGGAAACAGGCGCTTCAGGCCGGGTATATTCAGGCGCCATGCTGCAACCGGCCAGACAGGCGACACCAATGCTTATGATTGCAATTCCGCGGATCATGTTCGTGCTCCTCCTTCGGTGGCGGCGTGGGGATGCTTCACTTTGAACCAGATTGCGTAGAGCGCCGGCAGGAAGAGCAGCGTCAGAACCGTTCCGACCCCGACTCCGCCAATCAGGACATAGGCCATTGATCCCCAGAAACTGGAAAAAGTCAGCGGGATAAAGGCAAGCATTGCCGCCGCGGCGGTCAGGACTACCGGGCGCGCACGGCGTACGGTGGATTCCACGATGGCATCGTAAACACTTAATCCCGCTGCCTTATCGTGGCGAATCTGGTCGACCAGAATCAGCGTATTGCGCATGATGATCCCCGCCAACCCGATCAAACCGAGAATTGCGTTAAATCCAAATGGCTGATGAAAAATGAGCATGGTAGGTACAGCCCCAACCAAGCCAAGAGGGGCAGTGGCAAACACCATGAACATGGTGGCGAATGACCGGACCTGGAGCATGATGAATATCAGCATCAGCAGGATCATTGGCGGGAACAGCAGGCCCAGCGCCGTATCGGCTTTCTTGCTCTCTTCCACGGAACCACCCGTTTCTATGCGATATCCGGCGGGAAGCGCCGCCTTCACCTTTGCCAGTTTGGGGAGAATCTGGGCGGTTACATCCGGAGGCTGGACCCCATCGATCACATCCCCCTGAACAGCGATGTACGGCTCGCGGTTGTAGCGTTTCAGCAGGGGATCTTCCATGCGGGATTGGAAATGTGCCATCTGTGATAGCGGGATGGAGAGCCCGTCTCTGGTTGTCAAGGAGATATTGGCGATGTTTTCCAGACTGTGGCGTTCGGAACCGGGAGCGCGAACCACCACGTCGACCGAACGGATGCCCTCACGCATCTGTGTGGTGGGCGCACCATTCAGAATCGCCTGTAATTGCAGCCCGGATTCTTGCGGAGTGAGGCCAAGCAGGCGCAGACGGTCCTGATCAAGGACCAGGCGCTGGCTTGGTGTGCGTTCACCCCAATCCAGGTGCACATCACGCACGTTCGGATTTTCAGCCATGATGGCTCGGACGTCACGCGCAATCCGGCGAAGCTCATCCACGTCCGGTCCCATGACGCGGAATAGCACCGGAAATGGTACGGGTGGGCCGAATACGAATTGTTTCACCCACACGCGTGCTTCAGGGAATGCGCCCTGTGCAATAACGTGGCGAAGCTTTTTCTTGAGCGTATCGCGTGCCGCATGGCCTTCGGTCTGGATGACAATTTGGGCAAAGGCCGGGTTGGGTAATTCGGGATTCAGCGGCAGGATGAAGCGGGGCATGCCGTGTCCGATATAGCTGGTGACGTCTTTGGCCTGTGGTTCGGCCAGGATCGCCCTTTCGATGCCTTTGACCGTTCTGTCGGTGGCGGCAAAGGCGGTCCCAGGGGGAAGGTTGACGTCAACGATCAATTCGGGGCGGTCAGAGTTGGGAAAAAACTGCTTCTCCACGGACCCCATGCCAACCACGGCCAAGATAAAGAGAACGATGGTAATACCGGCGGCAATCCATTTATGATCGACGACCCGCCGCACGATACTACGAAACCGCTGGTAGTTCGGCGTTGCATAAATGGCATCATGCCCGCCGGCAACCGGCTTGATATCGGGCAGGAGCTTGACGCCCAGATATGGCGTAAAGAGGACGGCGACAAACCACGAGGTGATCAATGCGAATGCCACTACCCAGAATATGTTGCCCGCGTATTCACCTGCCGTCGATTGGGCAAAACCAACCGGCAGGAAGCCGGCGATGGTAACCAGCGTGCCGAAAAGCATGGGGCTGGCCGTGGATGTCCAGGCAAAGGTAGCTGCCTGTATCCGGTCCAGTCCCTCTTCCATCTTGACCACCATCATCTCGATGGCGATGATCGCATCATCCACCAAGAGCCCCAGGGAAATAATCAGCGCCCCCAGGGTGATTCGGTCGAAATCCCTTCCGGTAAGGAGCATGATGACGAACACGGCGGCAAGAGTAAGAGGCACGGCTGCAGCCACGACGATCCCGACGCGGAACCCCAGCGTTACAAGACTCACTACTATGACAACAGCAAGCGCAGCCATGAATTTGATCATGAATTCATTAATGGCCTCGGAAATGACCTTTGACTGATCCGATACCTTGGACAGAACAAGACCGACGGGTAATTCTTTGTGAATCGCCGTCTCTTCGGCTTTCAGCAGCTTGCCCAATGTCAGGCCGTTGAAGCCTTTTTTCATCACCAGGGCCAGGATGATCGAAGGCTCTCCCTGGTGACGTATCTGTTTTGTCGCCGGATCTTCGTAGCCGCGGGTGACCTCGGCCACATCACCGATTTTCAGTAATTTCCCCCCACTTGCCACGGGAATCGCCTTGACTGCTTCGACTCCGTTAATGGCTCCGTCAAGGCGCAGATAGACACGCGGTCCGGCCGTATCTACAAACCCCGAAGGGGTCATATCGTTTTGGGTTTCCAGTGCATGAAACAGATCGGTCGCTCTTACCCCAAGAGTTGCCAGGCGTTTGTAGGAGATCTCGACATAGATCTTGGGATCCTGCTCGCCGAGAATGGTGACCTTCTCCACGCCGCTTACCCGGGAAAAGCGTTGACGAAGCGCTTCCGCCTCCAGCACGAGCTGGCGGTGGGGAAGGCCCTTTGCTTCCAGTGAATACATGGTGAAATACACGTCGGAAAATTCGTCATTCAGAATCGGGCCGATCACACCTCGGGGCAGATAAATTTTTTCATCCCCCAGCTTTTTTCGTGTCTGGTAGAACTCATCCGGCACATCCTTGGGGGGCGTGGAGTCTTTCAGCTGGAGCTTCATCAAGAGCATTCCGGGGTATGCCGAGGTTTCTACCCGGTCATAAAATTCCAGTTCCTGAAGACGTTTTTCCAGCCGGTCAGCCAACTGCTCCTGCATTTCCTTTGCAGTGGCTCCCGGCCATATGGCTGTTACCGTCATGGTCTTAACGGTGAATTTAGGGTCCTCTGCCCGTCCCAGACGCAGGAAGGCATATCCCCCGGCCACCATAATCACAATAATCATGAACAGGGTGATGGCGCGTTCGCGGACCGCAAAAGCGGAAAGATTGAAGCGGGTCATGATTATTTCTCCTTCGCCGGGCCGGAGAGGATCATTACTTTTTCCCCTTCCTTGACGAGGTGAGCACCCAGCGCGAGAATTCGTTCTCCCGGCTTGAGGCCCTTGCTCACCAGCGCGGTCTCGCTGCCGAGCTTCGCAACCTCGACCGGTCGCCTCGATAAAGTCGAGGTATTCGGATTTATGACCCAGACACTTGTGCCATTGCCGCCGTCATACAGCGCGCCGACGGGAATTTCGTACTGCTGCAGCGTGCCATGCGCGCTTTCTCCGTCCAGGTGAACCGTCACTGTGGCGCCAAGAGGAGCGTTTGCTCCGGCACCCCCCAGGCTGTAGCGTGCCTGATAGGTTCGGGTGAGAGGGTCGGCCATGGCGGACAATTCTCGCAGGTTGGCAGTGAACGTCTGAGTTGGATCAGCATAAAGGGAGGCTGTGGCCGTGGACTTTGCAATCTTCTCATTCCCCTCAGGAAGGTTGACCACCGCTTCGCGTGCACCGTCTTGGGCGAGGCGAACCACCACATTTCCCGGACCAACAACCTGGCCGACATCAGCTAGAGTTTCCATGACGATGCCATCTGCATCGGCCCTGAGAACGGCGTAGCCCGCCTGGTTTTCCAGTTGTTTTGAGTATGCAATAGCCGAATTCAGCTGTGCGGTTGTTGCGTCTGCCGCTGATTTGGCCTGTTCGTATTCCTGTACGGATACGGCTTTTATGGCGACCAGCCCACGTTGGCGAAGCTCATCCGAGAGAGCGCGTTTATTCTGGGCACGGGCCGCTTCCACTGCTGCCTGGGCGGAATTGGCCGCAAGTCGAAGATCAGACGGGTCAAGCTGCATCAAGGCTTGCCCGCGTTTGACGTGATCCCCGGCTTTAACAAGTTTCTCCAGGATTTTGCCTGGTACGCGAAAGCCGAGATCGCTTTCCGTCCGCGCGTGAACCACACCGGTATATTCCGCGACGCCGCCCTGCGCGGAAATAACAGTAAAGGAGCGAACCAGGCGAGGAGGTGCCGCATCGACAGGCAGTTTTTTATCCTTTCCAAGAACAACAGCGCAGACGATGACAACCAATGCTCCCATGATGAGCACTATGCGATACCTGCGTGACAAGTCAGCGATCTTCTTAAAATTTATATTTTTCATATACAATTACCCCTTTGACCAGTCTGCTTTTACGCTTCTTTTGCCTAGACCGGTCTATGTAATACAAATCAAAAAAAATTGGCGGGTTACTTTTCTTCTTTCCGAGCAAGAAATATATCGAAATATAAATGAATAAAATTCCTTAATGGCTCTGGGGACTTTTTAACCTTGGAGCGAAGAAGTGCCCCCTGGAATGATGCGATCAGGTTTTCCGCCAGCATTTCCGCGTCCATATCCGCGGGGATTGCATGTTCCTGCTGTGCTTGCAGAAGCAACTGGAACAAGCCACCTTGCCAGTTTTGCAGAGATTGCTCAAGACGTAGCCGAACGCTCTCAAAGTGATCTGACATCTCTTGGCCCAGGTTGCCAAGCAAGCACCCCTTGGAGCAGTCATTACCTTCAAAAGCTGCAATTAAGGCTTCGAAGCTTCTTTTGACGCGATCCAGCGGTGATAAAGATTCATCAACGAAAATAGGGTAGAAAAGTTCACTCCTTTCTGCGACAAATCTGTCGATGATCGCCAATGCAAATTCTTCTTTGCTGGAGAAAAAATTGTAAAATGAACCCTTTGGAATATTTGCCTGCTTCAGAATCGCCTCGACACCTGTAGCATTGAACCCTCTGCTTAACACGATGTCGAGCCCGACTTGAACGATATCTTCTTTGTTGTGTATTCGTTTCATGGTTTTATTATTAGACTGGGTGGTCTAATGTGTCAAGGTATTTTTTTCATGGTGTTCAAGATTTTTTCACGCGCCTGTCCCGGCGCCGCCACGGCCGCGCTCATCCGCCGCCCTCACCACGCGCGCTGCGCGCCCGCCACGACTGCGCGGTTGACACTTCTTATCCGTCGATTAAACTTAGAGGACGGTCGTCTGGTGAGCCATCCGCGACGACGCCCACGGCGCAGGCCGTCGGGTGGGGACCGCGGCCGGAGTAAGTCGAGGAGGAAGATCATGACAACCGACCAGACGTTCAGCGTCACGCGACACACCCTGACCACGAAGAAGCCGTTCGACGCGTTCATCGGCGAACTCGAGAAGCGCTCGCCCGTGGTCCCGCCGGAGGTATTCGGGGAGCTCGCCGACTTGAACCTTCCACAGGACCAGCTCAAGGCGCGGGTCGAGGGTCTCATCGGGTCGAGCGGCTTCGTCTTCTTCTTGAAGGTCAGACACGATCAACTGTTCTCCCACTTCGGCCGAACTCACGCCAGCGTCCAGTACGCCATCGGCAATCCGCTCATCGCGAAAGACGTGTCCGACAAAGCCCCGGCGATCTGCCTGTACACGCCGTTTCGGCTGGCCGTGTACGAGTCGCCCGAGACCCACGAGACGATCGTGAGCTACGACAGCCCCGCGTCGCTCTTCGGCTCCTTCGGTGTTCCCGAGGCGGCCGAGATCGGCGCAAAGCTCGAGGGAAAGCTGCAGGACCTCCTGACCCGGTGCTTGTGAGCGGTTGCTTTCAAGGGGGTTAAATGATGGACAACCAGACCCGGAACCTGGACTTGCATCCTCCGGCGGCCGAGGGTCCCAGCGTGGGCCGCCCCGTCCGTCGTCTCGAAGACGAACGCTTGCTGCGAGGCGGGAGCCGCTACGTCTCGGACCTGATTGCGACGTCCGACGCCCTGCGCGTCAAGATACTGCGCTCGCCCCACGCCCACGCCCGGATCCTCGCGGTCGACGCCACCGCCGCCCGTGCGATGCCGGGCGTCGTGGCCGTCCTCACGGCCGACGACCTGGCGGGCGTCGGCGACCTCCCCTGCGATTGGCAGGCCCCCGGCATGATCGCGGTCCCGCTGCATCCGGTCCTGGCCCGCGACCGTGCCCGGTACGTCGGCGAGCCGATCGCGGCAGTCGCGGCCGAGAGCGCCCACGCGGCGGAGGACGCGCTGGCGGCAATCGCGGTCTCCTACGAGGTGCTCCTCGCGGTCGCCGAACAGGAGGCGGCCATCGAGCCGGGTGCTGCCCAACTTCACGACGCCTTGCCCAACAACATCGGCTACCAGTTCCGCCGCGAGGGAGGCGACGTCGAGCACGCCTTCGCCGAGGCGGAGGTCGTCGTGCGACGGCGTCTGACCAACAACCGGCTCGCCCCCGCGCCGCTCGAGGGCCGCGTCGTGCTGTCCGAGTTCGACCACGCGTCGGGCCGGCTGGTCCACTACACGGCGAGCCAGCTCCCTCACATCCACGCGCGGTCCCTCGGCGCATGTCTTGGCCTGCCGCTCCATAAGCTGCGGCTCGTCGCCCCTGACATCGGCGGAGGGTTCGGCTCCAAGCTCTGCTTTTACGCCGAGGACGTGATCTGCGCCTTTCTGTCGATGCGCACGGGCCGCCCCTGCGCCTGGTCGGAGGGGCGCGGCGAAAGCTTCCTTGCCACCACGCACGGGCGCGACCAGATCCAGTACGCCGAGATCGCGGCCCGGCGCGACGGCCGCATTACCGGCTTCCGCTCCCGGCTCCTCGCCGACATCGGTGCCTATGCGATCGGCATGGGGCCTGGCGTGCCCGCGATCAACACAGGGTACGGGGTCTCCGGCCCTTACAACATCCCGAACGTCGCGACTGAGGTGGTGGGTATCTTCACCAACCGCACCCCGACCGGTCCCTACCGCGGCGCGGGACACCCCGAGGCCACCTTCCTCCTCGAGCGGATGGTGGACGAGCTGGCACGCGAGCTCGCGATGGATCCCGCCGAGGTCCGGCGGGTGAATTTCGTGTCCCCATCCGCCATGCCGCACCGGATGCCGACGGGATGGACGCTCGACTCGGGCGACTACGCCGCCAACCTGGACGCGGCGCTCGAGCTGGCGGGCTACCGCGAGTTGCGCGAGCGTCAGGCGATCTTGCGGGCGGAGGGTCGTTTCCTCGGCATCGGAGTCGCGACCTTCTCCGAGAGTTCGGGCGTTGGGCCCTCGATCGGGATGGAGTCGGTCGGCTTTCGGCGGGCCGGCCACGAGAGCGCCCGCGTGGTCGTCCACGCCGACGGTCGCGCGACCGTCTTCTCCGGGGCGATGAGCACCGGGCAGGGCCACGCGACGAGCCTCGCCCAGATCGCGGCCGACGTGCTGGGGCTGGCGCCCGACGAGGTCGAGGTCGTGGAGGGCGACACCGAGGCCGTGCCGTTCGGGACCGGCACCTTCAACTCGCGCTCCATGGCGGTCGGCGGCACGGCCGTCTACGAGGCGGCTCGCAAGCTCCTGGACAAGGCCCGGAAGATCGCCGCCCACAAGCTCCAGAGGCGTCCCGAGGACCTCACCTTCGAGGACGGCGTTTTCCGCCCCTCGGACGGATTGGGGGTAATAGCGGCGGCCGCACACGCCGGCATGAAGGTCGAGGACAAGGTGGTCCACGCCGTCTTCCGGCGGCGGATGGGCATGGATCTCCCCCCGTCGGACCGCGAAGCCGGGACCGTGACCTTCGCCGACGTGGCGCGCGAGGCGCATCTCGGCCACGACCTGCCGAGGGGCATGGCGCCGGGCCTCGACGAGACCGATTTCTTCGACCCCGTGGACATGCCCTTCGCCTACGGCACCCACGTCGCCGTGGTCGAGGTCGACCCCGAGACCGGGCAGGTCGCCTTGCTGCGTCACGTGGTGGTGGACGACTGCGGCCGGATCATCAACCCCCTGCTCGTCGAGGGGCAGGTGCACGGCGGCGCGGCGCAGGGCGTCGGCCAGGCGCTCATGGAGGCGATGGTCCACGGGGCGGGCGGAGAGCCGATGGTCGGCGGTTTCAGCGAGTATGCGATGCCGCGCGCGGCCGACCTGCCCGCGTTCGAGACGGGCCACACCGAGGTGCCGACCAAGCTGAACCCGCTCGGCGCCAAGGGCGTCGGCGAGGGCGCCACGATCGGGGCGACGCCGGCCGTCATCAACGCCGTCCTGGACGCGCTGGCGCCGCTCGGCGTGACCGAGGTGTCCATGCCGATGACCCCGATGCACGTGTGGCAGGCAATCGAACGGGCGCGGGAAGAGCGGGGCGGTCCGGCCCCCGCAACGGGAGCGGAACCATCATTGCCGAGCGGTTCGAAGGCGGGCACATCGACGCTGCTCGGCCGGGGCACGAAAGGAGGGAACAATGCCTGAAGTCTCGATGACGGTGAACGGCCGCACGGTCCGCGGCACGGTCGAGGGGCGCACGCTCCTCGTCGAGTATCTGCGGGAGCATCTTCACCTGACGGGCACTCACGTCGGCTGCGACACGACCCAGTGCGGAGCCTGCGTCGTCCACGTGGACGGCCTCGCGGTGAAGTCGTGCACCATGCTCGCTCTGGAATGCGAGGGCGCGGCGGTCACGACCATCGAGGGCCTGGCCCCGCACGGCGCCCCGTTCCACCCCATGCAAGCGGCTTTCCGCGAGCACCATGCCCTGCAGTGCGGCTACTGCACGTCCGGCATGGTGATGATGGCGGTCGACATCGCGCGCCGCCTGGGTGAGCCGGACGAGGCGACGATCCGGGAGGAGCTCAAGGGCAACATCTGCCGCTGCACGGGCTACCACAACATCGTCAAGGCGATCGCGGCAGGCGCCAAGGCGATGGCGGCCGAGCGCGAATGAGGGCTCTCTTCATGCAAGACTTCGTTTACCATCGGGCTTCCTCGCTCGACGAGGCTCGCCGGCTCGGCGCCGAGGAGGGGGCCGCGTTTCTCGCGGGGGGACAGACGCTGCTCCGGGATCTGAAGCATAACCGGCGAACGCCCACGAGCCTCGTGAAGATCTCCGGCGTCCTTCCCAGGGAGATCGACCTCCGCGACGGCGGGATCACGATCGGGGCCGGCGCGACGCACGCCGAGGTCGCCGTCTCGGAGGTCGTTCGGGAGCGGCTGCCAGCGCTGGCGGGCCTGGCAGAACATCTCGGCGACCCGGCGGTGCGGCACCGGGCCACGCTGGGCGGCGCCGTCGTCGCCAACGAGGTCGCGGGCGACTACCCCGCTGCCTGCCTCGCGCTCGGCGCGACGGTGCACACGACGGGGCGGGACCTCGCCGCCGCCGAGTTCTTCGCCGGCCCCGGCCGGACGGCGCTCGAACCGGGCGAGATCGTCACCGCCGTGACGTTCCCCGTGCCCGCGAAGGCAGCCTACGTCAAGTTCCTGAATCCGGCCGCGCGCTACGCCATGGCCGGGGTGTTCGTGGCGCTCGCGGCGGACGGCCGCCCCCGCCTGGCCGTCACGGCTGCCCGCGCCGACGGGGCATTCCGCTGGCGGGAGGCGGAGGCGGCGCTCGCCGCGACGTTCGTCGCCGACGCGCTTCGAGACTTGCGACTCCCGCTCAAGGGCCTCGCGGAGGACCTGTTCGCAGACGCGGCCTATCGGGGACGCCTCGCGGAGGTGCTCGCCCGCAGGGTGGTGGCCCTCGCCAGCGGTCCCGCTCCCGGCGTCGCGGTGTTCTCGCACGGATCGCCCCTGCGGAGTGGCTAGGTCCCCCGAACCGGATCCGGTATTCGAGAACGACTCTTATCGGAGATGAAACTATGAGCGCTGGTCGACCTCGCGATCTCGGCATGGCCCCCCGGACCATCGAAACTCCCGCCCTCACCTTCCAGGCGCTTGAGGAGGGTGACGGGCCGCTCGTGCTCTGCCTTCATGGCTTCCCCGACGACGCACGATCAGGATTGGTCGCGGGAATCGGAGCGGCGCGCCACCTTGGAGCGAATACCCGGTGCCAAGCTGGAGGTGGTCAAGAACGGCGGACACTTCCTCAGCCTGGACCGTCCGCAGGAGGTTATCCGGCTCGTTAGAGAATTCACGAATGTCTGAGCGAAGCGTTGCGCCATGCCCTGATCGAGATCTAAGGTGCTGGAAGCGCTGAAGGAGAAGGGATGAGTGAGCTGGAGCATTCTTGCAACTGATCGGGATGCCGGTCCATCTGCCTCCAGCGACATCGGCCTCCGGGTGGAGGAGGCTCGCGAGGTCCAGCGGGAGCGCTTCCGCGGCACCAAAGTCCACAGCAACGCCCAGATGACCCCCCGTTTCATCAAGAAGTTCTGCGAACCCGATGCCGCCGGCAGCCGGCTGCTGGAACTGGTCACCGACCGCCTCGGCCTCTCGGCCCGCTCCTACAGCCGCATCCTCAAGGTGGACCGCACCATCGCCGACCTGGAGGGGAGCGAGGGGATCAGGGAGAACCACATCTCCGAGGCGATCCAGTATCGGAGTCTGGATCGGAAGACGGTCTGAAATGTGGCACCCGATCAGCATGTGGAGTTTGGTAGCTGCGAGTCGATAAATGGGACGCTGGAGGGGCGGGGAAGAATGTGCGGTTGCGGCCTTGGATCGGTCCTGTACCACAAGAAAGGCCATGTCCCTTGGGGACATGGCCTTGAGGCTGGTTTCAAGCTGGGTTAATAAGGTGTCACAGAGCCGCCATGACTCCTTGCCGTGGCGAGACCTCGGTCAGTTTTCCCCTTTGAGACAGTCTACAAGAGCCTCAGCCATGTCGTTATGCATCTTGCTCACGCTTCCGCCAAAAAAGCCCATCTTCAGATTGCCGTCGATGTTACAATTCCCCATCTCCTCACCTGTGGCGGAAACCACTTTCCAGTTTGAATCATATGTAGCTTTTCCGAGTCCAAAGCCTACCAGCCACCTGAGTCCCCGGTTGCCGGAATCGTAACTGAGGAAATCACCGGTGAGCGAGACGGCGTCTTTCTGGTTGGAGACAACCTTTATCCCCTCGTCCTCCAGCTTATCGGCGATGATTTCCTTCAGACCCAGCATTTCCTCTTCCAGCTTGTTGGCATTGGTGTGGTCGGCGACCGTCAGGGTAACAGTTCTTGGCCGAACCGTTACCGGTTTGGCAACCCTGAGGTTGGTGGATGCACAGCCCGTTACGAGAACACCTGAAATCGCCAGCAGCCCCGCAAGTCCCTTGATCTTCATTCTCCCCTCCTTCGGTGTAAAAATAAGAATAGCCAATATCACACAGGTTGAGTGTTCGTCAATATTCGCCGCTGTCAATCGGCAACGGGAGGCTGGAGCAATTGACCGGTCGCCAGAGGAGACGGGTATGTCCCCGAAGAAGAGTGCGACGCACCAGACCGCCACGGTGTGTATGCAGTATCCTTGGCAAGACCAGTATTTATAGTGGGTTAGGCATGTATTTTTAAGCTTGACTAAATATTTCCGCTTCAGTAGAATCCGGTTCTAATTCCCCCCCTTCGCCGATTTGATTTGGCCGCGTCGAGCGGTCCGAAATGGTTCAGTTTACGGCACGAGAAGGGCTTTTTTTACAGCCCGATCTGTAAACATCAAAAACAAACGGAGGTAAGAGATGTCTGAGTACGGCACCCTGCAAGACCGCGTACGCTGCAAGTCGCTTCTGAGCAAGGTCATGTCGGCCGAGGAGACGGTCCAGTTCTTCAAGCCCGGCATGAACCTCGGCTGGTCCGGTTTTACCCCGGCCGGCTACCCCAAGGCAGTCCCCATCGCCCTGGCAGATCACGTTGAGAAAAACAACCTGCAGGGGAAGATGAAGTTCAACCTCTTCATCGGCGCCTCCGTCGGGGCCGAGACTGAAGACCGCTGGGCCACCCTCGACATGATCGACCGCCGCTGGCCGTACCAGACCGGCAAGAACATCGCTGCCGGCATCAACGAAGGGCGCATCCGGATGGGCGACAAGCATCTCTCCCTCTTCGCCCAGGACCTCGGCTACGGCTTCTATACCAAGGACAGCGAGAGCGGCAAGCTCGACCTCGCCATCATCGAAGTTTCGGCCATCACCGAGGACGGCGGCCTGGTCCCCACCACCTCCTGCGGCGTCATCCCCGAGATCCTCATGATCTGCGACCGGGTCATCGTCGAGGTGAACACCGGTGAGCCCTCCTTCGAGGGGATGCACGACATCGTCGTCTGCAACCATCCCCCCAAGCGCCAGATCCTCGGCATCACCCACGCCGGCGAGCGGATCGGCACCACCTACGTGCCGTGCGATCCTTCCAAGATCATCGCCGTGGTCGAGTCCAAGTACCGGGACAAGGGGCGGGCGTTCTCCGAGCAGGACGACACCTCCGAGGCCATCGCCAACAACATCATCGACTTCTTCTCCCATGAGGTGAAGATGGGGCGTCTGCCGAAGAACCTCCTCCCGCTCCAGTCGGGGGTCGGCTCCATCGCCAACGCCGTCATCGGCGGCCTCGCCAAGGGTCCGTTCACCAACCTGACCGTTTACACCGAGGTGCTCCAGGATACCATGCTCGATCTGTTCGACTCGGGCAAGCTGGACGCCGCCTCCTCCTGCTCCCTCTCTCTCTCGGAGACCCCGGGCTTCCCCCGCTTCTTCGAGAACTGGAACAAGTACTTCGACAAGATCACCCTGCGGCCCCTCTCCATCTCCAACGCCCCGGAGCCGATCCGCCGCCTCGGGTGCATCGCCATGAACACCCCGGTCGAGATCGACATCTACGCCCACGCCAACTCCACGCTGGTCGGCGGGACCCGGATGATCAACGGCCTCGGCGGTTCCGGCGACTTCCTCCGCAACGGTTTCCTGAAGATCATGCACACCCCGTCGTCGCGTCCCTCCAAGACCGACCCGACCGGCATTTCCTGCGTGGTGCCGCACTGCTCCCACATCGACCACACCGAGCACGATCTGGACTGCGTCGTCACCGAGCAGGGTCTGGCCGACCTCCGCGGCATGGCGCCGAAGGATCGCGCCAAGCGGATCATCGAGAAGTGCGCCCACCCGGACTATAAGCCGATCCTCAGCGAGTACCTGGAGATCGCCACCAAGGACTGCCTCTCCAAGAAGGTCGGCCACGAGCCGCAGCTATGGGACCGCGCCTTCAAGATGCACCTCAACCTGGCGCAGAACGGCACCATGAAGATCAAGAACTGGGACGTGAAGATCGACCTCTGCGAGTAAGATCGACCGTCAGTTCGGAGCACGAAAAAGCCCCGCCGGAAAACCGGCGGGGCTTTTTCTTTACCCGATAAACGGCAGTTGAACCACGGAGACACGAAGATCACGGAGAAAATGTTATTCAAGAGACCGTAGTATTCGAAATCACCGTTTTTAAACCATAAAATTCTCCGTATCTCCGAGCAATGCTTTTTCTGGTTTACTGGTTGCCGGGGCGAGAGTTGTCCGATTCCGGCATCCCGGCTGCTCCTTGCAGGCGTTTACCGCTCGAACCGGGAGTTCCGAGAGGGCTTGCCGGCACCAGCTCCGGCAGGTTTCGACCCCTGCCACGGGGCCCGGGAGGTGGATTTCCCCCTGGCACTGTTCCCGTTGTCACGCCGGGGGCCGCGGGGAGGAAACCCCTTGCCGCCGCGCTTCTGCCCCGGCGCTCCCGGCCTCCCTTTGCCGAGGCGCACGAGGGGACGGGCCGGCTCCAACCCCGGAATCGCGTGCTCGGGGAGCTGCTGGCCGATATAGCGCTCGATTCGGTCGAGGTAGCTCAGCTCGTTGAGGGAGGCGAAGGAGATGGCGATTCCCGACGCCCCGGCGCGGCCGGTGCGGCCGATGCGGTGGATGTAATCCTCGGCGAACTTCGGCAGGTCGAAATTGATGACGTGGCTGATGCCGGAGACGTCGAGCCCCCGGGCCGCCACGTCGGTTGCCACCAGGAGCCGGATCCGACCCTGCTTCATGGCGGTGATGGTGCGGTTGCGGGCCCCCTGCGGCATGTCGCCGTGGAGGGCGGCGGCGGCATGGCCCTGGGCCTTGAGCTCGACGGCGAGATTCTCGGCATCGCGCTTCGTGGCGGAGAAGATGATCGCCCGGCGCAGTTCGCCATCCGCGATCAGGTGGCGGAGCAGGCGGTTTTTGTGACCGAGGTCGTCGGCCACGTGGAGGCGCTGCTCGATATGCTCGTGGGTGGTCTTGGGGCCGGTGATCTCGATTCGTTCGGGGGTGTTCAGGAGCTCCTCGGCCAGGCGGGCCGTCGCCTTGTCGAGAGTCGCCGTGAAGAGGAGGGTCTGGCGGTCCGCGGGGGTGGCGCCGGCGATCCGGTTCACATCCTCGCTGAACCCCATGTCGAGCATCCGGTCCGCCTCGTCGAGGACGAGGATCTGCAGGCGCGAGAGGTCGAGTTTGCCCCGCTCCAGGAGGTCGACGAGCCGGCCGGGAGTCGCCACGAGGAGGTCCACCGGTCCGGAGAGGAGGCGGAGCTGCTCGCGGTACGGCATCCCGCCGAGGATGGAGCCGCTCCGCACGCGCATGAACCTGCCGTAGGTGCGGACCGCATCGGTAACCTGGGTCGCCAGTTCGCGGGTCGGGGTGAGGACCAGCACGCGGGGGCCGCGGCCCGGCTTCGGCGAGGGAGAGCCCAGACGCTGGAGGGCAGGGAGGACGAAGGCCGCGGTCTTGCCGGTGCCGGTCTTGGCGGTGGCCATGAGATCGACGCCGGCAAGCGCCTTCGGGATCGCCTCCGCCTGGATCGGCGTCGGTTCGGTGTAGCCGCAGGCGGCAATGGCTTTAAGGATGGGGGGGGCGAGCTGCAGTTCGGTGAAGGTCATTCAATGGTTCCTTGTCGGTTTCCGCACGAAACTCGCCCCCCGTGGGACGGCAGACGTGCAACGCACCACGTCGCGCCGCGCGCACCTGTTCAGGGACGCCGGAGAGTTGTCGTCGGAAAGTGGCTGAAAGTGGGCGTGCGCGCCGCAGGGCATCCCTATGCCCTGGAAGGAAACGGCAACGGCACATACTGACTGGCGTGGGACATCGTCGCCAACCGGTTGTGCTGCTGCGCTGTCGAGCGTGTCGAAAGCAGGGGGGGTTAGTGAGCGATGAAGGGCTAAGGGCGGGAGAAGGAATTAAGGGACTTCGTGAGGTTTCCGCCTGAGCGTTGATCAGTCAAGGAGCGAGTGTACGGGATAAACGGAGAAATGACAAGGATTTATTTCCGGGCCTTGGGATGGGCCCGGTCGTAGACCTCCATGAGCCGGTCGATGCCGACATGGGTGTACTTCTGGGTGGTGGAGAGGGAGGCGTGGCCGAGGAGCTCCTGGATGGCCCGCAGGTCCGCCCCCCCTTCGAGCATGTGGGTGGCGAAGGTGTGGCGCAGGGTGTGGGGGGAGATCCGGCGCATGGTGGCGAGCCGCAGGATATGGTTGTCCACCACCCGCCGGACGCTCCGGGAGGTGAGGCGTCCCCCCCGGGCGTTCAGGAAGAGGGGTGTGCCGACGGGGGGGTGGCTACGGGCGGCGAGGTAGGCGCCAAGCGCCGAACGGGCATGGCTTCCCACCGGCACGACCCGTTCCTTTCCTCCTTTGCCGAGGACCCGCACGGTGCCATCGGCCAGGTCGAGGCCGCCGACGTCGAGACCGGTCAGCTCCGAGACGCGCAGGCCGCAGGAGTAAAGGGTCTCCAGGATCGCCCGGTCGCGCAGGCTCAGGAGGTCGGGGGCCTTGGGGGCCTCCACGAGGGCGGTCGCCTCGTCGATGTTGAGGTGGTAGGGGACCTTCTTCTCCCGCTTCGGGGTGCTGACCAGCTCCGCCGGGTTCCTGGCGAGGCTCCCGGTGCGGACGAGGTGTTTGAAGAGAGCGCGGACCGCGGCCAGTTTCCGCCCGATGGAGCTCTTCTGGTGACTGCGGTGGAGCTGGGCGAGCCAGCGGCGGATGAGGAGGTGGGTGACGGCGCCGGGGGCGGCAGCCTGGCCGAGCTCCCCGCAGACGAACTGCCGGAACTGATCGAGGTCCGAGCGGTAGGCCTCCCGGGTGTGGGGCGAGGCGTTGCGCTCCGTTTCGAGATGGCGGAGAAACGAGGCGATGGCGGTTTCCATGGCGGCTTCCTTTCGGGGCCATCATAGCAGATAAATCGTGTAAACCGAACAGCCGGTTGTACCGGAGCGCAATTCGGGCTATCCTTCCACCATCACCGCCGCTCTTGACCCGGGTCAAGGCGGGGGATGGACGCCGGGACTATGCTGGGCTAAGAAACCGGAGAGGAGATGTCATCGTGAAGCGGGTCGTCATCATCGGGATGGGGTTCGGCGGGATCAGGGCAGCGCGGGAGCTGGCCGGGAAGGGGCTTGACGTTACCCTGGTCGACCGGAACAACTACCACCTCTTTCAGCCGCTCCTCTACCAGGTGGCGACGGCGGGGCTCGAACAGGAATCCATCGCCTACCCGGTGCGCGCCATGGCCCGGGGGTGGACCGGAACCCGCTTCCATCTGGCCGAGGTGACCGGGATCGATTTCGGGACGCGGCAGGTGCGGACCGACAACGGCGACATCCCCTACGACTATCTCGTGGCCGGGGCCGGCAGCGTCACCAACTACTTCGGCCTGGAGTCGGTGGAGCGGCACGCCTTCGACCTGAAGGAGCTGGTCGACGGCGAGCGGCTCCGCAACCATATCCTCACCGCCTTCGAGCGGGCGGTGGTCGAGCCCGACCCGGCCAGGCGCCGGGCGCTCATGACCTTCGTCATCGTCGGGGGCGGTCCCACCGGCGTCGAGTTCGCCGGCGCCCTCATCGAGCTGGTCCGCTTCGTCCTCGCCAAGGATTACCCGGAGCTGAGCGTCCAGGCGGCCCGGGTCGTCCTGGTGGAGGCGTTCGACCGCCTCCTGGCCGCCATGGAACCCCCTCTGCAGGTCTACACCCTGGAGAAGCTCCGGAGCATGGGGGTGGAGGTCCTCCTCAACGCCCGGGTGGTGGATGCCGGCCCGGAGCGGGTGATCCTCCACGACGGCGCCGTCATCCCGGCCCACACCCTCTTCTGGTCGGCGGGGGTGAAGGCCGCCCCCCTTGCCGCTGCACTTTCCGCCGCCCCGGGGCCGGGGGGAAGAATCCGGGTGGAGCCCGACCTGACGCTTCCCGGCCATCCGGAGGTCTGTGTCATCGGCGACATGGCGTATCTCGAACAGGATGGCGCCCCCCTCCCGATGGTGGCCCCGGTGGCGATGCAGATGGGGATCTACGCGGGGCGCTCGATCCTGGCCCGGGAGCGGGGGGAAAGCGCGCCGCCGTTTCGCTACCGCGACAAGGGGAGCATGGCGACCATCGGCCGGAGCGCCGCGGTGGCGAGCGCCTTCGGGATGAAGTTCCGGGGGTATCTGGCCTGGCTGGTCTGGCTTCTGCTCCACCTCTACTACCTGATCGGCTTCCGCAACCGGATCGTCGTCATGCTGAACTGGATCTGGTACTACTGGTTCCATGAGCGGCAGGTGCGGCTCATCACCGAGCGCGAGCGGGGGGTGGCGGAATGAATCTCGTTGTCGTGGAGGGGGCCGAAAGCTACCGCCCCGAGGTGCTCGGGCCGGCCATCCGGCGCCTGCTGAACCCCCTCGGGGGGATGGGGGCCTTCGTCCGCCCCGGGGAACGGGTCCTGCTCAAGCCGAACATGCTCGCCGCCAGGGAGCCGGAACGGGCGGTGACCACCCACCCGGCGCTGCTCCGGGAGGTGATCGGCCAGGTCAGGGAGGCGGGGGGGATTCCGCTCGTGGGGGATTCTCCCGGCGTCGGCGGCATCCGGCGGGTGGCGGAGAAGAGCGGCCTGCTGGCGGTCATCGCGGAGACCGGCGCCGAGCTCGTCCCCTTCGAAGAGACCGTCACGGTGCGCGGCCAGGGGATGTTCCGGGAGTTCGCCGTCGCCCGCCCCTACCTGGAGGCGGACCGGCTCATCAACCTCCCCAAGCTCAAGACCCACGAGATGATGACCATGACCTGCGCCGTGAAGAACCTCTTCGGCGCGGTGGTCGGAGCCGCCAAGGCGGGGTGGCACCTGAAGGCGGGGGCCGACCGGGAGCTCTTCGCCCGCATGCTCCTGGAGATTTACCTGTTGCGCCGTCCCGATCTCACCATCGTCGATGCGGTCCTCGCCATGGAGGGAAATGGTCCGGGAAGCGGCGACCCGCGTCACGCGGGGCTCCTCCTGGCCGGGACCAACCCGGTGGCGGTGGATGTCATTGCCGCCGAACTGGCCGGTATCCCGAAGAAGCTCCTCTGGGTGGAGCGGGCCGCGGAGTGCCTCGGCCTCGACGGCTGGGACCGGGCCGCCATCGAGACCCGGGGGGTGGCTGTGGAGGAGGCGAAGCTTCCCCCCTTCCGGCTCCCCCACCTCTCCGATGTCCAGTTCGGCCTGCCGCGCTTCCTCAAGAACCGGCTGCGCCACTACCTCACCTCCCGTCCCTGCGAGATCCCCGGCGCCTGCAGGCTCTGCGGCATCTGCCGCGACGCCTGCCCACCGGGAGCCATCGCGATCCGGGACGGCCGGCTCCATTTCGACTACCACGCCTGTATCCGCTGCTTCTGCTGCCGCGAGCTCTGCCCCGAAGGGGCGCTCGGCGTGCGGGACGGGGCGCTGATGGGGATTATCAGGAAAATTGCATAATATTATTTAATCTTTTCCTGAGGTTGACTTTCCCGGGGGGGACCATTACCATATGATTATCCGGACCCGCTCGGGCGGGAAAGAACGCTGCGAAAGGAGACCCAGGCCATGTGGACCACCATTTATATGCTTCGCCCGGTGACCCGTTGCAAGGAGGGTTGCCGACGCCGGCCCGCCGCCTGACGGTGGCGGGCTGAAAACAACGAGCCCCCTGGTTTCACTGCCAGGGGGCTTTTTCATGTCAACGCGATTGAGTCGTGCCGCGTTTTAATTCACAATATTACGCCATTCCCCTCGTCGAGGTTTCCCGCATGAAGAAATTCCTCATCCCTGCCGCCGCCGTTCTCGTGGTGGCGGGCGTCGCCGCGTACTTCGCCCTGAACCGCAAGCCGGAAACGGTCTACCGGACCGCCAGGGTCGAACGGGGCGATATCGTCTCCTCCGTCTCCGCCACCGGCAACCTTGCCGCCGTGGTGACGGTGCAGGTCGGCACCCAGGTCTCGGGCACCATCCATAAGCTCTTCGTGGACTACAACTCGCCGGTCAGGAAGGGGGAGGTCATCGCCCAGATCGACCCCTCACTCTTCTCGGCCCAGGTGGAGCAGACCCGGGGGAACTACCTGAACGCCCAGGCCACCCTCCAGAAGGCGCGGGCCGACCTCGTCGATGCCCGTCGCAACCTGGAGCGCAACCGCCAGCTCCTCAAGGACGGCGTCGTCTCCCAGAGCGATTTCGACACCGCCGACAACCGGTACCAGCAGGCGCTGGCGACGGTGAAGGCGGCCGAAGGGAGCGTGGCCCAGACCCGCGGCTCCTTCAGCCAGGCGGAGACCAACCTCCGCTACGCCACCATCCGCTCGCCCGTGGACGGCATCGTCGTCTCCCGCAACGTGGACGTGGGGCAGACCGTGGCCGCCTCGTTCCAGACCCCGACCCTCTTCACCATCGCCCAGGACCTGACCCGGATGGAGATCGACACCAGCGTCGACGAGGCCGACATCAGCCGGGTGCAGGTGGGGCAGCTGGTCAGCTTCACCGTCGACGCCTATCCCGAGAGCCGCTTCACCGGCCAGGTCCGGCAGGTCCGAAACGCCCCGGTCGTCACCCAGAACGTCGTCACCTACGTGGTGGTGATCGACGTCGACAACAAGGACCTGAAGCTCAAGCCGGGGATGACCGCCAACGTCAGCATCGAGACCGCCCGCAAGGAGAACGTCCTGAGGCTTCCCGCCGCCGCCCTCCGCTTCCGGCCGAAGAAGGAGGGGAAGGAGGCGCAGGCGGAGGAGGCGCCGCCGGAGCAGCGCCGCCGGAAGAAGGAGGGGGGACAGCAGGTGTATATCCTCGGTCCCGGGAACAGGCCGGTGCGGGTGGCGGTCAAGACCGGCATCAGCAACGACGGACAGGTGGAGCTCGTTTCCGGCAACCTCAGGGAAAACGAGGAGGTGATCGTCGGCCAGGTGACCTCCCAGGGGAAAAAGTCGGGCGGCATGGGCGGACCGATGGGGCCGAGGTTCTAGATGGGCGAGGTGGTAAGACTCACGGATGTCACCAAGGTCTACACCATGGGGGACCAGCGGGTGGAGGCCCTGAAGGGGGTCTCCTTTACCGTGCGGCGGGGGGAGTTCGTCGCCATCATGGGGGCGTCGGGGAGCGGCAAGTCCACCTGCATGAACATGCTGGGGTGCCTCGACGTCCCGACCGCCGGCGAGTATCTCCTGGAGGGGGTGAATGTCGGGAGGCTCTCCCGCAACGAGCTGGCCGAGATCCGCAACCGCAAGATCGGCTTCGTCTTCCAGGGGTTCAACCTCCTGGCCCGGACCACGGCCCGGGAGAACGTGGAGCTGCCGCTGGTCTACGCCCGGGTGCCGGCGGCGCTTCGGCGGGAGCGGGCCCTGGCGGCCCTGGAGCGGGTGGGGCTCGCCGGCCGCTCCGACCACTACTCGAACCAGCTCTCCGGCGGCCAGCAGCAGCGGGTCGCCATCGCCCGGGCGCTGGTGAACGAGCCGGCCATCATCATGGCCGACGAGCCGACCGGCAACCTCGACTCCCGGACCACCATCGAGATCATGGCGATCTTCCAGGGGCTGAACCGCCAGGGGATCACCATCATCATGGTCACCCACGAGCCGGACGTGGCGGCCTTCACCGGCCGGCACCTCATCTTCCGCGACGGCACCATCATCGCCGACACGCCGAACGCCTCCCCCGCCGTGGCGGCGCCGCTCTCCGGGGAGGCCCCATGACGACCCTCTGGCAGAGCCTCCTGATCGCCCTTCGGGCGCTGCGGGTGAACAAGATGCGGGCGCTTCTGACCATGCTCGGCATCATCATCGGCATCGCCGCGGTCATCGCCATGGTTGCCATCGGCGCTGGGGCCAGCAAGATGATCTCCGACCAGATCTCCAGCATCGGGAGCAACCTCCTCCTGGTCCTCCCCGGCTCCACCACCAGCGGAGGGCTTCGCACCGGCGCCGGCGGCACGCCGACCCTCACCTACGACGACGCCAGGGCCATCAAGGCGGAGTGCCCCTCGGTGGGGGAGGTGGCACCCACGGTCCGGGGGTCGGCCCAGGTCGTCTACGGGAACCAGAACTGGTCCACCATCGTCATGGGGTGCACGCCGGAGATGCTCACCGTCCGGGACTGGCCCCTTGCCGCCGGCAGAGACATCTCCC
>JAJZUC010000027.1 GCA_021847245.1 Deltaproteobacteria bacterium | reverse complement strand
CGCCGGCGACTGGTTGTACGCCATTTCCATGAGGCTGTTGATGCCGGTATGGAGGAAGGTGGAATCGCCGATGACAGCCACCACCTTCTTCTTCTCGTCATCGCCGAGGACCCGGACGATGCCGCTGGCGGTGCTGATGCTCGCCCCCATGCAGACGCAGGTGTCCATGGCGTTCAGGGGGGGCATGAAGCCGAGGGTATAGCAGCCGATGTCCCCCGTGACGTAGGCCTTGAGCTGGTTGAGGGAGTAGAAGACCCCCCGGTGCGGACAGCCGGGGCACATGTTCGGCGGCCTCCCCGGAAGCTTTTCGACGGTGGCCTGGACGGCTGCAGGGATGCCGAACGCCTTCCTGAGCCTCCCTGGCGTCAGCTCGCCGCAGAGGGGGATGATCTCCTTCCCGAGGACCTGAAGGCCGGCAGCGCGCACCTGATCCTCGATGAACGGATCGAGCTCTTCCACGACGTAGAGCTGATCAACCTGGGCGGCAAACTCTCTTATCATCTGCATCGGGAGCGGGTGGATCATTCCGAGTTTGAGAACCGAGGCGTTCGGCAGCACTTCCCGCACATATTGGTAGGAGACGCCGGCCGTGATGACGCCTATCCCGGCATCGCGCATCTCGATCCGGTTGAACGGGGCACTACATCCGTACTCGGCAAGGGCGGCGGTCCGCTCCTCGACCAGGGGGTGGCGCACCCGGGCGTTCCCCGGCAACATGACAAGCTTGGCGGCGTTTTTCACCAGCTTCGGGGCGGGGAGACCGGTCACCGGCTCATCCAGCGTCACGATCGACTTGCTGTGGGAGATGCGGGTGGTGGTGCGGAGCATCACCGGCGTATCGAACCGCTCGGAGAGCTCAAAGGCGAGACGGGTGAACTCCTTGCATTCCCGGGAATCCGAAGGCTCCAGCATCGGAACCTTGGCGAACTTCGCATAGTTGCGGTTGTCCTGCTCGTTCTGGGACGAATGCATCTCCGGATCATCGGCGGTTATCAGCACCAGTCCCCCACCGATTCCGGTGTAGGAGAGGGTGAAGAGCGGATCCGCCGCCACGTTCACCCCGACGTGTTTCATGCAGGCGATGGCTCGCCCGCCGCCGAAGGAGGCGCCGATGGCCACTTCGAGGGCGACTTTCTCGTTCGGTGCCCAGGAGGCGTCGATTTCCTTGTAGTTGACGATGGTTTCGAGGATTTCGGTGGACGGGGTGCCCGGATAGGCGCTGGCAACTTTGACACCCGCCTCGAAAGCACCCCTTGCGATGGCTTCGTTGCCGGAAAGGATTTCCTTCATGATGAAATTTTCCCTGAAAAATAAAATAAGGGGGGAGCCCCCTTAATTGCCCACGGAATATACAAAAGAAGCGGTTTGTTAGTCAACTGCTTTGTAAAACGGGTTTCTAAAACGTTTAGCGAAATGAAAAACAGAGCTGGCATTGACTTTGAATCTCATCTGATTACCCTTGAAGAAAACGCCAAAGGAGGAACGGATGAACAGATCGGTATGCTACGGCCTTATCGCGCTGCTGGCAGGGGGAACCGCCGTCTATGCGGCAGGCGTCTCCCTTGACCGCGGGAAGGAGCTGTTCGAAAGCGTGAAGCTCGGGACCAACGGCAAGAGCTGCGCCACCTGCCACCCCGGCGGCAGGAAACTCGAATGGGCGGCCAGCTCCTACGGGGACGAGAAACTGACGTCGATCGTCAACCGCTGCATCGAGAAGTCACTGAAGGGGAAACCGCTGGACCCCGACTCGGATGACATGAAATCGCTTGTCGGCTACATCAAGACCTTTGGTGGTCCGGGGATGTAGAAGAAGTGCCCCCTCCCGTCTTCGCCATGTTCAGCAGGACCCCTTCGAGGAGGCCGAAGTCGCTCACCTTCATCTTCTCGAAACCGAACAGCTCCATGGTCTTCAGGGTGATCAGGGTCCCGGCGATGATCAGGTCCTCCCTCCCTTTTTCGAGTCCGGGGACCTTCAGGCGCTCGGACGGAGGCAAGGGGGCGAGCAGCGCAAGGATGTCCCGAATCTCTCCGACAGAGAGAACGTGGTTGTTTACCCGGCGGTAGTCGTACTCCTCCATCCGGAGGCTGATGGCGGCAAGGGTCGTGGCGGTGCCGGCGGTCCCCACCAACGTGGCGCGGCCGAGTCGCTCGGCGAGCCCCGCGGCCACGATTTTCGCCTTTACCCTGCCGAGCTCCCTGACGATCTTCTCCTCCATGGCGGCAAGATCCGGTTTCCCCTCCGTGAGACGGACGACCCCGAGCGGCAGGCTTTCGGTGAAGAGAGGGGAGTCTCCCTCGGCGAGGGTATACTCGGTGCTTCCGCCCCCGACGTCGAAAACGCAGAAATCCCCCTCTTTCCGATCGAGAGCGGAGAGGACCCCCTCCAAGGTAAGAAGCCCTTCCTCGCGGCCGTCGATCACTTCCAGCCTGATGCCGGTACGTTCGAGAACGTCCGCGCAGAAAGCGGGTCCGTTGACGGCGTCACGCACCGCGCTCGTCGCCACGGCTCGCGACCGGACGACGCCGGCCCGCTTCATTTCATCGGCAAAGGCGATCAGGGTATCGCGGGAGCGCTGCCAGGCCTCGTCCGAGATCCCCCGTTCCCTGGTGAACCCCCCCCCCAGACGCGTGATCCGGCGCCTGACGACAAGCGGCACCACCTCCCCTACTTCGACCCGGCCGATGAGGAGGCGGGCGGTGTTGGTCCCGAGATCTATGGAGGCGAACGGCGGCTGCGGCATCAGATGAACTCCCTTTTCGTTTCGATAATGGCGAGGCATGAATCGGCGATCTTGGCGAATGACGAGATCATGTCGGCGTAGATCAGGCCGGCCCTGACGGTGCATTTACCGGCGGAAAGGCGTTTGATGTGATTGGTCAGCATGGCATCCCGCATCACCGCCACTTCGTTTCTGAGCACCCTCCCCCTCTCCTCCGCCCCTGCCTGCGGAGCGTCGATGCTGTCGGTGGCAAGCTCGACGAGTTCCTGGACCTTGCGGGCAAGATTGCGGATCTCGGTCATGGCGAAGGCGGAGAAGATCAGTTTTTCCTCCTTCTTGCGCCGCAGATATTCCAGGACGGCCTCTGCCTGGTCCCCCACATGCTCCAGTTCGCTGACGAGCTGGAGCATGACCGGGATCTCGTAGCTGTTTTCCGGAGGCAGCGGCTTGCGCGAGAGGGAAACCAGAAAATCGGCGACGTCCCGCTGGATGATGTCGACGGCGGCTTCCTTCTGACTGATCACCGACGCCTTCTTAGCGTCGTAGCGGAAAAACTGCTCCGCCATTTCGCCATACATGGACCGGACGATGTCGGCCATCCGTTTCAGCTCGTTACGGGCCTGAAGCAGGGCAATGGGGGGAGTGTTGATGACGCGGGGGTCGATGAACACCGTCCGGAGCTCCACCCCCGCGGCGCCGGGACGCGCCGGGAGGATGCGGGGGGCGGAGCGGGCGAAAAAACCGATCAGCGGGAGGAAGATGCAGGCGTTCAGGGTGCTGAAGAGGGTATGGGTGTTGGCGAGGCTTCGGGAGATGGAGGAAGAGCTGGTCATGTCGGAGGGGGAGATGAGCGCTACCAGCCGGAGAAACGAAGGGAACAGCAGCATGACGACCACAACGGCGAACAGGTTGATCAGAAAATAGAAGATGACGGTCCGCTTCGCTTCCAGGGTCCCGCCGATGGATGCTATGGCGGTAATGATCGAGGTGCCGACCAGTTCGCCGATCACCATGGCTGCGGCAGTGTCGAAGGAGACGAGCCCGCTGCCGGCAAGCGCCATGGCGATGCCGACGGCGGTGCTCCCCGACTGGACGAGAAGCGCCAGCAGCGCCCCGAAGATGACGGCGGTCGCCCGTTTGGGGATCAGGAACGATTCGTGACTGAACAGAAGGGCATTCTGCTGCAGCGGCAGCAGATTCGCCTCCATGATCCGCAGCCCGAGGAAGATCAGTCCTGCGCCAAGGATCAGTTCGCCCGCGTTTACCCATCTGCGTCTCGTGCAGAAGCATTTCAGCAGAACGCCGACAAAGATGGCGGGAAGCGCGAAGGAGGTAATCTTGAAGGCAATGAACTGCACGGCCAGAGTTGTGCCGATGCCGGTGCCGAGGAGAACGCCGAGGGCCTGGTAGAGGGAGATGAGGCCGGCGTTGACGAAGCCGACGGTAAGGATGCAGGCGGCGCTGCTCGACTGGAAAAGCGCCGAAAGCGAGCTGCCGAGGAGCGCCGCCGTCAGGCGGTTGCCGGCGATCCGTTCGAGGGAGCGCCGAAACCGATCGCCGGCGAGTTTCTGGAGCCCTCCCGACATCGACTTCATGCCGAGAATGAACAGGCCGAGCCCCCCGAGCGCCTCGAGGATGTACAGAACCGTCATGGGAAGAACTGCTCCCCGACGCTATTTCTTGATGACAAAGGGAAAGGAGAAATCGGGCGGCCCGGACCTGGAGGCCCCCTTGCGGTAGACCAGCAGGGTGACTTCCTTGACTGACGAGAGGTCGATCCTGAAATAGACGAGGCCGGCAGCCTTGGCGCCCGGGATGATGGAGCCGGCGCTCAGCGCCCGGGTGTAGATATCCTGCGGGTAGACTTCGTAGTAGTAGGGGAGTTGCGAATTGGTAGCGTTGTAGAAAGATGTCTTCTCGTAATCCTCAAGGTAGTAGAATCCGACGTAGGGATAGGGAATCAGGTAGTAGGAATCACGGGAGACGAACTCCTTCACCTTGTCCGGGGTCAGCGGGAAGTACTGGCGTTTCTGATCGTCGAGGAGGAGGAAGGAGTCGGTATCGAATGCTACTTCGTGGTCGGTCTGGTTGTGAATCGAAACCGAGAAGGCCGTCACCATGTTTTCGAGATTGTAAGCGACGATTTCCGTGTCGCTGTTGGCAACCTTGATGTAGACCCCATCCTTGGTGATGGTCTGCGAATTGTCCGACGGATTCACAACCCCCTGGGCGACGGGCTGCGGGATGACCTTCATCGCACAGCCGGAAAGAACGATTACGGCAAGGACAAGTGGGAGAGCAAGCCTTTTCATGTCGGGTACCCCCTTGAGGGAAATCGGAGCCGGTGAGACCGCTTTTGTCAGTGTACCATGCCGCAACGGTTCTGTCCGTCTGCAGCAGGCAGGCGGAATTATACGTCACGAAAAGGGTGAAGCGTCAAGCAGTAATCTGTCCGAAGGCTACCGGGAGGTGCCCCCGACGCGGGAGACATGAATCGCCGAAAAGGCGTCCGCAAAGACGGCGATCCTGAGAAAGTCGGTGGTTGAATCCTGCCCGTCCGGGACGGCGGAGAGATAGATATCGGCGCTCACCCCGTGCCTTTCCCGAAGATACTTTTGCGCTTCGAGCGCAAGGTAGAAGGAGTTTCGCACCTGGGCTTCCCGATCCTTACCCCGGCGGGAGAACCCTTCGATGCGAATCACCCCCCCTTTGGCGAGGGACTTGAGACGCGGAGCAAAGAGATCGATACTTTTCATCATCTTTTGATCGAGGCAAAACGAGTTGCCGTGCGCCATGACCGTGGCGATAGCTTCCTCGTGCAGGAACTGTTTCTGTTCCCGGTCGTCCCCCAGGGCGGTGGCGGAAGATGCGGCGACAACAACAAGAGGTATGAGAGTCGGCGCAAGTCTCATCGTCACTCCTTCGGAACCAGGAAAAGAATCTCGCAGCGGCGGTTGAGCCTGCGCCCCTCCGGAGTAGCATTGTCACCCAGCGGTTTCGACTTGCCGAGACCCTTGACGAAGATGCGGGAAGGATCGATCCCTTCCCGGGCAATCAGGTAACCGGCCACCGAAATCGCCCGTTTGAGGGAGAGATCCATGTTGTAACTGGCGGAACCGATGTTGTCGGTATATCCGTCGACACGGAGAAACACCCACCGTTTGTCCTTGCGGATCAGCTCCGCAACCTCCGCAAGCGACTTCTTCCCCTCCTCCGACAGGCTCCACTGGTCGAAATCGAAGGTGACATCCGGAAAGCGGAACTTCCGGTAGACGGTCATTGTCTCGGGAATCTGCTCGTTCTCGGCCGAGGCCATCAGGATGTTCTGCCCCTTGACATCGACTCCGTAAAGGGGCGTTACCCCCTCAAGCCGGTTGAGGGTGTACTCGACCGCTGAATTTTCCAGCTTTTTACCGGGGTGCGATACGAGTCGCACCTCCTCGCCGTGCTGGGCGAGAGAAACCTCTTCGTGGGGCGCCGGCGCCATCACTTTTGCCGCAGCCGGCTGGGCCGGCAGCGTAACCTGGCCGTACGGCTTGATGACGATCTCTTCCCTGTCGGATTCGACCGGCACCTCCAGCTTGCTGACCGGTGCCGCAGGGGCAAGGGATTTTACCAGGAGTGAAGAAATGGGGATAATCTTGCTCACCTTGACAGGTTTTTTGTTCTTCTCTTCCTCGGAATCTAGCCCTTGACCGAGTCGTGGAATCGGCTTTACATACGTGCCGACCCCCTGACAGGCCGTGAGACCGACGATGCCGCGCCAATCCGGGCTCCCCTCGGAAAGGCCGATTGCACCTGCAAGGTTGAGGGTCAGGTGCGGCGAGAGGAAATACTGGAATCCCACCAGCCCTTCCCGCGGCGCGGCTGCCGCCGGATCGCGCCCCGTGCTGCCGGTCAGCTCGCCGGTCAGCCTCATTCTCATGGCGGGAAAATACTCGACGCCGACGCCGTAGAGGACCTCGTTGTCGTACTGCCGGCCTTGCGGGGAGCCGGAAAACAGGTACCCGGAGTAGCCGTGGACCCCGAAACGGCTTGTGCCGTAAGAGGCAATAACCTTGACGCTGCCGCTGGTGGTTCCGTCAACCGCCCTGTCCTCAGAGATCTGGCGCTGTGCGGAAAGATCGAACGCCATCTTGAAGGCGGAACTGCGCGAGCCGATGAAACGGATCTTCGAACCGAGCTCCGCATATCCTCTGCCCCCCACATCCTCCTTGCCGTTGAAGAGAATATTGGGATAGGTGCCGTACAGCTCCCAGAAAGTGCCGATACCGAGAGTGAGGGCCACCGGAACCGTGATGGCACTCCCCCCGACGCTCTTCACCCCTTCGCCCCAGGCGCCGACGCAGATATTGCCTGCATCGAGGGTATCGGCTGACGGAACGGTAATGAGACCCGTTTCGCCGTTAATGGTTGGATTTGCAGAGGCCGTCGTGGCGAGACAAATGAGGCAGATTGTAAGTAAGGTGCGAAATCTCAGCATCAATTCGGCTGGTCCTGTCGGTGTATCCGGCTTGCATCGGCATCAGCGTGGACGGGGACAACGGGAGACTCCTCCACTCGGGGGGAACTACACGGCAACGCTACCCGTCCACCCGTTCCTTCAGTTCCTTCCCAACCTTGAAAAAGGGGAGTTTCTTCGGCTTGACCTCGATCGGGTCGCCGGTTTTCGGGTTTCTTCCCGTATAGGCCTTGTAGTCCTTGACGACAAAGCTTCCGAAGCCGCGGATCTCGATCCGTTCTTCACGCACCATGGCGTCGGACATGGCGTCGAAGATGATGTTGACCACTTCTTCGGCCTTTTTGTAAGTAAGCCCTTTCTCTGCAGCCAGCGCCTCAATCAATTCGGACTTGTTCATACGGTAGCCTCCCGTGTTAGTGAACTCACGAAATACATCGCAAGCGGCATATCTAATTAAACAATCGGCGGGTGCAGAGAAAAACTTTAGTAAATTCGGGAAAAACCTCAGCAGCAACCCTTGAGATACTGCTTCGCGACAAATTCAGCCTCGTCGTTTCTTCCGCATTCGACAAGAACCCCCGCCAGCCTTTCCGCCGCCTCCCGTTTGTACTGTCCGGAAAGAAGCCTGGAGTAGTGCTCAATGGCGCGCGGGTTGTCACCCTGGGCATGATGGATATCCCCCAGGTACATCTCTGCCTGCTCAGGAAGGATGTTGCGCTCCACCATCCCCTGCAGGTGCGGAATGGCTTCGGCAAAGCGCCCGTTTTCCCCTAAAAGCTGCACCAGGACGAGATTGCAGAGCGGATTAGCGTCGTTCAGTTCGAGGGCGCGGCGCAACTGCCGCTCACAGCGCTCCATGTCTCCTGCCCGGTGATCCAGGAGAGCAACCTCGTAGCGAAGGATGTCGTTTTCGCCCCGCGACAGGAGATCCTCATAGACGGCCCTGGCAGTTGCGGTATCGCCGGCATCCGCCGCCAAATAGCCCTCTGCAAATTCCTTTCCCAAATCCAGATACCGTTCGGGCAAGTCTCCGGGCAACGGCCTGACAAGAAGCTCAAAACGATCGGAGTCGATGAGGCCGTGGCTTGAAAACGTCGCACTTTCGCCGGGTTGACAGCTTGTCCCGTGACAGCCGCTGCATCCGGCACCAGCATGAATGCCATGTTCATGGGGCTCGTCACCTGAGGTTGCGGCAAGAATTTTTTCCGCCTTTTCCCGGATAGTTACGTCTTCTGCCAAGTCAAGGGCCAAATTCAGATGCTCTTCAGCCTTCACGATCTCTCCAGATTTCAGGGCATGCCGGGCCTCTTCAAGGTTCAACTCGGCAAGCCGGTTCCCTGCCAGGGCTATGCGCTCCCTGAGCTGGGTCTCGACCGCCTCCCTTCCCGGACAATCGGACGGAAGCGACTCGAGAGCGTCCTGAAAGAGAGACCGGGCCTCGGCAACCCGCCCGGCGGCAAGAAGCTTTTCCCCCTTTTCGCGATACGATTCATGCCCCTTGCGGAATAGTTTCCTGATAAACATGGCGACACCTCTCTGATTGTTTCTTGTCGTTGCTCGTGTCCGAATTCTGGCGGGGAGTGTCAACAAAGGAAGTGATCCGGGAATCAGCCGGTTTTCTGAAGCAGGGTGACGCTTTCGATGTGGTAGGTCTGAGGGAACATGTCGACAGGAAAACTCTCGACGACCTGGTAGTCGTTCTTGCCCAGAAGCCCCAGATCTCTGGCAAGCGTGGTGGGATCGCAAGATACATAGATGATGCGGTCGGGGGCCAGGGCTGCAATGTGGCCGATCGCCTCCCTGGCGCCGGTTCGGGGGGGGTCGAGGACGACGACGGAGAAAGAATCGCCCCGCTGTCGCAGCCGGCTTACCCCCTCCCCTGCGTCGGCCCTGATGAACTCGATGGAGTTGATCCCGTTGTCAAACGCGTTCATTCGCGCGTCTTCCAGTGACGGACCATACTCCTCCACTCCAATCACCTCGGCCCCCTGAAGAGCCAGAGGGAGCGAAAAGTTGCCGTTGCCGCAATAAAGGTCGAGGACCCGCATCCCCTCTTCGACCCGGGCCAAGCGGCTGACAGCACGGATCAGCTCCAGGTTTTGCCGGTAATTGACCTGGGAGAAGCCGCCTCGACTGAAGCGAAGGCGCGTCTCGGGGACCCGGGGAAGGAAGGGGTGGGGGATGCGGTAACCGAGGGCATCGATCCCCCAGATCTTCTCGATCGTCTCCTTGCGGCCGTATTGAAGATGGAGCCCCGCTACCGACGGAAGCTCGCCCCGGCCTGCCGCCAGGTACTCGGCCGTCTTGCGGCGGTCGGTTCCGATGTAATGGACGATGATGAGCGCTGCTCCGTCATCGCCCACCGCGGCATCCACCTGGGGAATGCGGTCCGGTTCCGGGAAGCGGGCAAGAACCGGGCGGATCTCGGCAAGAACCTGATTGAGCGTGGGGTGGCAGATGGCACATCGCCCCGGCACGTCAACCACGTAATGGGAACCGCGCCGGTAGAAACCGATGTGGAGCCGCCCGCCACTCCAGCGGATCTTGAATTGTACCCGGGCCCGGTAGCCGTAAGGTTCCGGGGCGGGGACGACCGGGGCGATCACTTCGGGGCGGATCCGGCCGAAGCGCCACAAGGTATCGCCAAAGATCGCCCGTTTCGCGTCGCACTGGGCGTCATAGCCCAGATGCTGCCAAGTACATCCCCCACAGGTACCGAAGACCGGGCACGGCGGCGTCACCCGCAGCGGTGACGGCTCCAGCAGTTCGACAAGCTCTCCCTCCAGATAGGAGGGTTTGGCGACGGCAACCCTGATGCGGGCCAGGTCTCCGGGCGCGGAAAAAGGCACAAAGCAAGCCTTCCCCTCGACGCGGCCAAAGCCTGCGCCCCCGAAGGCCATGCAATCGATACGCAGTACGGCTTCAGTCATGGGAGCCCGGAAGGTAACCGATCGGTCGCCTCCTTCTCGCCCGGACGCGTTCGAACTCGGCGCGGACGAATCGGCGGGAGAAGTCGGGGGTGGACAGATAGGGGAGCGCGTGGTGCGTGAAATTGCCGATCAGGCGTTCCACGGTCGGCTGGACTTCGGCGGAGGGAACCCCCATCTGCTCAACGGTCCTGCGGTAGACGACCGCGTTTCCCAGAAGACGGCACGCAGCCTCCCTGTCGGCCGGCTCGGCAAAATGCGCGGAAAGAATCGGGATTTCACATGTAAGTTCGAGTCTTACGTGATGAAAATCGCCGAAGTAATGACGGGTGTAATCGAAAATGCGGAGAGATAGCCCGTTTTCAAGGGGAAATTCTCTGATGGGTTGCACCATGAAGCGTTACCTGCGAGGTTGGTTTGTATCTGAAGATACATACTATGCTTCCCCTTGGGAAGTAAAGACGTTTGTCACCCCTTGCGTCCGGCGTTCTCCAGGAATCTTCCGATCGCCCGTCGAAGCGGTGCGCCAGGCAACTCCTCAATCTCGTAGGTGACCCGGACCAACGGCTTTTGCGTGCGGAACAACCGTTCCAGGGAAATCGGAGTTGCCGACACAACGGTCTCGCACGGTACAGCCTCGATGGTCCGGCGAAGCTCGTCCACCTGCCCGGGACTGTATCCCATGGCGGGAAGAACGGGGCCGAGATGGGGGTACTCCCCGAATGCTCCGGCGATGGAGCCGACCGCCCAGGGACGGGGATCAAGGACCTCTGCGGCGCCCGAGTCCAGGGCGGCCGCGTACCCCGCCCCCGTCGGCATTCCGCCATGGGTGACGGTCGGGCCATCCTCGATCACAAGCACCCGTTTGCCGGCAATGGCGCCGGGGTCGCTTACGGTGACGCGCGAGAAAGTTCTGATGACTTCGGCCTTCGGATTGATCCGCCTGACCTCCTCCTCCATGCGCGCCACCACCGCGGGGGCTGCCGCATTCGCCTTGTTGACGACAACCAGGCCGGCACGGCGCAGATTCACCTCCCCCGGGAAATAGGCGGTTTCATGGCCGGGACGCAGGGGGTCGACGAGGACGATTTCCAGGTCCGACCGGAAAAACGGGAAATCGTTGTTCCCTCCGTCCCAGACGATCACCTCCCCCTCCCGTTCCGCCTCCCGCAGAATACGCTCGTAGTCGATGCCGGCATAGACCACGGTCCCGCGATCGACAAGGGGTTCGAACTCCTCCCGCTCCTCGATGGTGCAATGATGCAGCGACAGGTCGTCGAACCCGGCAAACCGTTCCACCACCTGCGCGGCGAGATCACCGTACGGCATCGGATGACGGACCACCACCGGCCTTATGCCGGCATCGGCCAGCAGGCCGCAGATATGGCGGGTCACCTGGCTCTTGCCGCAGCCGGTTCGAACCGCGCATACCGAGATTACCGGCCGGCTGCTCGCCAGCATCGTTGCATCGGGACCGATTAACCAGAAGTCGGCACCGGCCGCAAGGACTGACGACGCCTTGTGCATCAGCTCAGAATGGGCGATGTCGCTGTAGGCGAAAACCACTTTCGATACCCGATGCCGGCGGACCAGTTCCAACAGGGACGATTCGGGATGGATCGGTATTCCTTCCGGGTAGAGTCTTCCGGCCAGAGGAGGGGGATAACGGCGCTCGGCGATAAAGGGGATCTGGGCGGCAGTGAAGGCAACCACCCGGTACGCCGGATTGTTCCGGAATACGGTATTGAAATTGTGGAAATCCCGTCCGGCGGCACCCATGATGATGACGCGCTCTTCTTTCACTTCGCACTCCCTGCCGCCTCGGCGAAGATATCTAGTGCCCGCTCCAGTTCGTCATCCGAAGTGACGAGCGGCGGAATGAAGCGGACAACGTTTCGATACGTTCCGCAGTTGATGAGGATCAACCCGTTTGCGAGACAGTGCTTCAACACCCTGTCGCATCCCTCGCCGTCGGGATTTCCCCCTTCGTCGACAAATTCCACGCCGATCATGCAGCCGAAGCCCCGCACGTCACCGATGCTCCGCAATTCTGCCGCGATTTCGCGCAACCGGGAGAGGGCCCGCTCTCCGAGCCTCCTGCCGCGCTCCAGAAGATTTTCGTCCCGTATGGTGCGGATTGTGGCAGTGGCTGCAGCGCAGGAGACCGGATTGCCGCCGAAGGTCGTGCCGTGGGCACCCGACGGCCACTGCGTCATGATCTCGTGTCGCGAGACGACGGCGGAAAGCGGAAAGCCCGAGGCGATCCCCTTGGCGACCGCCAGGATATCGGGTCTGACAGCATAGTGGTCGGCGGCGAACCATGCGCCGGTCCTCCCCATTCCCGACTGCACCTCGTCGAAGATGAGCATGATCCCGTAACGGTCGCAGAGCTCCCGCAGTCCGACCAGAAATTGGCGGGGCGCCGGGACGTATCCCCCTTCGCCCAGGAACGGTTCGATAATGAATGCCGCCACTTCGTCGGGAGCGATATGGTGAATCAGCGTCTTTTCCGCGAACCAGAGGCAGCTGAGGTCACACTGCTCGGGACTCTTCCCGAAGGGGCAACGATAGCAGTAAGGGTAAGGAACCTGATACACCGATGGGAGGAGCGGATGATAACGGCTGCGGTAGCGGGCGGAACTGCTGGTAACCGATACGGCCCCAAGGGTCCGGCCATGGAACGCGCCGGTGAAGCAGACGATTCCCTGCCGGCGGGTCACGAAGCGGGCCAGCTTCAGCGCCCCTTCCACCGCCTCAGCTCCCGCATTGCTGAAAAACACCATGTCGAGCCCTTCGGGGGTTACTGAGGCGAGCTCTTCCGCCGCGGTAACGGCGGGTTCGTTGTAGTAAACCCCGCCCGTATGGACAAACCGCTCCAGCTGCCGGCTTGCCGCCTCCACCACCCTCTTCGGATTATGGCCGATATTGAGGACCGCAAGCCCGGACGAAAAATCGAGGTATTTCCGGCCTTCGTCGCATTCGACACACACCCCCTCGCCGCGTACCACGGTGATCGGCCAGTAATTGTGGAGGGCGGGTGTAAAGACACGCCCTGCCCTGGCAACAACGTTGTCGGTGTTCATGGTGTGATCCCCCTTGAGTACATCAAATTCATTGCTTTTTACTTAATTACCGGATAGAGTGTAAAAGTTTGATCATAGCGGCATCACCCGCATTCGACACGCCATGAGGAGCACCAATGAGTAAAGAAGAAGCAATCGAAGTTGAAGGTACGGTCATCGAACCGCTTCCCAACGCCATGTTCCGGGTGAAGCTCGAGAACGACCACATCGTTCTGGCTCACATCTCCGGCAAGATGCGGAAGTATTTCATCAAGATTCTGCCGGGAGACAAGGTTACCGTCGAGCTTTCTCCTTACGACCTGAGCAGGGGACGGATCACCTACCGCGCCAAGTAATTACCCGTGCCCCTGTTTCCGTGCGGGCACGGTAATTCCCCATCGCAGGAAACATCATGGGCGGCGCCGGTGAACACCCTGGCGCTGGTCTCGACAAACCCCCCTTTCGAGTTGCGAGCCTTGCCCCGCTAGCCGTTTCCCCCCGATGGGCTCGACCTGTCGCTGTTGGCCCGCGCCTGAAAATCCGGACCGGCAGCAGTGTCCTTCAACCGAAATCCCGGATTTAATTTTACGGGAAACGCCGTAACTGTCCAGGCGTCACGGTGCATTGCCCCTTTTGTTTTACAAACGGGTTGTTAAAGTTTAACAAGGCATTTTTCGCCAAACACCACCAGAAATATGAGGAACACGTATGTACACTGTTGCTGATTTGAAAAAAGGTCTCAAAGTTACCCTTGACGGCGACCCCTATATCGTCACCGCCTTTGAGTTTTCAAAGCCGGGCAAGGGTCAGGCTCTTTACCGCACGAAGCTTAAAAACATGATAACCGGTGTGACGCTCGACCGGACCTACCGTTCCGGCGAAACCTTCGAGCCTGCAAGTCTTGAGGAGCGCAGGATGCAGTATCTCTACAAAGAGGATACCCATTACACCTTCATGGACAACCAGACCTTCGAACAGGTGCAGATGAGCGAGGATGCCGTGGGGGATGCCAAGAACTTCCTCATCGACAACCTGGAAGTGGACATACTCATTTTCGGCGAGAAGGCCATTGGCGTAACCCTCCCCAATTTCGTCAACCTGCGCGTAGTCCAGACCGATCCCTGGGTCAAGGGCGACACCTCCGGCAGCGACTCCAAACCGGCCACCCTCGAGACCGGCTACGTTCTGCGCGTCCCCCCCTTCATCGAAGAAGGGGAGATGATCGTCGTCGACACGAGAACCGGCGAGTATTCGACGCGGGTAAAGGGATAGCAGAGAACATGGCCGGTAACTGGCATCTGACCCGCAAGCGCGAGGCGCTTCGGGCCAGGGCGCGGATCATCCAGGAAATCAGAGGCTTTTTTATCGACGGGGGGTATCTCGAAGTGGAGACCCCCCTTCGTATTCCTGCCCCGGCACCCGAATCGCATATCGACCCGGTTGGCGCCGACGGCTGGTTCCTCCATACCTCGCCGGAGATCTGCATGAAACGGTTGATGGCCGCAGGCTATGACCGTATCTTCCAGATCTGCCACTGCTGGCGGACCGGCGAGCGCGGCCGGATGCACGTTCCCGAGTTCACCATGCTCGAATGGTATCGGGCCCATGCCGATTACTCCGCGCTCATGGCCGAATGTGAAGAGCTTGTCTGTTCGGTGGCCGGAAAATCCGGCTTCGGCGCCAAACTGGCGTTTCGGGGACGCAACATCGATCTCGCCCCGCCCTGGGAGCGGATAACGGTGCGGGACGCCTTCGACGCATTCGGAGGAATGACGATGGAGCAGGCCCTCGAAGAAGACCTTTTTGACGAGGTGATGGTCGAGCGGATAGAACCGGAGCTGGGGAGGGAGAGACCCACATTCATCTACGATTACCCGGCTTCGCGAGGTGCCCTGGCCCGACTGAAGGAGGGAGAACCTGCGATCGCCGAACGTTTCGAGCTCTACATTGCGGGGGTCGAGCTGGCCAATGCCTTCTCGGAGCTGACCAATCCCGCCGAACAGCGTGTCCGCTTCGAGCGGGAATCGGCCTTACGGGAATCCCTCGGTCACCCCCCCATTCCCTTGCCGGGGAAGTTTCTGGAGGAGCTTTCCGCAATGCCGCCGGCCGCCGGCATTGCCCTCGGCGTCGACCGGCTGGTGATGATCCTCCTCGATGTCACCACCATCGATCAGGTGGTTGCCTTCACGCCGGAAGAGCTCTAATCGACCAATTCCCGGTACTCGATAGTCTCTCCCCGGTAGTTGCGCAGCAGCCACCTATCCCCTTGCAGGGTGGCGCATTCGGGCAGGATCGGTATCTTCCCCTTCCCTTCCGGCGCGTCGATCACGTAGTACGGGGCCGCCATTCCCGAGGTATGGCCCCGCAACCCTTCCATGATCGATATCCCGGTCTTGACGGTCGTCCGGAAATGCCCCGTTCCCTGCACCAGGTCCATCTGGTGCAGGTAGTAAGGCCTGACCCGGATAGCAAGAAGCCGCTGCATCAACCGGGTCATCACCGCCGGGTCATCGTTTACCCCCCGCAGAAGCACGGTCTGATTGCCGAGCGGAATCCCCGCATCGGCCAGGCGTGCGCAGGCCCGGGCGGCCTCCGGGGTGATCTCGCGCGGATGGTTGAAGTGGGTATTGACGTAGAGCGGCTGATAGCGCCGCAGCATCCGGCAGAGGCGGGAGGTGATCCGCTCCGGGAGGGTGACCGGGGCGCGGGTCCCGATTCTGACGATCTCCACGTGGGGGATCGCCCTCAGCCGGGCCAGGATCTGCTCCAGCTGCCCGTCATCGAGAAGAAGCGGATCGCCGCCGGAGAGGATTACATCACGAATCTGCGGGGTCCCGACGATATAGCGTAGCGTTTCATCCACCGTTCCCTTGTCGCCGGCCCGGCCCGGACATCCGACGCGGCGCTTGCGCATGCAGAAACGGCAATAGACGGCGCACTCGTTGGATACGAGCCAGACCACCCGGTCGGGATAGCGGTGAATGAGCCCCGGGACCGGCGAAAGCCGCTCCTCGTCGAGGGGATCGGGGAGCTGGTCGTCTTCCAGCTCCTGGAGATCGGGGACGCATTGCCGCCAGATCGGGTCTCCGACGGCACGAATAAGCCCGAAATAGTGCCGGGTAATCCGGAGCGGATAGCGCCGGGCCACGGGCGCCAGAAGCGCCGGGTCCGTGCCGAACCTCTCCGCTATCTCCTCAGGCGTGGTGATGCTTTCCGCAAGCCGTCGACGCCACGATTCCATCTCTCACTCCTTCTCCAAACGGACAAAGGCGGGGAAGTCCCCCGCCTTCGCATCTCCCTGTGCAGTTTCACGGCCTCTCAGACTTCGAGTGCGCCGATCAGTTCCTTCACGTCGGCAATTCCGTTTTCTTCGAGATACTTCTCCATCTCGGTCGCGATCCGCTGCGCGGCTGCAGGGTCGAGGAAATTGGCCGTTCCCACCTGGACGGCGCTCGCACCGGCAAGCATGAACTCTAGGGCGTCGGTTCCCGACATGATCCCGCCGATGCCGATCACCGGAACCTTCACCGCCCGGGCCACCTGCCAGACCATCCTCAGGGCCACCGGCTTCACGGCCGGGCCGGAAAGACCGCCGGTCACGTTCGCCAGTACCGGCCGGCGTTTCTTCAGGTCGATGGCCATGCCGGTGAGGGTGTTGATGAGGGAAAGCGCATCGGCCTCCGCATCGGCGCAGGCCCACGCCATCTCGACGATATCGGTTACGTTGGGCGAAAGCTTAACGATAACCGGCTTAATGGTCGCCTCCCGCACCGCTTTCACCACCGAGTAGGCTGCCTTTGGATCGGTACCGAACACGATGCCGCCATGTTTCACGTTGGGACAGGAGATATTGATCTCCAGCCCCGCCACCTCCGGAATCCGGTCGAGCCGTTCGGCCAGTTCGGCATACTCCTCCACCGTATTGCCGAAAAAGTTCACGATAACCGGCGTCGAGACGGTACGCAGGAACGGCACTTTCTGTTCGATAAACGCATCAATACCGACATTCTGGAGCCCGATGGCATTCAGCATGCCGCCGGTGGTTTCCTGGATGCGCGGCGTCGGATTCCCCGCCTTGGGTCGAATGGAAAGTCCCTTGGTGATGATGGCACCGATCGCTTCCAGATCGACGTATTCGGAAAACTCCTCGCCATAACCGAAGGTTCCGGAAGCGGTCATGACCGGGTTTCTGAGCGCGATACCCGCAATATTGACGGACAGATCAGGCTTGCTCATCGTAACTCCACTAGACCCATTTCAGTTGATCGAAGGAAAACACCGGTCCGTCCTTGCAGACACAACGGTAATCGGGGGCCTCCTCGGAATGATCCTTCCCTTTGACCACGCATCCGAGACAGGCCCCCATGCCGCAGGCCATGTACGCCTCCAGCGAAACCTGACACGGCGTAGCGGTTCTCCGGGCAATATCCGCCACCGCCTTCAGCATCGGCATCGGGCCGCAGGCATACAGCGTCTTCGGGCGTCCGTCTTCCCGGATGTGCCGCTCCATCACATCGGTCACGAGCCCCCGGTCCCCCAGCGTTCCATCGTCAGTTGCGACATACGTTTCCACGCCGAGCCGCTCGAACTCGGTCACACAGAGGATATCGTCCCGGGTTCGTCCCCCGAGGAAAAAGCGGACCCGGGAGCGCTGCACCAACGACCTGGCCAGGTAGTAAAGCGGAGCTATGCCGACTCCACCCCCGACCAGGATCTTTTCTTCGGCAGGATCGCCGAGGTCGAAACCGGCCCCCAGCGGTGCGATCACGTCGACATGGTCCCCGTGATGATAGTCCGACAGCGCTTCGGTCCCTTTACCCACAACTTTGTAAAGGATCTCGAAGTACGTCGCGGAGCCCAGTCCCGGGAATTCGGACTCTATGGTTCCGACGTCGAAGATGCCGAAGGGGCGACGCAGGAGGGGATCGATGGCATCCCGGACCCGCACCATGATGAACTGGCCCGGAGATGCTCCGGACAACTCCGGCGGGGCGGTCAGCCGCATTCTGAAGTAGCCCGGTGAGACCTCCTGGTTGGAGATGATCGTCGATCTAAACTGCATCGGCTCTGTCCTCGCTGTCGTTGATTGTGTAGGCCATCAAGAAGGCGTCTTCGCCGTTCTCGTAATAATTTTTTCTCATGCCGACCGTTTCGAAGCCGATTTTCCGGTAAAGCGCGATGGCAGCTTCGTTCGAGACGCGGACTTCGAGGCCTATGGAACCGACTCCCCGAACCGCGAGGGCAGAGATAGCCGTCGTAACCAGCAGCCGACCGAGCCCCTTCCCCCTGCAGTCACGACGGACGGCCACATCCAGGATCTCGCCCTCCTCCAGAACATGGCTCGAACAGATGTAGCCTGCAATTCGACCTTCCCTGTTTTTGGCGACGAGGGGGAGAGAACGGTGAGAGTCAATCTCTGCAAGGAAATGGTCTCTGGTCCAGGGCCGGGGGAAAGAATCCGATTCGATGGCGATCACTTCATCCAGATCGGCGGCGGTCATCGGCAGGATTGTTGCTGTCGTTTCAAGGTCCATCTGAAACCGCATCTTAAGCGAAGCTCACCCCGCTTGTAAACTGTTTTTTCAGGCATTTGTGGACGCCAGATAGGGTTTGACATTTACCGACTCATGGGTTAAATTTTGCTCCTCATTTCACGGGAGGAACAGAGTTGAGCGATACCGGAGTCACCTATAAGGATGCGGGCGTCGACATCGACGCCGGCAATACGTTTGTGAAGATGATCAAACCCTTCGTGAAGGCGACCTCCCGGCCGGAGGTCATCTCCGACATCGGCGGTTTCGGGGGGCTGTTTTCACTGAATGCCAGCAAATACAAGAATCCGGTACTCGTTTCCGGCACCGATGGTGTGGGGACCAAGCTAAAGATCGCCATGATGGCCGATCGCCATGATACCGTGGGTATCGACCTGGTGGCAATGTGCGTCAACGACATCGTCGTCCAGGGAGCAGAGCCCCTCTTCTTTCTCGACTACTTTGCCACCGGCAAGCTCGACCCAGCAAAGGGAGCGGACATCGTCAAGGGTATTTCCGAAGGGTGCGTCCAGGCCGGGTGTGCCCTGATCGGAGGCGAAACCGCCGAAATGCCGGGCTTCTATCAGCCTGGCGAATACGATCTCGCCGGCTTCACCGTCGGCGTGGTCGACCGCGAGAACATCATCGACGGCTCCTCCATAACCGTTGGCAACAAGCTGATCGGCATTGCCTCCAGCGGTCTTCACAGCAACGGCTATTCCCTTGCGCGCAAAGTGATATTCGACGTCATGGGGCTCGGCATCAACGACACCATCCCCGAGCTCTCCCGGAGCGTGGCCGACGTTCTCCTCGCCCCGACGCGGATCTACGTAAAATCGGTGCTCAACCTGCTGCGCGATTTCAGTATCAACGGCATTGCCCATATCACCGGGGGGGGGGTGCTGGAAAACGTGCCACGGGTCCTGCCGAAGGGGTGCAAGGCGGTCGTTCGCCTCAACAGCTGGACGGTGCCTGAGATCTTCCGCATCATCCAGAATGCCGGGAAGATCGACATGATGGAGATGTACCGCACATTCAACTGCGGAATCGGGATGGTCCTGGCCGTCCCCGAAAAGGAAGCCGACGAAATCCTGATTCGCCTGTCAGGGCTGCACGAGAAGGCCTTCGTCATCGGTGAAGTCGCAAAATGTGAAGCCGGTGCTGAATCGGTGGAACTGATCTAATTTCCTCCTGTTGTGCGCAACGGAAGCTCCCTGATGGCTGAACCTCTTAAAATTGGCGTCCTTGCCTCCGGAAACGGCTCAAATCTTCAGGCTATTATCGATCGTATTGAGGCTGGAGGCATTCGGGCGCAGATTGCCTGCGTGATCACCAACAACGCCGATGCATTCGCGCTGGAGCGCGCCAAACGGCATGGCATCCCCGCCCTCTTCCTGGATCACCGACTTTTCGCCAGTCGCGAAGAGTACGATGCCGCGCTGGTCGAAAAGCTCAGGGGACATGGCGTCCGTCTCGTTCTCCTCGCCGGCTTCATGAGGATCATAACACCGGTTCTGCTCAACGCTTTTCCCCTCTCGATCATGAACATCCATCCGGCGCTTCTCCCGGCCTTTCCCGGACTTCACGCACAACGTCAGGCGCTTCAATACGGGGTGAAGGTCTCCGGATGCACGGTTCACTTCGTTGACGAAGGGACTGACACCGGCCCCATCATCATGCAGGCCGCCGTTGCGGTCCTGGACGACGATACGGAAGAGACGCTGGCGTCCAGGATCCGGCGTGAAGAGCACCGCATTTACCCGGAGGCAGTAAGGCTCTTCGTCGAAAATAGCCTGAAGGTTGTGGGGCGCAGGGTAACCATTACCGACGATACGGTCAGTACCCGATCGTGACGAGGAGCCAGCCTTCCACAGACAGCTCAGAACATGCTCTTTCTCGGAAAGGGAACCGTGATATGAACAGGATCATTCTCCTTCTGGCTGTAACCACCTTGCTATGGGCGTCTCTGGCATTGGCTGCCGACGTCCTTGTTTTCCCATCGAAGAACGGAAGTGTAACATTCCCTCACAAGCGACACACCGATATGCTGCGCGAATGCCGGTTCTGCCATGAGAAGACGCCCGGAAGGATGCCGAATTTCGGAAAGGATTTTGCTCACAAGACCTGCAAGGGATGTCACGAACTGCGGGGAACCGGGCCAACAAAGTGCGTGATGTGCCACAGAAAATAAGCTTTACCGTTTTCGAAGCGGAAATGGGAATAGCCGGCTCTTTCGGAGCCGGCTATTTTTTGTCGGCCTCGATTCCCCAGGCTCGACGGTCCCTAGTCTGAAGATTCCGGCGGCTCGTTCTCGCTCCTGAACCACTTGTCAAACCAGCTTCGATGATCCTTTGAAGCAAGGATCCTCAGGTCATTGGGACCAAGCCAGACACCGCCACACGCGGGACATTTGTCGAGGGGAACCCCCCTGAAGATCATGGCCTCTAGTTCTTCGCCGCACTTGGGACAACGATCCTTGCTGAGTTCGCGGATGAGCTTTTCCTTCATCTCTTTCCGCGCCTGCTCAATCTTCTCCCGCTCCTGTTTGAAGATGTACTGGTTCTCCAATGCCTTTTCGCGCTCTTGCCAGATGTTTTTCATGGTGTGGTCCCCTCCCGCACGATAGCGCCCTTTCTGATTCATAGTATACCAGATTGGTGCACAACGCGCAGAAACGTCCCGTCATCACCCTTCAGGGAGGTGACGATCTAGCCATGCGGCAAAGTATCTCCAGTCGATCCGTTCAAAATCCAGAAGCAGCGCCGTCGGAATGAAGATATCCAATTCGAGGAATGTCCGCCCCAGAAGCTCGTCGGAGAAACGCCTGAGCAGCTGGACTTCACGGCTGAAGAGCTCGGAGTGCCCCCCCTGAAGCCGGCTGTCTCCGAGCGGGTTTTCACCGGTGAAATTGTGGGTACACCATTCGTTGTGAAGCACCTCGCCCGAGAGGTCGATGAGGGGAATGCCATGAAGCCTGCAGGTCATGGGACGATGCGGATAGACGAGACAGGCCCCATCCTCGCCGAGCAAGGGGCACGGTGTCTCATCATCATCCGGCATGAGGAGCTCCCAGTCCTCCTCGGGACGGTAATTTAGGATGTAGGGGAGAGCAAATTCTGGCCACAGCTGGCGCAATCCGTCGAGGCGACTCCGGCACCGTCCGTGAACAAGCCCCTTCGTGCGCTCATCGAGCCGATCGAACCCTTGTTTCAGATACGCCGCATCGAGAAGCGTGATGTCGAAGAGACCGCGGCAGCATTCGGAGCATCCCTCGCTGCAACGGATCCGAGTGCCGACAGAGGCGACACAGCGCAGGAACCAGTCGTCAACCTCGGAGAGAAGAATGCCATATTCGGCCAGGATCTGTTTCATGTCTGCTCAAAAAAGAAGGCGGGAGAAACCCGCCTTCGCTCCATTATTGCCCGCCGGGCTGGCTAGGAGAGAAGCTCCGATTTGGTAAAGATGGTCCTCAGCCAGAACCCCTCTTTTTCGATGTTTTCCCGCCCCCCCTCTTCACGGTCGACGAGAGAAACGATGCCGAGGACCACGAGCCCTTCTTCTTCGGCACGACGGACCGCTTTCATCGATGAGCCACCGGTGGTGACCACGTCCTCGACGATAACGACCTTTGAGCCCGGCGGGAGGTTCTTGCGCCCTTCGAGCCACTGCCCGGTGCCGTGTCCCTTCGGCTCCTTGCGGATGATGAAGGCGTGCACCGGCCGGCCGTCGAGATAGGCAGCGATGGAGGTGGCAGTGGCGATGGGATCGGCCCCCAGAGTGATCCCCCCTACCCCATGCACCCCTTCCACGTCCTTGATGGCTTCGTAGAAAAGCTTGCCGACCAGAAGCCCCCCTTCGGCATGGAGCGTGGTCTGCTTGCCGTCAAAGTAAAAATCGCTCTCGCGGCCGGAAGCAAGAATAACCTTCCGTTTTTCGTAAGAGAGTTCCAGGACGATCTGTTTGAGGCGTTCCTTGTCGGTCATGCGCGATGATGCTCCTTTCAGAAGAGGTCGAGCTGGGGTTCAGAGCCCAGCTTGGGAAACCTGATGGGGTAGCCGCCGGAAAAGCAGGCCTTGCAGAACGGATTCGCGCCGGTCCCCACGGCCTCCAGCAACCCTTCTTCGGAGAGGTAGCCGAGGGTATCCGCGGTGATGTATCGCCGGATTTCGTCGATGGTGTGCGAGGAGGAGATCAGCTCCTTGCGGGTCGGCGTGTCGATGCCGTAGTAGCAGGGGTAACTGGTGGGGGGCGACGAAATCCGGACGTGAACCTCCCTGGCGCCGGCATTGCGCACCATCTTGACGATCTTTCGCGACGTCGTGCCGCGGACGATGGAGTCATCGATGACGACGACCCGCTTCCCCTTCAGGATATCGCGGACCGGGTTGAGCTTGATCTTGACGCCGAAGTGGCGGATCGACTGCTGCGGCTCGATGAAGGTCCGGCCGATGTAGTGATTGCGGATCAGGCCGAGCTCGAACGGAAGCCCCGACTCCTGGGCATAGCCGAGGGCGGCCGGGACCCCCGAGTCCGGCACCGGGATGACAATGTCGGCATCGACCCGGTGCTCGCGGGCGAGCTGCCGTCCGAACTCCTTGCGCACCGTGTAGACGTTCTTGCCGAAGATGTAGGAGTCGGGACGGGCGAAATAGACGAACTCGAAAATGCAGGGGGCCGGTTCGGACTTTGGGAGCGGGAAATGGGAGGTCACCCCATCCTTGGTAATGACGACGATCTCGCCAGGCTCGATCTCGCGGATGAACTCGGCCTCGATGAGGTCCAGGGCACAGCTTTCGGAGGCAACCACCCACCCTTCGCCCAGCTTACCGAGACAGAGGGGACGGAACCCCTGGGGGTCACGGGCGGCGATCATCCGGGTTTCGGTGAGAAAGAGAAGGCAGTAGGCCCCCTTCACCCTCCCGAGAGCCTCGGCGATACGGTCTTCGAGGGAATTCTGCTTGGAGGTGGCGAGGAGATGGAGCAGCACCTCGGTATCCATGGTGGTCTGGAAGATGGAGCCCCACGCCTCCAGCTCATCCTTGACAGTCTGGGCATTCACGAGGTTGCCGTTGTGGGCGACGGCGATGGAGCCCCGGGAATAGTCGACCATGATCGGCTGAACGTTCTTGATGACCGAGTCGCCGGTGGTGGAGTACCGGACGTGGCCGATGGCCGACCGCCCCGGCAGCTTCCGGAATATTTCCTGATCGCCGAAGACATCGGCCACCAGCCCCATGCTCTTGTGGGAGTGAAGGGATCTCCCGTCGGACGAGACAATGCCGCAGCTCTCCTGGCCACGGTGCTGAAGGGCGTAAAGGCCGAGATAGGTCAGATTGGCCGCTTCGGGATGGCCATAAACGCCAAAAATGCCACACTCTTCCGTAGGTCTGTAAAGCTTCATTCCGTCTCCATGTACGATGAAAGCGGCTGCACGATTGCAGCCGCCCGGATACTACAGCAGGTTCTTCCTGACAAACTCTGAAGCGTTCTTGAAAAGGATGAGTCCATCCCCCTCCTCGGGGAGCTCCTCGCGGGTCCAGCGGGGATGATTGATCCGATGCACAAAGGCCTCCGGGTGCGGCATCATCCCCATGAGCCGGCCGGTCTCGTTGCAGAGCCCGGCAATGGCATTCACCGAGCCGTTCGGGTTCAGGGGGAATTCCATGGTGGGAGCCCCGTAGGTGCTGTCCGAATATTTGAAAGCGGCCAGGTGGTTCACCTCGATGGCGTCAAGGGTTGTCTGGCTGTCGACTACGAATTTCCCCTCTCCGTGGCGGATCGGAAGATAGAGTCCCTTCTCGACCCCCTTCGTGTAAACGCACGCCGAGGCGGAGTCGGTCTTGAGATAGACCCAGCGGTCCTGGAACCGGCCGCAGTCATTGAAGGTCAGGGTCGCTGACTGCGTGAGATAGCTCCCCCCGAAGGCGGGAAGAAGCCCCATCTTCACCATCAGCTGGAACCCGTTGCAGACGCCGAGGATCAGCTTGCCGGCGGAGATGAACTGCATGAGCTGGTCGATCAGGTGCTCCCGAAGTTCGTCGACCTTCGCGTACCTGAAGCGATTGGCCTGGGCCTTGGCGCTCCCGAGATCGTCGCCGTCGAGAAAGCCGCCGGTCAGGTTCAGGAACTGGAAATCATCGAGCCTGATCTCGCCGGCCAGGAGATCGGAGATATGGGCAATGACCACCTCGTCGAAACCGCCGAGGCGGCAGGCATGGGCCGCCTCCATCTCGCAGTTGGTGCCGTTGCCGGTTATGACTATCGCTCTCGCTTTCACCATCTTAGAGCTCCCCCAGCGGGCTCTGCCACGCTTGCTTGAGTTCGTCGATCCGCTCCCTGATCACCGCGGCACCGGAGAGACCCGCGATGCTCAGGACGTCTTCTTCCGTCACCACCCCGATCCTGGCTGCGTCGCACCCCAGGAGCTGTTCGAAGGCGGCACGGTGCTCCGGCCTGACCGTTACCAGATGCCGCGAGGCCGACTCGGAAAAGAGGAGAACGGTGTCGTTTCTCCCGGCGACATCACCGCTCCAGGGAACACTCCCCAGCTCGGCCGAAATCCCGAACCCGCCGGCAAAGGCCTTTTCCGCCAGGGCGACGGCGAGGCCGCCGTCGGAAAGGTCGTGGCAGGAGGCGACTAGCCCGGCGGCCATGGCCCGGTGGAGTAAGCGGTAGCGCTTCAGGGCCCTGGCGGCATCGACCTTCGGCACCTGGTTCCCGACGAAGCCCCGGAGGGCGAAGTATTCGGACCCCCCCAGCTCGTTGGCGGTCGTCCCGAGGAGGTAGACGATGTCTCCCGGCCGCTTGACGTCCATGGTGACCGCCTTGCGCACATCATCGATCTTGCCGATGACCGAGAAGAGGAGGGTCGGCGGGATCGAGATCTTGACCGCTCCGTCGTAGAAGTCGTTTTTCATGGAATCCTTGCCGGAGATGAGCGGGATGCCGTAGGCGACGCAGTAGTCGTAGAGCGCCTTGTTGGAGCGGACCAACTGGGCCATCTTGTACTCACCGTCCGGGGTTTTTTCCGACTTGACCGGATCACACCAGCAGAAGTTGTCGAGCCCGGAGACCAGATCCAGCGAGCCGCCCACGGCCACGTAGTTGCGCACTCCCTCGTCGATGGCGTTGGCGGTCATGTGGTAGGTATCGATGTCGCTGTAGCGGGGGCAGATGCCGTGGGCCACCACGACCCCCTCAAAGGAGTCGAGCACCGGCCGCACCACCGCCGCGTCGGAAGGTCCGTCGTTGGCGACGCCGGTGAAGGGCTTCACCACGCTTCCGCCCTGGACCTCGTGGTCGTAGCGGCGGACCACCGCCTCCTTGGAGCAGATGTTGAGCGAGCCGAGAAGCCGCTTGAGATCGCCGGTCTGGTCGGCCAAAACCTCGATGGTCGGTTCTTCATGCCGCTTGATCTCCCAGACCCCCCGCATCTCCATGGGAGGAAGCCCCTCGTGGAGGAAGCTGATCGGAAGATAGGCGATGGTCCGCTCGCCGTACATGACCTGGAAGATGCCGGTGTCGGTGAATTCGCCGAGCACCGTAGCCTCCACCCCGAAGCGCTTCGCCATGGCGAGAAACTCGTCGATGTGGGCCGGCGGCACCGCGAGGCTCATCCGCTCCTGTGCCTCCGAGATGAGGATCTCCCATGGATCGAGTCCCGGATACTTGAGCGGGGCCTTGGAGAGGTCCATCCGGCAGCCGCCGCACTCCTTGGCCATCTCCCCCACCGAGGAGGAGAGCCCCCCTGCCCCGTTGTCGGTGATGAAGTTGTAGAGTCCCTTGTCCCGGGCACGGATCAGGAAGTCGGTCATCCGCTTCTGGGTGATCGGATCGCCGATCTGGACGGCGGTCACCGGAGAGTTCTCGGTCAGCTCCTCGGACGAGAAGGTGGCGCCGTGGATGCCGTCCTTGCCGATCCGTCCGCCGGTCATGACGATCAGGTCGCCCGGATTGATATGCTTTTCATGGGCCGGCTTGCCGTTGATGGTGGCCGGCATGAGGCCGGCGGTGCCGCAGAAGACGAGCGGCTTGCCGGCAAAACGGTCATCGAACACCAGGGAGCCGTTCACCGTCGGGATACCGCTCTTGTTCCCGCCGTGCTCGACCCCCTCCACCACCCCCTCATAGATGCGGCGGGGGTGCAGGAGACGGCTCGGGAGCGGCTTCTCGTAAAACGGCGAGGCAAAGCAGAAGACGTCCGTGTTGAAGATGAGCCGTGCCCCCATGCCGGTGCCGAAGGGGTCGCGGTTGACGCCGACGATCCCGGTCAGTGCCCCGCCGTAGGGATCGAGGGCTGACGGGGAGTTGTGGGTCTCGACCTTGAAGACCAGCGACCAGTCGTCGTTGAACCTGATGACTCCGGCGTTGTCCTTGAACACCGACAGGCAGTAGTCGCTGTCGCCGAGCTGCTGGCGAACCGTAGCCGTGGTCCGCTGAATGTAGCTCTTGAACAGGGACCGGATCTCCTCCCGGTTCCCGTTCTCGTCGAAGTACTCGACGTTACCGGAGAAGATCTTGTGCTTGCAGTGCTCCGACCAGGTCTGGGCAAGGGCCTCCAGCTCCGCGTCGGTCGGCTTGTCCGAAAGCCCCACCTTGCGACGCTCGGCAACAACCGCAGGGTCGCGATAGTGAGCCTGGATGATCTTCATCTCGTCTAGGGTCAGGGCCAGCACCCCTTCCCTGCTGATCCGCATCAGTTCATCGTCCGAGACATTCAGAATGATTTCACGCACCTGGCTCCGCGTCTCGGCGGTTACTTTCGGGGCGGAGACGGGCACACCTCCCTGGGCCAGGAATTCCGCATGGTCGAGGATCGCGAAGCGTTGAATGAGGGTGTTACAGAGGAGGTCCTTGGCGATCCGTTCCACGTCGGCCCGGGAGAGTTCGCCCTTCAGGAGGTACTGGACCGACGTATAGACCCCCTCGCCCGCCGCAAACGGCCGTCCGGTGATGTACTCGATCGCCTCCCGGGCGGTCCGCCCCACGTTGTCGGTGACGCCGGGACGAAATCCCACCTCGACGAGGAAATCGAAACCGTCGGCCACTGGCCGGTCTATGCTCCAATCCTGGATAACCGGATCGCAGAAAGGCTCCGATGCCGCCTTTACCAGCTCATTTTCGCTCAATTCCCCGTCCACCGTGTAGACGTCGATGGTCCGCACCTCCTCGACCGCAAGATGAAGGAAATGCTCGATCTCCCGCTTGATCCGCTCGCCGCGGGCGTCACGTACGCCTCTCTTCAGGGCTATTTCGATTCTTCTCGCCATTAGTGGTCCTTTTCAAGGAAAACTGTCCGGGTCGGATAGGGGATCGTGATCCCCTCCTCCCGGAAACGGGTGATGATGCGCTCGTTGATGCGGTCGGTGGTGGCGAAGACCCGTGCGTAGTCCTCAACCCAGAAGAACAGCGACATGTTCAGGGCGCTCTCGCCGAAGGAGACGAAGAAAGCCTCCGGCGCCGGCTCCCTGAGCACTTCAGCGATCTCAAGGGCGGTCTCGGTCAGGATCCGCTTCACCACTTCCACATCGCTGCCGTATCCGACGCCGACGTTCACCCTCCCCTTGGCGCGCATGTCGGGAAACGCCATGTTGATGATCGTCGTGTTGCAGAGCTCGGAGTTGGGGATGATGAGGAGGGTATTGTCGACCGTCTTGATCTTCGTGGTGCGAAGCCCGATGTCGGAGACATCGCCCCACTGGCCGGAAGCAAGCTGGACGCGGTCGCCAATCCGGAACGGCCGGTCCACCATGAGGGTAAAGCCGGAGATCATATTGGCGAGGGTGTCCTTGGCCGCCATGCCGATGGCCAGAGAACCGATGCCGAGGGCGGTCACGACTGACAGGATGTCGTAGTTGAAGTGCCGCAGCGTCACCATCAGCGCGATCCCCACAAGGAAAATGGTGATCAGTTTTTCCAGCGGCGGGATGACCTGGCGGTCAACGCCCGCCCCGTGCCGCTCGGCGAGACGCGTGCCGTACCACTCCAGAAGTTCGTCGATCCCGCGCCAGGCGATGTTGCTGACGACTATGACGTTGAGAATGAACACCGCCCCGGAAAGCGCCACATGGACCTTTTCGGGAAGCGGCAGGGACTTCACGGCAAAATAGAGGCCGGCCAGCACCACGAGCAGACACGTGGGGGGAGTCACCCGCTGGAGGATCCGGTCATCCAGGTCGGTGCGCGTGAATGACGTCAGCCGCGGGGCCCAGTGGGTCAGGAGATAGCGGACAATGAGCGAAAGAACCCAGTAGAAGGTGAAGATGACGACGGCCGACAGGAGTTCCTTGAGCCAGAACACCAGCGAACCCTCGTCAGCTCCGCTTCTGAAGAGCTCCAGGATGTTATCCACCGAATACCCTCGTGAAGATGGTGTCTACGTGCTTGAGATGGTACTGGAGGTCAAACGCCTCGCGAATCTCCTCCTCGGGCAGATACCCCCGGACTTCGGCGTCCGCCAGGAGTTCGGTCTGGAAATCCTTTCCCTGCTCCCAGACCTTCATGGCGTTGCGCTGGACGAGTTCGTAGGCCTTTTCGCGGGAAGCGCCGGCAGTGGCCAGTTTCAGGAGGACCCGCTGCGAGAAGATGAGCCCCCGCATGAGGTTGAGGTTCCTCATCATGTTTTCGGGATAGACCACGAGGTTGTCGATGAGCCCGATGCAGCGGTTGAGCATGAAGTCCATGACGATCGTTGCGTCCGGCCCGATGACGCGCTCGACGGAGGAGTGGGAGATGTCCCGCTCGTGCCAGAGCGGCACGTTCTCGAAGGCCGATACGGCATAGCCGCGCACCAGACGGGCAAGGCCGGTGAGATTCTCGGAGAGGACCGGGTTGCGCTTGTGCGGCATGGCCGAAGATCCCTTCTGCCCCTTGCTGAAATACTCTTCGGCTTCGAGGACTTCCGTCCGCTGGAGGTGGCGGATCTCCACGGCGAATTTCTCGATGGAGCTCGCAATGATCGCCAGCGTCGAGAAAAACTCGGCGTGACGGTCGCGCTGGATGACCTGCGTCGAGCAGGGAGCAGGTTTCAGGCCCGCTTTGCTGCAGACGTACTCCTCGACGCGGGGGTCGATGTTGGCGAAGGTGCCGACCGCCCCCGAGATCTTCCCGTACGCGATGGTCTCCCGGGCGGACTCCATCCGGCGGAGGTTGCGGCGCATCTCGTCATACCAGAGGGCCATCTTGATACCGAAGGTGACCGGTTCCGCATGGATGCCGTGGGAGCGCCCCATCATCGGGGTGTCTTTGTGCTCATGGGCCCGGCGCTTGATGACCTCCATGAGACGCCTGATGTCGTCGATGATGAGGTCGGACGCCTCCGCGAGCAGCATGGCGAACGAGGTGTCGAGAACATCCGAGGAGGTGAGGCCGAGGTGAACAAAGCGGGAGTCGTCCCCGATGTAGTCGGCGACTGAGGTCAGAAACGCGATGACGTCGTGCTTCACGGTCCGCTCGATCTCGTCAATGCGCTCCACGTCAAAGTTGGCCTTGGACTTGATCCGTTCGACCGCCTCGCAGGGGATGTTCCCCAGCTCGGCGTGGGCTTCACAGGCATATATCTCGATATCGAGCCACTTCTGGTAGCGGTTTCGCGGCTCCCAGATACGGGACATTTCAGGGCGGCTGTAACGTTCGATCACGGCTGGGTTCTCCTTCGTCAGGGCAAAAGTAAAAGGGCTGACATCGTGTCGGCCCCGGCAATGGTCACAGGTTGAAGATTTCGCTCGGCTGGTGCTGCTCGCCGACAATCAGCCTTGGTGAGCAGACATTCTGCGAGGTCAAGAGATTCCGTGTCACGTTCCGGGCAACGGCCGGGTCGTTGTTGACTTCAGAGAGGTGTGCAAGGAAGAGGCCCTCGAGCCCGGAGCCCAGCAGATCCGACAACAGGGCTGCTGAATCGTTGTTGGAAAGATGGCCGTGACGGGACTTGATCCGCTGCTTGAGATGCCAGGGATAGGGGCCGTTGATCAGCATCTCTTCGTCATGGTTCGATTCGAGTACAAGAACCCGGCACTGCTTGAGCTTGTCGGCTACGAGGCGGGTCGCTACACCAAAATCGGTGGCGACCCCTATCTTTCCCTCAGAACTTTCAAAGGTAAATCCAACCGGATCACAGGCATCGTGGGTGATGGGGAACGGATCGACCAGGAGATCTCGAAAAACGAACGAATAGCCCGTTTCAAACTCGGTAACCGGAACTTCTTGCAGGCTTTTGCCAATCGCCCGGTGGGTAGGATAGCTGGCATAGACCGGCAGATGGTACCTGCGGGCCAGCACCCCTACCCCGCGCACATGATCCACGTGCTCGTGACTCACAAATAGTCCGTCCAAATCTGCAGCATCGACACCTATCACGGCAAGCCGGCGTACAATCTCCCGCGCGGAAAGTCCTGCATCAACGAGAATTCTGCTTTCGCCCGACTCCACATATAAGGAGTTCCCCTTGCTTCCACTGGCGAGCAGGCAGACCTTCACGATCCCTCCGTGTGATTGCCCCGAAGACGCAGGCATGGCCAAAAGGCATAACCAATTTTTTATACCGAAATGCCGAGCGATATTCAAGGCGAAACACGGTAGTTTTTTCTAATGAATCCGGCATCCCTACTTGAGAAGGTTCAGATAGTCGATGGTCCCGTCGCCAGTGACCGGGTTAAGAGGCAAAACTATGTGGAAGGTGGAGCCGGGAAGCTGTTCCGGGTTATAGCCCGGGGACTCGACCCAGACTTCACCGCCGTGCATCTCGACAATTCCTTTGGCGATCGAGAGGCCGAGTCCGGCCCCGCGGGACTTGAAAGCCACCTTGCCTGAACTGTGCTCCTCGATATTCCCCACCTCGTAGAACTTGTCGAAGATGCGAAGCTGGTCATCGAGATCAATGCCGATCCCGGTATCGGCCACGGTTATCTCCACGTAAAGGTGCTGATCCTTTCCAATATTGACCACCTGCGGTATCGGTTCAGAGGTGGGATGCTGCTTGGAACGGAGCAGGTACTTGGAGCGCGTGGAAATCGTGATTTTTCCCGCATCCGGGGTGAACTTTATGGAATTGCCGATGACGTTGGACAGCAGCTGCATCAGCCGGACACGGTCCCCCTTGATCACGGGGATCGCTTCATCCAGCTCTACGTCGATCTGTTGCTTGCGCATCGAAACAAAGAAGCGGAGTTCATTGACCGAATCCATGACAAGCTGGTTGACGTTGACTTCATCGAGTCGCAGCTGAAGACGCTTTTCGTCGATCATGGAGATGTCCACCATGTCCTTGACGATGCCGTCAAGCCTCGCTGCAGCGTTGGCGATGTTCTGGACCATTTCCAGAATGTTCTTGTCAACCTTGTCGGGAAGATCGGAAAGAATCAGCTCGGCATAGCCCATGATAACGGTGAGGGGTGTCTTCAGCTCATGGGAAGCAATACCGAGAAACGAATCTTTCATCTTGTTGAGGCGCGCAAGGTCGGCAGCACTCTTTTCAAGATTGAACAGAATTTCGCGTTCCCGGGTCACGTCCCGGATTATGGCCTGTATGAGCTTCTCGCTTCCGATGGTCACCATGTTGGCATGGATCAACCCGACGACCTCCACCCCTCCGGAGCGCAGAAACCGTATCTCTTCAGCCACCTGCTTCCCCTTCCCCGCCTGTTGAAAAAACGAGTAAACCACCGGGGCGTTGAGGGTGCCGATATGGGCAAGCATTCGGTTAAGGGAGAGGCCGACAATCTTGTCGGAACCGAGATCGAAGAACTCCTCCGCCATCTTGTTGACCATTTTGACAATCTCGTTTTCGTCAATAACGACAATGGCGTCACTGGCATCCTCAAGGAGCGACTTGTAGAGCTCTTCGGACTTCTCCAGGTCCAGACTCAATGTCTCAAGCTTGAGGTATGATGAATGAAGATCGTTGTGGATATTTTCGAGCTCCTGATAATTGCGACGGATCTCTTCTTCCCTGTTTTTGAGGGCTTCGGACATGAGATTGACGTTCTTGGCCAGCTCGTCGAACTCATAGACGGGCAGCGACTTGATCCGCTGCTCGAAGTCACCCTCCGAAACCTTCTTCACCCCATTGAGAAGAGCGGAAATGGGCTGAACGATACTTTTCTTGACGAATATCACCACGAGGGAAAAAGAGATGAGAAAGAAGACTGCGAGGACAATGAGAGAACGAAGAATTATCCGGTTGACCTTTTGTGCAATCACATCATCCGAAAAGCCGATATGTATCAGTGCCACCTGCTTCCCGTCGGATGCGCGAACAGGCGTAACCGTATCGTAATACGCCTTCTCGTCGCCGATCAGGTGAATGCTTTGGTCAAGCCGGGTCGTAAACGCCTTCTTGATGATATCAAACCGGAGCTTGCTGAAGGATACGTCGTTGTAAAAGAGGACCTTCCCCTCGCTGTCGGTGACGACGCAGTAGGCAATTTCAGGGCTGGATTGAACGAGCTCGGCGCAGCGCTCCGTCAGCCCGGTGATCTCACGAACGTCGAGCCCGAGCCCTATCACCTTTTCAATGCTTGTCTTGAGGGACAGTCCAAGACTTTGCGACCGCAGGATGAGAGCCTGAACATAATCGCGCCGGAACCCCACGATGTCCATCCCCGAATTTGCGGCAATCGTCAGGAACAAAATCGCAAAGGCAAAAAGTATGATCCGTTTTTCAAGAGTATTCTTCATTAAAATATTTGAAACAAAAAATCGGATATATTTGCATTTCTGCCCATATTAGCATAATTGCCGTCACACCCTCACGTATTAAATTTGCGTGCCAATAACAACCGCAGCGCCTTGTCGGAAGAGGGTTCAGCGTCGCGAAAAGAGGTTGACGTTGGGGGGGCAACTCTATATGATTGTCGCGTTTATAGCACAGCCTTCAGGCTTGCACATACTTCTTCAGGGAGGGATCAATGGCTCTTAGGGTTGCAATCAACGGTTT
>JAJZUC010000002.1 GCA_021847245.1 Deltaproteobacteria bacterium | reverse complement strand
CCCTCCTGTGAAGTCAGGAAGGTAACATCCGAAACGAATTCAAATCGAAAAAAGAACAATTGTGTCAAAGAACTATAAAAATCAATGGTTTGCAGAAGTACATTCGTACTTTACCGGACAGTAGTGGTTTCAACTCATAACTCAAAACCCATAACTCAAAATTGTTACTTAAATGTGCGGCAGCTTCTGCTCCTTCACCAGCATCTCCCCAAACAGATCCCCCAACGTTTCGGCCCGCTGCACCACCGCCGCCGGGCCGAGGTGAAACTTAGCCGGGTCCCCCTCCCCCGCCAGTTTCTCCAGCTCCCGCCAGGCCAGCGGTGCGGAGACGAACGGCTTTTCCCGGGCCCGCAGGGAGTAGACGCAGATCATCGTCTTTGAGGCGTCGTTCTGCGACCAGTTGATGAACACCCGCCCCTGCCGCTGCTCCCTGGCCATTTTGGCGGTCACCAGCTCCGGATAATGTTTCTGCATGATCACCGCCACGGCCTTCGAAAATATCCGGGTATCCTCGAAGGTCGCCTCCCGGCGGTTCAAGGGGACAAACACATGGAGCCCCTTCTGGCCCGAGCTCTTGACAAGACTTTCGAGCCGCAGCCGGGAGAGCAGCTCCCGGAGGATCAGCGCCACCCGGGCGCAAGCCAGGATATCCGCCCCTTCGCCGGGGTCCAGGTCGAAGACCACGGCATCGGGAGTCCCGGGGGAAACTACCCGCGCCAGCGGCACATGGAGCTCGAGGCAGGCGAGGTTCGCCACCCAGATCAGCGTCTGCTGGTCGTTGACCAGGCAGGCCGTCAGCCGTTCGCCGTCGTCGCCCCGGACCTCGGCCGTGTCGACCCAGGGGGGATGATGGGGCGGGCAGCGCTTCTCGAAGAAGAACCCCCTTTCCACCCCGTCGGGATAGCGCTTCAGGGTCAATGCCCGCTCTTTCAGATGGGGGAGGATGAAGCCGGCGATCCGGCGGTAGTATTCCAGGACGTGGGCCTTGGTGAAACCGGCGGCGGGATAGAGCTCCTTCTCCAGGTTGGAGAGCGAGAGCCGGCGCCCGGCGATCTCGACGGGCTGGCGGCTCACCGGTTCTTCTTCACGTCACGCATCGCCTCCTCCAGCGCTGCGATCAGATCGGGCGGCCCCGCTCCCTCTTCCTCCTCCGCTTCGGGGGCTGCCACCGGAGCAGTTTCCGCCGCCTTCCGCTTCAGGAGCGCCAGGATCTTTTCCCGCCGCGCGTCCGCATATTTTCCGGGGTCGAAGTCGGCCGTCAGCCGCTGGATGCTTTGTTTCAACCCCCCTTTCACGTCGGCCGCGCTCTCCTTCGGCGCAAGCTCTTCGGCGGCGAGGACCTCCTCGCGGTAATGGAGCGTGGTCACGGCCAGCGCCCCTTCCGTGCCGGTGACCGCCACCAGGTACTCCCGCTCGGCCAGCACGAATTTGGCGAGCCCGGCCCGGTTGGTCCGGCGCAGCACCTCCGCCAGCAGCCGGTAGGATTTCTCGCCCCCCTTCAAGGGAACGAGATAATAGGGGCGGTCGAAATAGACCGGGTCCACTTCGTTCCGGTCGATGAACTCGACGATCTCGATGGTGCGGCTCCGTTCGGGCGACACCGATTCCAGCTCCTCGTCCGTTATCGGGATATAGCGGTCGGGAGCGATCTCGTACCCCCTGACGATCTCCTCCGGCGGGACCATTGTCTCCTGCGCCGGGCAGAACATCCGCCGCGCCAGGGGCGAGTAGTCGGTGCCGTGGAGCAGGCGAAACGAGATCCGGCCGGGGGAGACGGCCCGGACCAGCTGGACCGGAATCGCCACCAGGCTGAAACTGACCGTCCCACTCCAGATGCCTTGCAGAGCCATTGATTTCCTCCCGATCAGGCGACCTTCTTCAGGCTCGCCTCCAGCGCCTCAAGCAGCTGCTCCGGCGCGGTCGGCTCCAGGAGCCTGGGGCGCAGGAGCGCAATCTTTTCGCCGCGGGCCTTTTTCTCGATCAGCGCCTGCAGTTTCTGCTGATGCTCGTTGACAAATTTCTCCGGCTGGAACGGGGCGGTCAGCCGGCTGATCAGCTCGCTGCCGATCTCCAGCTCTTTATCGGTGACGGGAATCTCCTGCAGCCCGAGCGCGCTCACCGAAACCAGTTCGTCGGCATAGCGAAGGGTAGTGAGGCGCAGGACCCTGTCCCTCGCCTGCAGGGCCCCGAGATAGGAGCGCTTTCTCATGGTCCAGCCGCAGACCCCCGCCACGTCCAGCTCGGTCAACGCCTCCACCAGCTCGTTGTAACCGCCCAAAACAGTGTCCGGTTCCAGGTAGTAGACATGGTCGAGGAAGAGGGGAAGAAGCTGGCCGGCCGGGACGAATTCGTGCACCTCGATCAGCCGGCTCCCTTCGGGAACGGTCTGTTCCAGCTCCTCCGGGTCGACGAGGAGATATTTCCCCTCCTCCACCTCGAACCCCCTGGTCTGGGCCTCCACCGGCACCGGTTTCTTTTCGTAGGCGCAGATCATCAACTGGTGCAGCCGCACCAGGTCGCCCCGGTGCAGAAGGTGGAACTGGATCCGTTCCTCCTTTACGGCCGCATGCAGCTTCACCGGCACGCTCGTCTCCCCGAAATGGATGGTTCCTTTCCAGATCGTTGTTCCCGCCATGCGAAATCCCCCCTCTCGGCCCCGGTGACCCATGTGCCGGAGTTGCCCTGCCCGTAAGAGAAGTCTCGCACAAAATTTCCCGCTGTCCATCCGCCAGAACCACTCGGTTTCCTTACCTTGACAAGATTCGGACCCGTCATAGACTTTCAGATCATGTCAAGGGCGTCCGCAGAGTTCACCATCCCCCCCACCGACCCGGAGGACCGGGCGATCCTCCACTTCACGAGCGGCACCACGGGCATGCCCAAGGGGGCGGTGCACGTCCACAACGCCCTTCTCACCCACGTCATCACCGGCCGCTACGTCCTCGACTTCCACCCTGACGACATTTTCTGGTGCACCGCCGACCCCGGCTACACATTCGACGGCCAAGGGATTTGCAGCGGTGCCGACATCGTCACCCCCACCGCCATCAATCAGGCCCCCCTGGAGCAGGACCTGTTCGCGCTGGCACGGGAGCTGGACGGTTGCTCCGACGAGGAGCTCAGGCACGAACTGGAAGTGCTTGTCCGTGCTTACGACCCGTGCATCTCCTGCGCGGTACATGTGACCGCCGCAGCAAGAAGGGAGGACCATGTTATTTCGTGACGGAAGGGGCTTGGAAGAGAAGTTGACCGAAAACTCGGCAGCTACCACCCAAGAAGATGCAGACTTGAGAATGCGGATTTCTTTGATAAACATTTGGCATGTACGAAATAAATTTTGATGAAACAGGCCCCGCGAAGGTCTTACAGCTCTATTCTCCCAAGACCCCTTTAAAGGCGGTGGTGGTAGTGGATAACACCGCGCTCGGACCGGCTGTCGGCGGGGTGCGGGTATCGCCGGCGGTCAGCGTGGCAGAGGTTCTCAGGCTGGCGAGAACCATGACCCTGAAGAACGCCGTCGCCGGGTTGCCCCATGGAGGCGCCAAGGCAGGGATCGTTGCCGATCCGAAGTGTCCGGACATGGAGCGGATTTTCAGGATCTTTGCGAGGATGATCAGGGACCTCCGCGAGTACATACCCGGACCGGACATGGGGTGCGACGAGACGGCCATGGCCTGGATTCAGGACGAAACCGGCAGGGCCGTCGGCCTTCCTGAAGAGATCGGCGGACTGCCGCTGGACAAACTGGGCGCCACCGGCTTTGGCTTGGCCGAGTGTGCCGAGGTGGCCGCTCCCTTCGCGGGGATGGAACTGAACGGGTCACGGGTGGCAATCCACGGGTTTGGCAGTGTCGGGAAGGCTGCCGCCCGGTTTCTCACGGAAAAGGGGGCGGTCCTGATCGCAGCGGCCGATACGGGAGGGGCGCTGTACGACCCGGGCGGAATCGAGCTGGAGGCATTGCTCCGGACGAAGGCGGAAAAGGGCTCCGTGGCGAAGCATTCAAAAGGGCGCCGCATGCTGCCGGAGGAGCTCTTATCAGTGGAGTGCGACATCCTTGTCCCGGCGGCAACCCCCGATGTGATTCACGAAGGGAACGCGGCAACCGTCAGGGCCCGGCTCATCCTGCAGGGGGCGAACATCCCCGCGACCTGCGCAGCAGAAGAGATCCTTGCGCAACGGGGGATTCTCTCGGTACCGGATTTTATCGCCAACGCCGGCGGGGTCATCATGGCCGCCATGGAATACGCCAGAAAGATCGAGCAGGAGGCCTTTGCGGCGATTGCGGCCAGGATCAGGGAAAACACCCGGCTGATCATCGAGAAAGCCCTCAGTGAGAAGGCCCTTCCGCGTGCGGCGGCCGTTGGGCTTGCCAGAGCACGGGTTTCTGCAGCCATGCATTACCGTGAATATTAGGCATTCCAAAGCCCATGAGCTCACTTGATGCTCTCTTCGATCCCCGTTCCGTTGCACTCGTCGGTGCATCCGCCGAAGGGTCGAAGCTCTCCTGCATCGTCCTGAAGAATCTCCTCCACTTCAAGGGAAGCGTCTATCCCGTCAACCCCGCCTGCCCGCAACTGATGGGAATCCCCTCCTGCCGGTCAATCCGGGACATCCCCGAACCGGTCGATCTTTCCATCATCATGCGCCCCGCCCATGAGGTCCCGGAGATCCTGCGGACCCACCGGGGGATGGCGCGGTGCGTCATCGTGGTCAGCGCCGGCTTCGCCGAGATCGGAGCCCTGGATCTGCAGCGGGAGATCGCGGCCATCGGGAAAGAGCTGGGGATACGGATCCTCGGCCCCAACTGCCTTGGAGTCTTCAACCCATCGAAGGGGCTCGATACGCTCTTCCTCCCCCGGGAGCGGCTGGAAAGACCGGAAAGGGGGAAGACAGCGGTGGTCTCCCAGAGCGGCGCGATCCTCATCACCCTCCTCGAGGCGCTGGCGGAAAAGGGAACAGGGGCTTCCCGGGCGGCAAACTACGGCAACGCCGTCGACATTGACGCCCCGGACATCTACGACTATCTCGCCGATGACAAGGCTACCGATGTGGTGGTGGCCAAGGTGGCCTCAGGGCGTATTGCCGCCAAAAGCGATGTGGGAGGAGTGCAGACCGGCATCCGGAACCGGGACGAGCTGGAGCGGACTGTGGCACAGCTTGGGGAGATCAGCGGAGCGGAGGGGGTGCTTCTGGAGGAGGAGGCCCCTCCCGGCCTGGAGGTAATCGTTGGCGGGACCGTCGACCCCCAGTTCGGGCCGGTGGTGATGTTCGGCCTCGGTGGGCTCTTCGTGGAACTCTTCCGGGACGTGGCCTTCGCCCTGGCGCCGACGACCCGGAAGGAGGCGCTGCGTCTGGTGGAGCGGACCAAGGGAAGCAGGCTCCTGTCCGGATTTCGGGGAAGGCCGCCGGTGGACCGGCAGGCCCTCGCCGGCGTCATCGTCACCGTCTCGGAACTGATCGCTTCAGGTCTCGTGGCGGAAGTCGACCTCAACCCGGTCGTCCTCTATCCCTCCGGCGCCCTCGTAGTCGATGCAAAAATGGCACGGGCAAAGGTGGGGGCACTCTCTATTGAAGTGGTCGATGCAGCAACCTGAGGTAGCCTGATGACAATGACACTTTCACTCGGCAGACTGCCGGGAGAGAGGAACAGCGGTGCACATTAGCCCAGATGGTGGAAAAACCAGTCTTTTGCCAGGCTCGCCACCTGTTCCAGGGTGCCGGGCTCCTCAAAAAGGTGCGTTGCTCCGGGAACCACGGCCAATTGCTTCTCGGCGGTGAGACGGGCAAAGGCCTGCCGGTTCAGATCCAGAACCTGCAGATCGCGCGCTCCGACAATAAGAAGGGTCGGTGCACGCACCTTTTCCAGGTGCGGCATTGCCAGATCCGGCCTCCCCCCCCGGGATACCACCGCCCTGATGGCCGCTCCCAGCAGCGCCGCCCCCTGGAGGGCTGCCGCAGCCCCGGTGCTGGCGCCGAAATAACCTAACGCCGCCCCCTTCAACTCCGGGCGTGCCGTAAGCCAGCGGGTGGCTCCCACCAGTCGCTGGGCCAGCAGGTCGATGTCAAAGCGCTGTGCATAAACGCGGTCCTCCTCGCTGGTGAGCAGATCAAAGAGGAGGGTGCCGATTCCTGCCTGCTGCAAGACCCTGGCAACATAGGTGTTTCTTGGACTTAAGCGGCTCGACCCGCTTCCATGGGCAAAGATCACCACCCCTTTTGCCTGCTCCGGCAATCCCAGGACTCCCTCAAGAGTAATCGCGCCAATCTCGATCCTCACCGGCTGTTCCATGGCCTCACCTCTCCGGTCCCGGCAGGCATTGCGCAGGCTCTGCCGGGCCCTTCCCGATTACTTCATCATCGCCACTACGTCGTTATCCTCCACCTGGGTAAAGTCGTAGTAATAGTTGCCGACCGCCATAAACCCGGCCGGTGTCTGGAGGCAGATCCACTCATCCACCGTCGACGCTATCTCCCGTTCCGCCTCCCGTGAGGCAACCGGCAGAGCAACCACCAGCTTTGCGATCCCCTCCTGCTTCAAGGTGGAAATTGCCGCCTTGACGGTCGCACCGGTGGCAACCCCGTCATCCACCAGGATGACGGTCTTCCCTGCCAGGGGAGGAACCCCTTTGCCACCCCGGTAGAGGGTGATCCGGCGGGCAATCTCATTCTTCTGCCGGGCGGTTTCCCGCTCGAGATACTCTCTGCTCACCCCATAGCCGGACACGATATCGTCGTTGAGCACCACGGTGCCGGTCTCGGAAACCGCGCCGGCAGCCAGTTCAGGGTTGCCGGGAAAGCCGATTTTCCTGACGATGAGGATGTCGAGGGGGCATTGAATTGCCTTGGCAATCTGATAGGCGACCGTCACCCCGCCCCGCGGCAGCCCCAGCACCACCACGTCTGCTTTGTTTCGATAATGCATCAGCTTCTCGGCAAGGCGTATTCCGGCGTCCTTTCTATCCTTGTAGATCATGGCCGTTCCCTTTCAACAGCTGCCGTTTTCTCTGCTGCACCCATGAAAATTTTCACCAGTTACCGTGCCGCTCGCATTGCACTCCCCTTATTTCTTTGATTGCCTCCATCACCCCCGGAGCCGTGGAGCGCTCCACACGCGGGCCACACCTTTTGGCGCCCACCAGAATATCACTCCTGAAAAATTGTATCTTAACTATGTAATTATAGCACATAAATCGTACAAAAAAAGGTGATGTATGAATAAAGGAGGTCATTGATCTTGCCGAAGTACCAATCTTCCGCAATATCGAGTCCCCCTTTGACAAAGGGGGATTTAGGGGGATTTGCCTTTATTTCCGCAAGAAAATCCCCCCCTGCCCCCCTTTGTCAAAGGGGGGGGAACTCACGGCGGAAGATTGGTGATAATCAGCTTGATCTTTGAAAGCCTTGGCATGCAAGATCGTTATCCTGGAAGCTTGTCATTGCGACCTCTCATATCTACTGGGAAAATGATGCAGAATTAAATTTCCCGCTGTCCATCCGGGAGGGGCGTGATCCTTGTGCCGGCGTTAACATGTGGGGGCAGGAGGCAGGAAAAGAGAGCCATCACGCCGCCTCGGCGGCGGCGTTCAAGGCCGGGAGGGTTGGTCTGGTCGAAATGAGAGCCAAGGCTCTCAGCGGTTCAGGCTGAAGTCTGACAGGCTAATCGCGGCTGGGTACGGGTACCCGTCCATCGATGACAAGATCGGGAGACGGCACGCCGACGTGGAATCCCTGGGCATAGGAGAGACCGACCTCGCCGACGGCGTTGAGAATTTCCTCGCTCTCCACGTACTCCCCCACCGTCTTGATGCCGAGCCCATGGGCAAGGGTCGCGATGCTCCTGACAATGGAGATGTCCATAGCGCCTCCGCCGGCCATCCCCCTGACGAAGTCCCCCTCGACCTTGATGAAATCCACCGGAAAGCGCTTCAGGTACTGGTATGACGAAAAGCCGGAGCCGAAGTCGTCTATGGCGAACTTGTAGTTCTCGAATTTGAGATCGAGGACAAAGCGCTCCAGAAGCGTCAGGTTCTTCACCGTCTCCCGTTCGGTGATTTCAAAGACGATCCTGGAGGGATCGATCCCGTATTCTTTCGTCAGTCTGCGCAATGTCGGGATGTATTCGTTCAGTATCAGGGCCTTGGGCGAGATGTTGATGAAAATATAGCCGCGGTATGCGGTTTCACTGACCTTTTCGAATACCTTTTCCATGAGGATGTAGTCCATCTTGCTGATGACCCCCATTGCTTCGGCAATGTGGACGAACTCCTCGGCGCGCATGACCTTTTCGGGGAGATTTATCCGCATGAGGACCTCGTGGGCCTCAACCACGCCGCTTTGGACATTAACGATCGGCTGGAAGTGGGGGACGATGCGCCGCCCCTCGATGGCTTTCATGATCAGGATGTTTTTTTCGCCGATCGTCCGGTAGACCTCGGCAAGATCCTCGTCCGTGGGGATAGAGACCTGGTTCTTCCCCGATGCCTTGGCCCTGTACCGCATGTTGTCGGCCATCATGAAGAGTTCCTTCGAAGTTTTCCCATGGGTGGGGAACAGGGAGATACCGATGGAGACAGTGGCTTTCAGGCTCTCGCCGTCGGGGGCCTGGATTGAGAGCTCGTTCAAATCGTCTATTATCCGTTTCGCCACAAGGTACGCCTGCTGCCCGTCGGTTTCGGGAAGGATCACCGCAAATTCATCCCCGCCGTAGCGGGCCGGGATATCCCCCCGCCTGAGCGCAGACTTCATGCTTTCGCTGATCTCCTGGAGCATCCGGTCGCCGAAGGCATGACCGTATGAGTCGTTGACGATCTTGAAGTTGTCGATGTCGATGAGAAGCAGCGCAAAGCTGTAGTCGTGCCTGGCCGCCCTGTCGAGCTCATTGCCGAGCAGTTCCCAGAAGACGCGCTGGTTGTAGAGGTTGGTGAGAGGATCCCTGGTCGCGTAGAATTCGAGCTCTTTGGTGTAGCGGTAAATGGCCTTCACCGAACCGACCACATTGAGCAGGGTGGCGAGGATGCTCTCGATCACCAGCGCCCGCGCCGGATACTGCGCCAGTTCCGAGACGACGCCGATCCCGACGATCCCCCCTATGCGCGGAGCTTCGAGGAACAGGGCCTTGGTCTGCAGTTCCAGCTCCTCCTCCCGCAGTTCGGGGAGAGTTGCCAGGGGCAGGGCCACGTTGTGGATAATGTGCAGCTGTTGCGGTTCGATATGCTGGAAGCGGGGGCTCTTGGCAAGCCTGTCCCGGAGGATCGTCTCCAGAATCCCCTTTATATGCCCGCTGGGGGTGTTGCGCCAGAATACCTCCAGATCGTAGGACTCTTCGCCGACCATGAAGAGCGAGAAGAAGAAGTAGGTCTCCATGATCGCGTTGATCTCGATGAGAATATGGTTCACATGGGCCTTCCAGTCCCTGACGACCTCGGACGTGATGATGAACCGTTCGAGGAGTTTGACCTCGAACTCCAGGACATCCTTGTCTATGGCCACATCCCGAAGTTTGCCGACGATCATCTTCATCTCGTCGAACAGATCGGAGAATTCTGTGAAGCCCAGTCTGAGATCCTGAAACTCAAGCGTTCTCAGGTCGCTTATCCGGTTAACCCCCGTGATCCGGTTGTGAAGATCCGCCACCGAGCTGCGCACTCTTCGGCTGAAGGCATTTGCCAGGAGAAAGACCGCCGACAGGGGCAAGAGCGCAACTATCGCCAGTAACACGAAGATCTTGCGACGGGCATCGTTCAGCTCTTCGGCAATGTCGATGCGGGAGTCTATTACGCCGAGGACCTCGCCGCTGCGGGCCTCTGTATGGCAGCCGAGGCATTCGGCGGAGGCTACGAGGGGATAGACATGCCTGATGACGGAGCCGGCCCGAAAGCTTCTCTGCATGCCGTTTCTGAACACGTCCCGGACGCTCTGGTCGGGCATCACGTCAAAGCTGCGCCCCTGACGGGCAGCGGCAGCCTCGTTCTGGTAGACGACGACGCTTACGTTGGTACCGCTGAAGAGTCGCCTGTTGCTGTCGAGGAATTCGGAGACCTCCTTCTGGGACCACCCTTTCCTCATGACCTGATAGAGAGCGTTGAAGGTCATGTCCGCAACGGTCTTGGCATTTTTTTCCACCCGCCGTTCCACGATCTGCTCGTAACCCAGCGAAACCAGCAGGTACATGAGCAGAACCATGAGTACCGTGATGCCGCACGTGCAAACCACAATGAAGTTGGAAAGCTTTTTCATCTCTGAGATACCTCTGGGAGATTTTAGCGGGCAGCAGTCATGTGATTGTTCATTATGCTTATTCTCATCGTGCAGATCCACGAATTCTTTAGCGGTGTCTTCAACTTCCCAAAAGTTCGAGAAGATGAAGACTTGAGAAAATCGGTTTTTTTGTAAAGTATTTGGCAATTCGACAGCTACGGAGAGCGCATCGGACTTGGACAAACTGGGCGCCCCCGGCTTTGGACTGGCCGAATGTGCCGAGGTTGCCGCTCCCTTCGCGGGGATGGAGTTGAACGGGTCACGGGTGGCAATCCACGGATTTGGCAGTGCCGGAAAGGCTGCCGCCCGGTTTCTCACGGAAAGAGTTTCCCTGAATTCCGAATTCCCGGAATCCGCCTAAAATATACTGCCGCCGGAATTCCCCTCTATGACCTCACCTGAAACACCCAAAAGCACCCCCCTTCCTCCGTACGACCTTTCTTTCTCCCTGACGTGCCACCTGAAAATTCTCTCCGGCGATCCTTTTTCCGCATCCTGCTGATCGGCACCCAGAAGGCGGGCAAATGTCGGCCCTTCGCTGATCGAGCACTGCACGTCCACCACTTCCAGACCAACGCTTTCCATCACACGATTCAGGTGCAAAACGACCGGCGTAAGATACTCCCGCATGGCATCCTCACCGGTTATGACAACCGGCTGGAGGTCAATATGGGCACACCCCTCCAGCAGGACCCTCTTTATTTCCAATGGCAGGCGCTGCCCGTGCTCCATGAAACTATCATAGGCATGCTGCCATGCTGCCGGCTGCATGAGATACCCGAAGTGGAGCGACAGTCGGCAGGAACATACCGTCCCCCCCCTGCCCGGGAAAAATATCTCGACCTTGAACGGCCGATCCAGCACCTGGTATTCCGGCAATTCGACGATGCTCTGTCGTCGCGATACAAAATCGAACCTGTTGCGAACTGTTGCCTCTGGTACAAAGAAGACCACCTTTCCGTCGCGCACCACCACCGAATTTGCGAGGATCCTGATACGGATCAGCCCCTTGTAGAGGGCGAAGAGAAACACGGCCATAGCAATGATGCTTACCAGCCACTGCTGAAAGGCGAGCGCGAACATGACGACAACAAAAAGCACGAACAGCAGAACATGGATCGCAAAACGGTCTACAAACCATACGATTCGGTGCAGTTGCATATGTTGCTCCTGATCGCTCAAAGCCCGGGTGTTGCATATCCCCGGGCGAAGCCCCGTCATTAAAGCCTTTCACTATATTCTACGTCGGTTCCGGGAATTTGCAGGGACGAGCGGTGAGTTTACTCTCGCAGAAGCACGCAAATGAGGCGGGTGGCGGGGTGATGGTGAACGACTGTTAATCGGCATCGTGAAATGACCCGCCATCGGCAATCAGGGTTGACCCAGGCAATAATCCAAATACAATCGCAATATCGGCGAGATATCCTGTTGAATGGTGTCACCCTTGGACGCCGATTACACCCAAAAGTGGGTCACTTTTGCATGCCGATTAACACCCTCCACGACTCTTTTTCATCGGTCCCCCTTGTTATTGCCTGTCATATTAAATATGTTAGTATTGCATTACCAACAAATGCCTATAAAATAGTATTGCACAACAAAGAAGGGGAGACACTAATGCTGGACGAACTCTTTATCCTCAGCCAAACATTCCTGCGCATCAGGAACCGGTCCTTCAAGCGCTACTTCCTGCGCGACACCCCGCTTACCAACCGCTTTTCCATCATAGTTGGGCAGCGGGGCATAGGCAAGACGACCGCCATGATCCAGCATCTTCTGGAACAGTACAGTAATGACCGATTCACGCGCAAGGCTCTCTATCTTCAGGCAGACCATTTTCAGGTTTCCCGTTCATCCCTATATGAGATAGCCGATGATTTTCACAAGATGGGGGGGGAACTGATCCTTTTCGACGAAATCCACAAGTACCGTGACTGGTCGATGGAGTTGAAAAGCATCAGCGACACCTTCCCTTCCTTGAAGATCGTCGCTTCCGGCAGCTCCGCTCTCGAAATAACCAAGGGGAGTCACGATCTTAGCCGTCGAGCCCTTGTGTACCGGATGTACGGGATGTCATTCAGAGAATACATAGGCATGCTGTGTGGCATTGATCTACACCAAGTTGACCTTGATTCCATCATCACCGGACACCAGCAGGCTGCCGATGCCATTATCCAGGAACTGGAGGCGAACGGCAAGAAAGTGCTGGCACTTTTCAGGGACTATCTTGCCGTCGGATATTACCCCTATTTCCTGGAATACAATGATAGAGCCCAGTTCTACATGACCCTGGACCAGAACGTCCACACAACCCTGGAAAGTGATCTGATGGCAATCCATCAGTCACTGAATGGTTCCAGTATCCAGAAAATTGAAAAGCTCCTTGCGGTGATTTCGTCATTGGTACCCTATACACCAGACATGAAGAATTTGAAGAACCTGCTGGACATCGGCGACGAAAGAACGCTCAAGACCTATCTGAAATATCTGGATGATGCCGGAATCATCCTGACCCTTGGCAGAAGCGGCAAGGGCCTGAGAGCCATGGAAAAGCCTGCGAAAATCTACCTGAACAATCCGAGTCTCTACCATGCACTGGCAACCGCGGAAAAGCCGGAGAGTGGCGCGATCAGGGAAACGTTCTTCCTGAACATGCTCCGTACCCATCATGAGGTATCAGCAGCTGAAAGAGGGGATTTTCTGGTAAATGGTAATCTGATCTTCGAAGTGGGTGGCAAGAACAAGAAAGGAAGTCAGATCAAAGGAGTCGAACGCTCGTGGCTCGCAGTGGACGATATCGAGGTAGGCAGCGGCAACCGCATTCCGCTTTGGCTTTTCGGGTTTCTTTACTAATGCACCGACACGCCGGGCTGCCCACCTATCAACGGCCGAGGGGGACAAGGTGCCGGCGGACGGGCTCCCACATAAACGGTCTTCCCCCGTTCAGTCCGAAAGAGGAATGATAGGAACGTCCACTACATCAACAGACGCCGATCAGCGGCCGAACAACAACCTGAAGATCCCCGGCAGGACGATCAGGACGAGCGGCACCTGGATCAACAGCCCGGAGATGATGGCGATCGCCAGCGGCTGCTGCATGGCCGAGCCCTGGCCGATGGCAAGCGCCAGGGGCAGAAGCGTGAGGACCGCCACGACAGTGGTCATGACGATCGGCCGCATCCGGTTCTTCCCCGCCTCCACCAATGCCGCGAGCGGCTCCGCGGTTGCCGCGAGTTCCCGGTACTCGGAGAAGTAGAAGATGGCGACCTCGGTGACGATCCCGACGATCATCGTCATCCCCATCATGGCCGAGATGTTGAGTTCGGTGCCGGTCACCCAGAGCCCGACAAAGACCGCCGACAGCGACAAGAGGGGAATGACGGCAATGGCCAGCACGATCCGGAACCGCTCATAGAGGAATAGCAGCAGCAGGAAGACCAGGGCCAGGGCGGCGACAAAGACGCCGATGAGCCCCCGGAATGCGATCTGCTGCTGCCGGTACATCCCCCCCAGTTCAAAATAGACTCCCCGGGGGATAAGCCCGGCTTGTCCGAGGGCGCGGCGGACCTCCCGCACGGCCGAGCCCATGTCCCGGCCGCTGATCCGCCCGGTCACGGCGACCATCGGCTTCAGGTTCTCGCTGGTGATCTCCGGCTGGCCGGTGACGGAGGTTACCGTGGCGACCCGCCGCAACGGAAAGAGGTGACCGTCCGGGGCACGAAGCAGGAATGAACCGACGTCCGGCTCGGTGGCGCGCTTCTCCGGCGGGATCCAGACCCGCACCCCGACCATCTTGATCCCTTCCTGCACCTCAGTGGTGACCACTCCGGAAAGATAGTCCCGTACCATCCGGGTCACCACTTCGGGATCGACCCCCTCCAGGGCCGCCTTGGTCCGATCCACGTGAATGTCGAGGGCGTCCCCCGCCAGTACGATGCCGTCGCGAACATCCACCACGCCGGTTATTTTGCCGATGACGTCCGCCACCCGACGGCTGACGGAAAAGAGCTGCCGCTGGTCGTCGGCATAGAGCTTTATCTCGATCGGCTGCGGCACGGCGGTCAGATCCCCGATCAGGTCTTCCATCAGCTGGGCCAGTTCGATCCTGAGCCCCGGCACCTGCTGTTCGACCTTGCCCCGAATCTCGTCCATCACCTCGTCGATGGGGCGCCGCGGTTGTGGTTTCAGGCGGATGAAGAAGTCGCCGGTGTTGGCCTCGGTCAGTCCGCCCCCCAGCTGGGTGCCGGTACGGCGCGAATACGTTGCCACATCGGGCGTCGCCTTGATGATCGCCTCCACCTGCCGGAGCAGCCGGTCGGTTTCCGAAAGGGCGGTGCCCGGCGGGGTCCGGTAGTCGAGGATGAACCCCCCTTCGTCCATGACCGGCATGAAGCCCGATCCCACCTGGCGGTACCCGACATAGCCGAGGATCAGGAGCGGGACTATGCCGGCAAGGACCAGCCACGGTCGACGGAGAAGGGAGAGCATGAGCCGTTCGTAGAGACGGTGGACCCGCTTCGTGATCGCCCCCCCCTCCTCACGACGGGCCTCCTTCTCCCCCAGCAGATGGTCGGCCAGGATCGGAATGGCGAGCCAGGTAATCAGGAAGGAGATGATCAGTGCCGCCGCCATGGTCACCGAAAGGGCCTTGAAAAAAGCTCCGGTTACGCCGCTGAGAAAGGCGAGGGGGAGGAAGATGACGATGGTCGCGGAAGAGGAACCCGCCAGCGGCTGGGCGAATTCGCGGGCCGCGGCCATGACCCGTCCTTCGTGATCGCCCCGGCTGCCGCGCAGACGGCGGATGATATGCTCCACCATGACGATGACGTCGTCGATGATCAGCCCCACCGCCGCCGCCATGCCGCCGAGGGTCATGATGTTGAAGCTCATGCCGAGGAGATGGAGCAGGACGATGGTGGCCGCCAGCACCGTCGGGACGACGACGATGGCGATGAGGGTGATCTTCATACTGCGCAAGAACAGCAGGAGCACCGCCGCCCCGAGGATCACCCCGATGATGATGGCGTCGCGGACGCTGGCCGCCGAATTGACGATCAGTTCACTCTGGTCGTACCAGGTGCGGATCGTCACCCCCGGGGGGAGCTGGGAGCGGAAGGAGGCGAGCTTGGCCTTGATCTCCCGGGCGATCCGGACGGTGTTTCCTCCCGGCTGCTGGTAGACGTTGATCAGCACCGCGTCCCGGCCGTCGGCGGTCACCCGCTGCCATTGGGGGACGGTATCCCGTCCCACGTCGGCAATCTCTTCCAGGTGGACGACACCGTTGGGGCCGCTTTTCACGATGGTCTGGCGGATCTCGTCCTGGGTGGCGAGTCGGGTGTCGGCCATGGCCAGGTAGAGCTTGTAGTGGTCCTCCAGGCGACCGACGGCGGTAATGACGTTGGCTGCCGAAAGGGTCCGGGCCACGTCGTCGAGGGTGAGATCATAGGCCTGGAGACGGGCGGGGTCCACCGTTACCCGGTACTCTTCCCGGCTTCCCCCGATCACCTGGACCCGCGAAGCCCCGTTGACGCTGGAAAGAAGGGGAACCAACTGGTAGCGGGCGATATTGTGGAGTTCCACCTGCGAGGTGGTGGCAGAGGTAAGGCTGTAGCCGAGAACCGGGAATACCGTCGGGTCCATGCGCTTAACCTCGAAGGTCGTCCCGCCGGGGAGACCGGGGAGAACCCGGCTGACCGCCGATTCCACCTGAAGCATAGAGGAAATCATGTCGGTTCCCCAGCCGAAGTTCACCGAAATCTCGGCGCTCCCCCGGCTGCTGGTGGAGCGGACCGATTCAACCCCCGGCACCGCCCGTACCGCCTGCTCCACGGGACGGGTCACCTGGAGCTCCATCAGCTCGGCGGCCCGGTCTCCCGCATCGAGGGAGATGACGACCCGGGGAAAGTCTACCTTGGGGAAGAGTGCCACCGGGAGGCGAAATGAGATGGCCGCGCCGGCCACCGCCATCATCAGGACCAGAAAGAGGATGGAGCGCCGATGGGTCTGGACCCAGCTGGTGAAGAGGCTCATTTCCCCTCCTCCCTGACTTCCATCCCGTTGCGCAGTTCATAATTGCCCAGAACCACCACTCGCTCCCCTGGGGCTATCCTGCCGTTTACCGCCACCATGCCGCCGCTTTCGACGCCCGGGGTTACGGCGACGCGGTGTGCCCGGCCATTTCGCACCACGAAAAGGTAGGCACCGCCGGCGTCTTTGAGAAGCGCACTCCTTGGGACCGCATACTCTTTCCGGCGATTGAGGGTGATGACCCCCTTCACACGCGTTCCCGCCACCAGGGCGGAGCTTTGCCCCGGACTGAGGGCAACGCTCACATCAACAAGCCTCGTCTGCGGATTGATCATGCCGAATACCTTTTCCACACGGCCCGCAATGATAACTCTCTCGTCAAACACTGAGGAGACCCGCACCGGCATCCCCGGCCTGATCCGCCCCATCTCCTCCGGCTCGATGCCGACCACCACCCGCAGCCGGTCCTGGCGGGCGAGCTGGACAACCGTGGTCCCCGCCGGGACCCGGTCGCCCGGCGCCGCGTTCACCATGCTGATCACGCCGGCAAAAGGCGCCGATATCAAGGTGCTCCCCTTGTCGGTCCCGAGTTTTCGCTGGACGGCAAGCGCCCTTTCCGCATCGATCACATTCTTTTTTGCCTGGTCGAGCCGGGAGCGGGTTGCCAACTGCTGGTCCGCCATGCTCTGCACCCGGGCCAGCTCGGCACGGGCGAACTCCAGGTTGGACCGGGCCAAGGCAAAGCCCATGGCATCCGAGGGGCTCACGGAAACCTCCACCAGCGGAGCGCCCTTTCTCACCACTTCCCCCAGGATGACCGGCAGTCGCGTAATCTGCACCGCATAGGGAAAATTGATGGTGGTCGTATTTCGGGGATCAGTGCCTACCGTGCCATAACCGGTAATGGTCGACGCCAGCTCGCGCTTTCCGAGCGGCTCGGTCCGGACTGCTGCGATGGGACCGTCGGCGGGGAACGCCGGGCGGGAAAATATCGCCATGGTCAGCAGGATTGCGGCAACGGCAATGGCTCGTTTCATCGTTTTTCCCTTTTCGGTGCCAGCTGAATCTGCGGGGTGTCGGTAAGTCCCCGGAAATCGGTGCCGAGCACCGTCTGCAGGATGGCCTGCTGTTCCAGCAGCGATTGCTCCAAAGTGAGAGCCTCAAGCCGCTTCTCGAACAGGGAAGCGCGGAGGGTGGTGAAGGTGGCAAATTCCATGGTGCCGGCGGCCAGTGCCGCCTCGGCTGTCCCGAGCACCTTTTCCAACCGGGGAAGGGCGGCCTCAACTTCCCGGTACTGGCGCCGCACCAGGGCGATCTGCTCCAGGAGGTTCCCGGCCTCGCTATAGGCGCTATCGAGGCGGGCCTGGTATTCGTCGTACAGTTGCCGTCGCGTTGCCCTGGCCACGGCGATGGCCCCCTGGTTGCGGTCGAAAACCGGCAGGGTGAGGGTCACTCCGAACCCATAGGTATTGATGTCGCTCGTGTCGCGTGCCCTGGTCAGGCCGATGTTCAGCGCGGGAAACTGGGCCAGGATCGCCCGGCGGAGCTGCTCTTCCTGGCTCGCATAGCCGGCCTGCAGGGCCAGCAGATCCGGCCGGCGGTGGGGAAGCTGGTCGAGGAGTTCGCGTGCTCCACGCTCGTCGGGGAGCGGCAGCTCCGCGCCGCCAGTCAGGGAAAGGGGGACGTCCTGCGCCAGCCCCAGCAGGGCGTTAAGCTCGTGGCCGGTCTGACTGTGCCGGCGTTCCAGTTCCGCCAGCCGGCCCCGCACCTTCTGGAGCTCCGCCAGGTTGGCGCTGACCGCGTCGATGGTCAGGTTCCCCTGCTGCATGGCCCGGTCGGCCCGGTGATACCGGTCGGCAAGGAGGTCGCGGTAACGTTGCAGCTCAAGCCGCATCTTCTCCTCCTCGATGCTCCTGACGAAGAGCAGCCGGGTCTTCTGCACTACCTGCCATTCCTGCCAGAGGAGGCTCCAGTCGACCTTGCGGCTGGCGGAACGGGCAGCGGCAACGGCGGCGCTCCGGGTAACGAGGGTTCCGACGTCGTAGCTCAATCCAAGGTTGAAGGCGTTCACGTACCCCGGACCGGCATTGAACGGATGGTCGAGGCCGGCGGTCAGTCGCGGGTTGGGCAGAATTCCGGCGGCCATGAGCTGTGAAGCCGCGATCCCCTGCTTGTCGCGGGCGGTCCGCAAGTCCGGATTGTTGGCAACCGCCAGGATCGCCACTTCGGTCATGTCGAGACCGTCGTCGGGGTTGAACGGATGGGTGGCTGGCTGCAGGTCTCCTTTGTCCACCACCTGCGGAATCCGCTGCAGAAGCGCTGGCTTCGTGGGCAGGGGTTTTGGGTGATAGAGCGTGCAGCCAGCCTGTGCGAGAAGAAGCGGCAGAATTGCCGCGGCAATTATTTTCACCTGATAACTCCCCCCTGCTCGGGAAACGGTTCTTTTGCAGATCATTTTCTCTCGTCTTGAACAAATCGCCTTTCACGATGACGAATGTCAGTGGACAACCGGGATTGCGCCCGCTCCTATTCTTCGGCACCACCCGTAAAGAAACCGAACCTGAGCGCGAGAGCAGGCAGCACAAGCAAATTGAGCGCGGTCGAGGTGACAAGCCCCCCCAGGATGACGAGCGCCATTGGCCCCTCGATCTCCCGCCCCGGCGCACTCGCACCGATGGCCATGGGGAGAAGCCCCAGGGCGGTGACCAGCGCGGTCATCAGGATCGGCGCGAGCCGCTCCGAAGCCCCCCTGATGGCCGCTGCACTCCCCCATTCCATCCCCTCGACCTGCACCAGATGCTCGTAGTGGGAGATCATCATGATGGAGTTGCGCAGGGTGATACCGAACAGGGTGACGAAGCCGACCAGGGAACCGATGGAGAGGGAGCCTCCTGTCATGAAGGCCGCCAGCACCCCGCCCACCACGGCGAACGGGAGGTTCGCCATGACCAGCAGCAGGTTCCTGGCGCTTCCCATGACCATCGACAGGAGAAGAACCACCCCGACGCCCGCCATAAGGGAGTGGATCAGCAGTTCCTGCCGCGAGCGGGCCTGGGCTGCGACCTCGCCGGTGAATTCGACGTAGCTTCCGGCGGGAAAGGCGACGTTGGCGGCAATCCTTTTCTTTGCCTCCGCCACGAAGGAGCTCACGTCTCGTCCCGCCACGTTGCAGGTGACGGCCTGCACCCGTCTGGCCGCGTTGTGCAGGACCACGTAGCGCCCCGACGTTTGATAGATATCGGCGAGCTGTTTCAGTTTGACATAGGTACCCGCGGGATTGCGCAACGGCAGTTCCCCAACCTGCGTGACACTCTTGCGCGTGTCGGCATCGAGGATGACCGCCACGGCGAAGACCCGGTTTCCCTCGTAGGTCTGACCGACATCGGCGCCCTGGTAGGCGGTGCGGACCGCGTCGAGAACGTCCACTGGGTCGAAGCCCCAGCGGACGAGCTCTTCCTGGCGCAGCCTCACGATCAGTTGCGGGGTGCCGGGAGGAGATTGCACCTGGAGATCGGCGACGCCCGGAATCACCCCCAGAATCCCTGCGACCTCGTGGGCCTTCCTGTCGAGAGCGTCCAGGTTGTTGCCGTAGATGTTGACCACCACTGCTGCGGTGTAGCCGGAGAGCGTTTCCTCCACCCGTTCGGTCAGGAAGGTGTTTACGGCGAAGTTCACGCCCGGGAACCCGGCCAGCGCCGCCCGGATCTCGCCCAGCGCCTGCTCGGACTCTTCTCCTCCCATGGGCTTCAGGTCCACGTCGAACTCGCTGGAATGGGTGCCGAGCGTGTCATCCCCCTCCTCCGCCCGTCCGGCCCGTTGGGCCACCGTCCGGACAAAGGGGAGCTTGAGGAGTTCCATTGTCACCTGGCGGCCCAGGCGGAGCGATTCCTGAAGGGACGTGCCGGGCACGGCGGTCATGTGGACGAGGTAGTGCCCCTCCTTCAACTCCGGAAGGAAAGCGGCGCCGAAAAACGGCAAGGGGGAAAGACCGGCCAGGGTGAAGAGCACCACACCGATTACGACGGCGCGGGGGTGCCGCTCCACCGTGGCAAGAAGAGATCGGTAACGTTCCTTCAGCCACCGGATCAGCGGCGGTTCCCGCTTTGACAGGTCCCGGTCGCCCAGGAGGACGAGGCAAAGGGCGGGGGTGATCGTCAGGGCCACCGCGAGCGAAGCGAGGGTCGCCAGGATGTAGGCGATACCGAGGGGGGCGAAGAGGCGCCCGGCCAGACCGGACATGGTCAGGACCGGGACGAAGACCAGGGCCATGGCAAAGGTGGCGTAGACCACGGCGCCGCGCACCTCCAGGGAGGCGTTGTAAACCACCCTCGACGCCGGTTGCGGCTCCGGCAGGTGGCGATTTTCCCTTAGCCTTCTGAGGATGTTCTCCACGTCGATGATGGCGTCGTCCACCACCATCCCGACGGCGATGGCGAGCCCCCCCAGGGTCATGGTGTTGAGGCTGATCCCTAAGTATTCCAGAGCGGTTACGGCGGCCAGGAGCGAAAGGGGGATGGCCAGGCAGGAGATGGCCGCAGTACGCAAGTTGAAGAGAAAGAGAAAGATAACGACCACTACCAGGGCCGCGCCGATGAGAAGGGCCGATTGCACGTTCCCGGTCGCGGTCCGGATGAAGTTGGCAGGGCGGAAGATATCCCCATGGAGCTCCACTCCCTGCGCCGCAAGCCCGGGCCTGAGCTCGGCCAGGGCCTTCTCGACCGCCCCCGTCACCTCCTGGGTGTTTGCCCCGTACTGTTCCGATACGAGGAGCTGCACCCCCGGTTTCCCCATGATCGCGGCGGCGCCGATGGGAGGCTCCGGGGCATCGACAACCTGCGCCACATCCCCGAGGGTCACGTTGGCGCCGTTCTGGTGCACGAGGACAGTCCGGGCAAGCTCCTGCGGAGTGAGGGACTGCCCCTCGCTCTGGAGGATGAGGCGCTGGTTGTCGTTGTCGATGAAACCGGCACCCCGAACCCCGGTGGCCCGTCGTGCCACAGCCAGAACATCCTCGACGGAGAGGTTGTGACGGACCAGCCGGTCGGGCCGAAACTGTATCTGCAGTTGGCGCACGTCGCCGCCGAACACCGCCACCTTGGCAACGCCGGGAACTGCCTGGAGGCGCTGCCTCACCGTCCAGTCGGCGATGGTTCTAAGCTCCATGAGCGAGAGTTTCGGCGAGGTAAGCCCCACTGCCAGCACCACGCTGGTTGAGGAGGTGAGCGGAGTTATCACCGGTGCCTGCACCCCCCGGGGGAGCCGTCCGGCCAGAGCGGAGAGACGCTCGGCCACCAGTTGCCGGTCCAGGTAGACGTTGCTCCGCGGGTCGAACGTCAGTGTGACGACCGACAGTCCCTGAATGGTGCCGGAGCGGAGCGACTCGATTCCCGTCAGGCCGTTGACCGCGCTCTCCACCGGCTGGGTGACAAGCATCTCCGCCTGCTCCGGGGAGAGACCGGGCGACTCGGTCTGGATAACCACCTGCGGGGGAGCGAATTCGGGGAAAACGTCGTATTTGACCCTGGCAAGGGTGTAGATGCCGTACCCCGCCATGAGGAAGGTGAGGGCGATCACCACCCGCCGGAAGCGGAGAGAGAGCCGGACGATGGAAGAGAGAATGCCGCCGCTGTCGTGGCTAGTCATTGTCCCCTTTCTCCTCCCCACCACTGGTCTGGGGACGGGATTCCTCGGAGAGGAGAAGCTGCGCCCCGCTCACCACCACCCGATCTTCGGGAGAGAGTCCTGCCGCCACAAAGAAACCGTCCTTGACCGGAACCGACGTCGGAATCTCGCGACGCACGAAGCTGTCCGACCCCCTTTGCAGGTATGCCCACGCCTTTCCCTGCCACCAGACCACGGCGGACGAGGGGACCACGGCCCCATGCAGCGTCGGTCCGACAGGGATCCGGGCCACAACGTTCATGCCGGGAAGAAGCCCCGGCTGTGCCGCAGCGGCATAGAAGAAGCTCACCCCCTGGATGCGGGGATCGGTGACAGGAGCAGGTGAAACGAGTCGGGCCGCAATCGGGCGGCCTTCCTCCCCGGTCTGGACCTGGATCGAGCGCGGCCCCGCAGTGACAGGCGCGTCGGGAGGAAAAGTGACCTGAATCAGGAGGTCTTTCTGCTGCGCCAGTCTGTCGAAGGCGGGAGACCCCTCAAAGAGCCAGCCGGCGATGACTCCTCCCCATCGCTGCCGTACGCTGCCGTTCAGTGCTTTGAGGGATGCGGTCGCTCCCTGGAGGGTTGCCTCATCGGCGCGCCATGCCGCCTCAGCCGCCTGGAGGGCCTTGTCGGAGACGTTGCGGTTGTCGGCGTTCAAGAGCTTTAGCCGTTCGTACTCACTGCGGGAAGCGGCCAGAAGCGCCCGCGCCTTCTCCAGCTGCGCCTTTGCCGCAACGTAGCCGTTTCGGGCGCCCATGAACTCCGCGAGCTGGAGCACAGTGCCGGTTGCGCGCTGTTCCCCGCGATGGGAGAGCGCGGCGAGCGGAGCGAGGGTGATGGCCGATTTTTCCAGGGTTGCCTGATCGATGGTAATGACAACTTCGTTGCCTTGTACCGAGACCCGCGACGGCGCCTTTACCGGCCGCTCCCGCTCTGCCTCCATGGCCTGCTCCTTGCGTCCTTCCATAAAACCCCACACAAGGAGGGCCGCAACTCCCGCCAGGGCGAGAATAGCCGGGATGATTTTCACGCTCCTCTGTTTCACTTGCCATTCTCCTTTTCCGGCCGGGGATCCGCCGGAAACGACTCAGAAAGCGTGAGCGGGCGCTGGAGCGCGTCTTCCAGGGCCCTGCGCGCCTGAAGCAGCCTCGAAAAGGTTTCGAGACGATTCAAAGCGGCGCTCTCCAGCTCCAGTGCCGCGGCTGCGAGCGCCAGCCGGTCCGTCTCGCCAGCCTCGAAGAGGGCCTCCGCGGACTTGTGCCTGGTTTGCTGGGCGGAGAGCAATGCGTCCGCCGCCGCAAGCTTGGCCAGGAGGGCGCGGTACCCCGCCAGCGCCTGGTCAACCTCGCCGATCACGCGGGCCTGAAGGGCGGCGAAGCGGGCGGCGGTTTCCTTGCGGCGCGCCTCGGCCTCGGCAACCGGCCCCTGGTTGCGGTTAAAGAGCGGAAGCGTCACGGTGAAGCCGAGGGACCACTTGTTGTCCCCCTGGTCCCACTGGTAGCCGGGACCGGGATGGATATCCGGGTACTGCTTGGCGATTTCCAGCCGGAGCGCCGCCTCGGCCGCTTCGTACTCCGAAAGGAGCGCCAGGATATCGGGACGGTTGGTCAGAGCCTGCCGCCGCATCTCCGATGCGGATGGGAGGGAAGGAGCTGCACCGATGGAGTCGAAGGAGATGTTTATCCCCTCGACAGCCTCCCGCGGTACCCCCAGTGCGGAGGCGAACGCAACGCGGGATTCGGCGCGCCGTTTACGGATCTCCACCAGGAGGAGGCGGGTCTGCTCAAGTGCCAGGCGGGCCTGGGTCACATCGGGAAGGGATGCTTCGCCCGCGGAAAGACGACCCTCCAGGAGATCTACGATCTCCGATTGGGCGGTTTCCTCCCGTTGCAGCAAGGGTTCGGTCGCCAGTGCCGCGTAGAGGTTGAAGATGCTCCCCTCCAGGCGGCTTCTCACCTGCCATGCCACTCCGGCGATGTTCAGCCGGGCCGCCCGGGAAAGGTGATCGGCCCGGGCGACACGGTAGCCCCGCTTGCCGGCCGTCTCGATGGGGATGTCCAGGTTGAAGCCGAGGGTCCAGGGGGAGAGCCCGCCGGCGGTGTCCGAATGATGCTGGGGGATGAAGCCGAAGCTCGGGTTAGGATGTTGGCCGGCCGTGATCTTCCCCGCCTCGGCGACCCCCCACCGGGCGCGCGCCACGTCCAGGTCGGGGTGATAGTAGAAGGCGGCCAGGGTGAGAGAGCGAAAGTCCCATGAGCTCGGCGGCCAGGGGGATATTGCATGGCCCAGGTTCGTCTCCAGGAACATTTTCAGCGCCGGGTTGTCGAGGGTGCGCGATTCGAAGGCCGCGGCCGTACGGGCAGGCTCCAGGGGCCTTGACTGATAGGTTGCGCAACCGGACAGAAGTGCGGCGGCCAGAAGTATCAGCACCGGCATATTCATGTACGCCGCCCCCCTCCCCACTGAAAATCCTGCGAACAGGGGAGGACCACCGTAGCGGTTCCGTTCATCATCGTTCCTCCCGCAGTCTGATGATATTATTACGTTGTAAGGGGCTGGGTCATCTTTGTTCATTACAATGAACGATGAACCTTTAGATAGTATGAAGGGAGGCAATTTTGTTTGCGAGGATGGGATTTTTGAGAGAATAGGCGCTTAGCGAAAAAGAGCGAGGTGCCCTCCACGTTTTCCGCTTGGTCTCCGCCGGCGGCGGGCATTCAGCACTGTTTCAGGTGGCGTATCGTCGCCTGAATCTGCTCGATGCCGACGGAGTTGTCGAAGCACCCCGTGCCGGCGAAGGGATCGTAGTCCCTTATCTGGGCGATGAGCGTCTCGACCAGGGGGATGGCGTCCCCATACTTCTCGGGGGCGTCTGCAATGGCCAGCACATCCGCCAGGAGCCATGCCGGGAAATCCCCCACCAGGTTATGCTGGATTGCGACAGTTCTGAGTTCCGCGAACAGGTCCATGGGTTTCCTCTTTGTCTACCGTGCTTGGTCGGACCCCGCCAGACCTTCCCCATGACCAGCTCCGTGGCCACCGACGAGGTGGCAATGGCAGCGCCGCACCCCTTGATGAGGAACTTCACGTCGCGCACGATCTCTCCTTCGATATTTAGGAAGAAGAGGACCGCATCGCCGCAACCGGGGTCGCCGGCCTGAACCACCACGTTGGCATCATTCAGGGAGCCGACGTTGCGGGGATTTTAATCGGCATGACCCACCATCGGCAATCAAGGTTGACCCAGGCAATAATCCAAATACAATCGCAATATCAGTGAGAATCCTGTTGAATGGTGGGTCACCCCTTGGACGCCGATTACACCCAAAAGTGGGTCACTTTTGCATGCCGATTAACACGCAGCCGTTGCTCGTTGATCGTGTACCCCTTGACGATATGGTCATGCAGTACCCTGGTCGCCCATTGGCGGAAGCGGGTTCCTTGCTGGGACTTGACCCGGTAGCCGACAGAGATGATTACGTCGAGGTTGTAGTGGGTCGTATCGTATGATTTACCGTCTGCTTCAGTTATCCGGAATTTCCGGATAACTGAAGCATCGTCAAGCTCCCCTTCTTTGAAGATGTTCCTGATGTGTTCGTTGACGGTTCTGACATCCTTGCCGAACAGCTCTGCCATCTGTTTCTGGGTGAGCCAGACGGTGTCATGGTCGAGATGGACCTGAAGGGAAGACGACCCGTCCGGAGTCTGATAGAGGACTATTGCGTTATCGGCGCTGTTCATGCAGTTCCCTCATAACGTTCGGCGATGCGACTGGTCTGGCCCAACGGTATGACCCACCGCCAGTAGAGGTTGTAGGGTTAGTTCATTTCTGCCAGATCTGCGTAATCCCCCACCAGAGGCGGAGGCTTCATGCAGACAAGGTTTCCGTCACTCCTTCGTTCCAGGCGGCCAGCATCCGGTTCCCCACTTCCCGGAACGCCGGTTGCTCCTCCATGTACGCAGCCAGTATACCACGGGTATCGTTCACCCCCTCGGCCACCTCCTCGCAGATCTGCCCCACTTTCCCGACCGGCAATGCCAGGTGCGTTACCGCAAACTTCTCCAGGATCTTGCGAGGCCACCACTTCTTGGTGCCTGCCAGGGAGAGCGCAGGGACATCCCGGGGGATGTAAGCCACTGTGGTCACCATGTCGTACACGGGTGCCAATCGGACCGGCTGCCCGGGCCGCTCGTACAGCACGCCGAAATTCTTCAGGTGGGCATCGCCATTCCTTATCATGCAGGAAAGAACGAGCGAGGCGAAAAACTGCTCACGGGCTGTCTTCAGGAACTCTCCCGACACGAAATCCTTGATCGACCGCGCGACCCTCTCGTAGGTGCTGCCGTATTTCTGGGCTGTACCCAGGGCCTGCAGGGAGCACATATCCTCGAAGCCCAAGGGGTGTCCTTCGGTTGGGGCAATATCGAACCGTTTCATCACGAACAGCCCGCCGTTTTCGGAAAGATGGAATTCCGGCACCGGCAAACCGGCCCGCCTGGCTGCGGTCATGCAGAAGAATTCATTCTCCGCCAGCTGCGGATAATCGGCTCCCCAGGATTTCACGATGTAACCGCCGACAGTGGCGGTTCCCCGCTCCGTCGCATCCAGCATGACTTTAGGCTGCACGCCCGACACCCCGGATCGGAGGGCGTACTTCACTACCAGGTCGTGAAACAGTTCCTCCGTGTCCGGGTAGGACAGCAGCTCATCCATAAACCCCAGATACGGCAACTCCCGCGCCGCCTTCTCAAAGCTCATCATCCCGGAGTAGACGGGCGCTTTCTCGGCTACCGAATTCGCCTGCGCTTTCTGCGCCCCAGCTCGCACAGCAGCGCCGCAAACGATGTCGTCGGACAGAGGAGCAGGCCGAGCCTGGCGTCCCGGTATTTACGGGCCAGCATGAACTTGACGTAGTCCTGATAGTAGGAGCGGGCATTGCCGAATTCCACTTCCACCCACACACCGTTCTTCTCGAAATCGCACTTGAGGCCCAGTTCCCTGATCACCCGTTGCTCGCTCTGCCAGCCGCGATCTTCCAACCCGGCCTTGATCAGACCGTTGTAATCCGACTGACTAAGGCTGTCATCATAGGCGATGCTGCCCAGCGATTCACGGATCTGCTCAAGTTCTGTGAAGCGCCGTGCTTCCAAGGCCTTCAGGTTGTGATGCAGCACGTCGCTGATCTGGAGGCATGGGCTGGCGTCTTTCAGGATCGGCTGGAAGCGGAACGTCCAGGGGGCGATTTCCTCGATGTTCAGCAGACTGCCGCTGGCCCCCTGGGCAAAAACAGCGCCCAGATAGTGGCGCAGCCGCTCCTGTGACTTCAGTTCATAGCGGAACTGGAAATGCCCCGGCTTGTTGTTCAGGCGGCGAATATCGGCCTGCACCGGCACCATGCCGTCGCAGAGGATGGTTACGGGAACCTTGCTCCCCTTAGGGACGGCCTGCAAAGCTGGCGTCTGCGCCTCCAGCGGGATGGTCACACCGTACTTGCAGGTGGATAGTCCCACCGGATGGAGAAACCTGATCTGTTCGAACAACGGCAAGGTCATGGCTGCGTAAAATTCTCCCGAAACAAAATTCCGGACGTCCTAAATTCAGCATCAACCACTATTCGCTGAATTTTGTCGGGCATTAAAACATTAATGACGTTTTGCTTATCTCTCATCCTCAAACATTACAATCTATCCACCCCTTCGATTATCCTCAAACATCTCCACCGGCATGGAATATCTGAGCCGCCAGACCATCTTGATCGGCCGCTCGCTCTCGAAACTCACCATCTCCACCGGCCCCAGATAGGTGAACGGCACCGTCACATTGTTCCGCTTCTTCTGCCCACGGGCAAAGACTAGAACGGTAATGCAATTATGAATTATTATGACGAATGAATTATGAAAAAACCAAGTCAACCCCAGAAAAACATGAGAATCGTTCTAACTTCATACTTCATAACTCAAACTTCATAATTATCCTAACTCCTTGCACTTCTTCGAAATTGTCGTGAATATCGCCAGCAGCTCGTTGCAGAGGAGCTTTTCTTCCAGCGCTTCGGGGAGGCGGATTTCCGCGGCAAAGCGATTGCCGAAGTCGGCGGCCACGTTGTCGCCGTCCATCCGTTCCGGGGTGGCGGTGAGGCCGAGGAGAATCTGCAGGAGTGATCTCAAGGAAAAGCGGCTTTTGTTCCGGGACGAGGCGGTGTTTTTCCCTACAGCCCCGGCTGTTCTTCCGGATCGATCTTGCCAAAGACCCTCCTCAGCTCCGGGCGCCGCGCGAGTGCGTCGCGAAGGGACTCGTCGAGAAGAGCTTCGTAGAGGCCGGGAGCAAGGTGCTTCATGGGAAGCAGATCCCGGTTTCGGCAAGATACGATTCAATCACCGGCAGATCAGCTTCGGCCCAGTCGAGGGTGTGCAGTTCATCCGGGGGAAGCCAGGTTACGGCAGCGTGTTCGTGAAGTACGATCTCTCCCGACTCGATGGCGCAGACAAACGGATATAGCGTGACCAAAAACGCCGGGTACTTGTGTGTGCTGAGAGGGAGGCTTTTTCCAATGTGTACATGAATACCCATCTCTTCCACCAGCTCCCGCCGGAGGCATTCTTCGGGCGATTCACCGGGATCGATCTTGCCACCGGGAAACTCCCACTTGAGCGGCAGGCTCATGGTGGCGCTCCGCTGGGCGGCGAGAACAAGGCCGTCACGTTCGATGATGGCGCAGGTGACATGGAGATGCTTCAACGAGGGCGACACCTGAAATTGCCTCCAATTTCATTACTGGCCGCAGGCTTCAGGAGAAGACCTCCGGCCTCGGCCAACCAATCAAATACCCTGCCCACCAACTTCAATCATCACGCAAGTGCAAGCATTCTTAATAAGCCATTTCATATTGCAGGTCAACCGGGAGAAATCCTGATAGGCTCTTTTTCAGCCAGCCCGAGGGAGTAGGCCCAAACAGGGTTACTGTCACTTTTTCGCGGTCAAACGAGAGCCGATTTTTGAAGCTGGGCACAGTTTGGGCACAGGATGGGCACAGACTTGACTGATGCGATGGGGAATTTATTTAGGAGATGCCTTAAGGAGGGAACAAAGAGATGAGCGGAAATCGCCAACAAACAGTAAATACAAACGAAAAAGGGGCCAGATTCTTGATCTGGCCCCTTGGCTTTCTTGGAGCGGGAAACGGGATTCGAACCCGCGACTTCAACCTTGGCAAGGTTGCACTCTACCACTGAGTTATTCCCGCGAAACAGGTTCCCGTTATATAGCAAAGGGACGCGGGGGGAGTCAATACTTTTTTTAGTCTGGCTCCCTTCAGGCGGCACTTCGCGCGGGGTCCGCCCCACGGCGCTCTTCTACGATCAACCCGTCCCGCAGGGAGATGGTCCGGTCGGCGTAGGCGCAGTTTTCCGGGTTGTGGGTGACCATGACCACCGTCTGGCCCTCTTCGTTGAGGCGGCGGAAAAGCCTCATCACTTCTTCGCTCGTGGCGGAATCGAGGTTGCCGGTGGGCTCGTCGGCCAGAAGTATCGGCGGGTTGCCGACGATGGCGCGGGCGATGGCGACTCGCTCCTGCTCGCCGCCGGAGAGCGTATCCTGGCGCTGGTTCGTCGCAAGCTAGAAGAACCGGGCCCCGGCCATCAGGTCGGAGACCGCGATGACGATGGAGCCCCCGGCCTGGCGGCTCGGGAGGAAGGAGGGGTTGCAGCCGCCGCCGGCCCCGTGGCCGATCCGGTTGATATCGAACTTCCTGTTGCACTGCTTGCAGATCATGTATCCCCCGCCCTGCTCGTACCCTTTTTTCTCACGGAAGCAGACGTCGCAGGCGTCAAAGGCGGTCTTGACCGCGCCGGAGGGAGACTTGACCACGAAGAATGCAACATCCTTTCCCCCCTGGGAGTACTTGTAGAAGTGGGCCGTGCCGTCGGAGACCGCGGCAAGCGGGATGGCGACCGCGCCGTTTACCGCCTTCACCTTCTCGTACGTCCCCAGCCCGGGGAACGAGAAGGCGGCTCCCACTCCAACCGCCGCGAGAACGATCACGAGGGCCGCCACCCAGGACTTCATGAAACTTTTTCCCGATCTGCTCATTGTCTGTTCCTTTCTTTCGACGGAAATTATCGGACGGTCCGGCCGGCGCCACAGCATTCGCCGCCGCAGCCATTGAGCGGCGGGACGGTGCCCGGCAAACTCACTAACAAGGTTCATGCCAACCGGCTACTCACACATATTCAAGCAATTACGGTATGTTACACAATGCACCATGTGAGCCGGGAGAAAGATTGCAGAATAGTACCCATTCGCGCTGTTGACTATTCCACAGCAGAAGGGAAAAAGGATCTTCGTTCGAAGATGCGAGTTGACAGAGCCCAGGAGCGCCGGTATATGTGGGCACCGCCATATCAACCTTTCAAGGAGTTTTCACAGATGGACTGGCTCACCGACCCCCAGGCCTGGATTGCCCTGGCAACCCTCACCGCCCTCGAAATTGTCCTAGGCATCGACAATATCATCTTCATCTCCATCCTCTCGGGAAAGCTTCCCCCCGGGCAGCAGAACCGGGCGCGCCTCACCGGCCTTGCCTTGGCCATGTTCACCCGGGTCGGGCTCCTCTTCTCCCTCACCTGGCTTATGGGGCTGACGGCGCCGCTCTTTTCGGTGCTCGACCGCGAGATTACGGGACGGGGACTGATCCTTCTGTTGGGGGGGCTCTTCCTGCTGGCCAAGAGCACCATGGAGATCCACGACAAGCTCGAAGGGGAGGAAGGACACGCGTCGGCCAGGGGGGCGGCATCCTTCGCCGGCACCATCGTCCAGATCCTGCTGCTCGACATCGTCTTCTCCCTCGACTCCATCATCACCGCCATCGGCATGGCCAGCCAGCTCGCCGTCATGGTAACGGCGGTCGTCGTCGCAGTCGGCTTCATGATGCTCTTCTCCGGCAAGATCAGCGCCTTCGTGGACCGTCACCCCACCATCAAGATGCTCGCCCTCTCGTTCCTGATCCTGATCGGGGTTGCGCTCATCGGCGACGCCCTCGGCATGCACATTCCGAAGGGGTACATTTACTTCGCCATGGCGTTTTCGGTGGTGGTGGAGATGCTCAACATGCGGGTCCGCGCCCGCGGCACGCCGGTCAAGCTCCACCAGCCGTACGAAGGGGAGGAATAGGCGCTCCCGCGACACCTCCCCGCATTCTGGTAAAATGGATGTAACAGCTGCGGCACAAGCGGGGCGCCATGAACAAAATCGCGATCTGGATCGTCTGTCCCCTGTGGGGCGCCCTGGTTTTCTGGGGTGAAGATCTCCTCGTGACCCACTTCGAAGAGGGGTGGTCGACGACTGCCTGGATCACCGCCAAGACGGTCGCCCTGCCCGTCACCTGCGGCACCGCCTTCTGGCACCTCGTCAAGGCAACCTCTTCGCAGCAGCGGCTCATGAGCGCCGCCATGGCGATGGTCGCCGGTATCTGGATCGGGGGGCCGCTCTACTATATCCTGCTCCGCGTCACCTCGGAGGGCACCCCGATGTCCGCCGGGGAGATGTTCTTCCACACCATCCTCTTTCCCCTCTCGACCCCCCTCATGGCACTCTACAACGGCTCCTTCGGCGGGCTGCTGATCACCTCGGCGGCGCTCGGGGTGCTCGGGACCGGGTGGCTCGGGGTGCCGGCGAAGCGGGAACGGAAGGGCTAGTCGATAACGGCTCCGGGGACGAAGCAAGTGGACCCTGGCTAGTTTCCACGGCACCTGGAACGTCATAGAAAAGTGGAGGATTCCGTACGAATGGTGTAGACTCAATACCAATGCGAAGAAAGGGGGTGAAAACTAAAGGTGCTCGCCTGAAGCTGTAGAATGTGAAATCACCTAAAAAGGAGGATTGTCATGCGTACCATCATTGCGGTTATCGGAATCCTGATCGCCTCGCTCCTCGTCTCGGCCCCGCTCAAGGCGGTGGCTGCCGACAAGGTGACGAGCGAAGTGGTCATGAAGGTCGGAAACAAGGTGCATCTCTTCCACAGCGGCACCGCCGACGTAAAAAAAGAGATCTGCCTGAACGATGTGCTCAAGGTCTATCGGGAAATCGGCGGCGCCAAGAACCCGAAGGAGGTCGAAGTCGGCCAGGTGAAGGTGGAGTCGTACGTCGGCAGCCACTATTTCGAAGCTCAAGTGATCAAAGGTGAAATCCGTCCCGGCGACATCGCCAGGAAAAAGGCCGCAACCTGCCTCGTTCAGCCAGTCAAGTAAAATGGATAACCGGGCCAACGGCGTCCCGGTATTCCAGCCCTTCACTCTCCAAGCGGACCTTATTATTCACAGCCATTGGATCGATCCCAGACGAAAAAAGGCCCTCGCCAAAGACAAGGACCTTTTTCGTATTTTGAGCCCCGCAGGGGGCTTCCCTCTGCAATCGGGACGCCGCGTTGCGGCTCAATACAGGTAGTAGAGGGAGAGTCCGCCGCGGAAGCCGTCGGCCGGACCCAGACGGAGATCCGCGGCTTTGTCGGTGGCATTGGTGGCCAGGGTGTAGGCCGCGCTGGGGAGGAGATAGAAGTTGTGCGCTACCTGGATGTAACTGGTCAACTCGAAGGAGAAATCCTCGTTGGCGGTGATGTCGCTGGCAGCGGTGTTGAAGTCGGCAGCGATCTTGGCGTCGAGCGTTACCGTAGGGTTCAGCTCCTTCTCGACGCCGAGGGAGAGGGTATGGGTGTCCTGCACGTCGTGGTTTCTGAGGGTCGCCCGGTAGATGGCGTAGGGGATGTAGTGGTGACCCAGGTTAGCGCTGGCGGCGATGAAGGGGCTCACGTCGGTCGTACCGGTCCCCGCGTCTTTCCGGCGGGCGCTGTCGAACTTCAGGCCGAGGCCGGTGACCAGGGTAAATGGCTCCTCCTCACCGCCGAGGAGACGGTACTTGGCTTCGAGGGCGGCGTCGCCGAAGCCGTCGCGCTTTTCATACTCGGGCTCTACGCCGGCGAATTCCGTCTTGGCCCGCTCCGAAAAGACGAAGGGGATCGAAGCGGTTATCTCCAGGCCGTGCCCGAGACCGACGCCGAGGGAATAGAAGGACTCCACCGCATTGGTGGTCCGCAGCCCCGGCCCGTCGACTGGGCTGGCGATGTTCCCCCTGGAGTGGGAATATTCGAAGGTGGCCTGGCCCTCGATCTGCTTCTGTTCCAGCACGTTGGTGAACAGCAGTTTGTGCTCCGCCTGGGCAGCGGTAGCCGTCAGCAACATACCAACCATGGCAACAACAGTCTTCTTCACTAAACTTCTCCTCCCTATCAATCGAAGATGATCCGCCGCCGCATGACACGCGGCACGATACGAGACAGCCAAACATCCGCTATTTCCCGCGCTTTGGGGAAGATTGAACGAAAGACGGCCAACTGAGAGCACATGCAGGCGAGATGCGGCAGAGGAAAAAACAGATCATTCAATACACCAATTTAGCGTTCATGACAACCCGCCAGTGGTCTAGCCGCACCAACCTCAGTGCTCCCGGACTTCCAGCGCGAACTCCCCATCCCCGCCGGCGGACCTGCCGACCTTGTCGACGACCTGCCAGCGGACCTTCACCGGCATTCCCGCCTTGAACTGCGAGGGGTCCTTCGGCTTCAGCACCGCCGCCATGTCGAAGATGGAGTGGTAAACCTCGCCGACGAAGGGTTTACCGTCGCGTGCCGTCATCTGCAACACCCTGATCTCCACGGGGCGGTCGAAGAAGGCGTTGACTTCCTCCACGGCCTTCGCCCCTTTCTCCTTCATCGCCGTCACACTCAGGAGGCGGGGGGGGCCCGGTTCCAGCACCGCTGATTCCGGGGGGAGGAGGGTTTCCGTTGCGTAGTCGGGCGCCTTCCCTTCCGAGAGGAGCCGCACCCCCTTCACCCCTTCGAACTGGGTGAGGGTCATGCTGAGGGCGTCCAGCATCCCCTGCCGGTCCGCGTCTACCTTCAGGAAATCCTTCCCCAGGTCGACCTTCACGAGGTCTCCCTCCCGGGAAATGGTTCGGAGATGGGCACCGGGAGCAAACGGCTGGGAAAATTCACCCCTGTAGCTCCCCACATCCATGCCGCCGAGGAGCCGCTCCACCGCCACCTTCATGAGGGAACCCTGGTCGAAGGTGAAAAACGGAAACGGAACCACCTTCCCGGGTTTCCCGGCCGACGGGAAATAGATGACGAAGGCGTAGCAGGTTCCCTTGTCGGTGGTGGGCGGGGGACCGAAATACTTCTCGTACGCCGCCGTGGCGGAGACCCGTACCGGTTTCGTCGCCGGCGGAGCGCTCCCCTTCTCCCGGCATGAAGCCAGGAAAACCGCGGCCAGGACGACCACCGCCAGTAACGGCAAAAGCTGCTTCTTCATGGCAAACCTCCCCGAAAAAGAAAGGGCGGCCCGACGGCCGCCCCCTCTGCCCGCCGCGTAAGGCCGGCTACTTTACCGTGTACCAGAACTTGGCGCTGCGCACCTTGCCGTCGGCCAGTTTGAACTTGGCCATGACGCCGTACTTCCCTTTCTTATCCATGATGAGGTCGGCGCCAAAACCGGCCCCCATTCCGCCCATCCCCGGCATCGCCATTAACTCCTTTTCCTGGGTAGTCTTATCAGGGGCCTGGGTCTTGATCATCACTTCACCCTCGGAAAGGTTCTTCCCGCTCTTGGCATCGGAGAACACTACCATCAGGTGATGGGTCTCCTTCATCCCGGCGGGCTTCTCCATCTTCATCTCCTTCATCCGCTCATCCATACTGATGATCATGAAGGTTGCCTTCACTCCGTTGACAACCTCTTCATGGACAACGCCAGCCTTGTGCCCCATATGGCCACCATGCTCCATTTTCATTCCTTCGTGTTCCATGGCAAATACCGTCATGGGGGCCGCGATGGCAAACGTTGCTGCTGCGATGATCACTGCTGCTTTTTTCATGTTTCTTTCTCCTTTTTGGTTTGTGGGTTGGCTGGTCTGCGCCCGCCTGACGCACTTAATGATGTGAATGCCCACCGTGACTACCGCTGTCATATTGATCGGAACGGTAAGTCGAGCTGTCAAGCCCGGCACAGGCAGACAACAGCGACACCATCAGCAAGGCTCCTAGAAACAACGATACCTTTTTCACGCGGAATCCTCCTTTCTCTAATAAAATTAGTGCTTCATCCCGGAATATTTCAGTTTCCCCTTTTTCAGATCATGCTTTTTCATCAGGACGAAAATAACCGGCGTCATGATGAGGACGTGAACAGCCGAGGAAATCATACCACCGATCATCGGCGCCGCAATCGGCTTCATCACATCGGCGCCGGTGCCGCTGGACCACATGATCGGCACCAGGCCGATCAGGGCCACTGCCACGGTCATGAGCTTCGGACGAAGCCGCAGTACCGCGCCTTCATAGGTGGCCTCGTAGATGTCCTGCTCGGTCACCGGCCCCTTGAGGAGCTTTTTGTCTAGCGCCTCGTGGAGGTAGATCACCATCACCACACCGGTCTCCACCGCTATCCCGTAAAGGGCAATGAAGCCGACCCAGACCGCCACCGACATGTTGTAGCCGAGGGCCTTCACCAGGTAGACCCCCCCCACTAGGGCGAAAGGGACCGACAGCATGACCATGCTCGCCTCCAGGGCCGAGTGGAAGGTGAAGTAGAGGAGGATGAAGATGATCACCATGCCGAGGGGAACGAGGATTTGCAGCCGCTTTTTAGCCCGGACCTGGTTCTCCCACTGTCCCGACCAGGCCACATAGTAGCCGGGAGGGAGCTTCAGTTGTTTCTCCAGCACCTGCTTCGCCTCGGTGACGAAGCCTCCCATATCGCGCCCCCGCACGTTCAGAAAGACTATGGAGCGCAGGAGCCCCCCCTCGCTGTTGATCTCCGGGGCGCCGGTGGAAACCTTGAGCTTCGTCACCAGGGAGAGCGGTACCTGGGCGCCGTTCATCCCGCTGACGAGGATACGCTGGATAGCCGGGATGTTGTCCCGGTACTTGCGCAGGTAGCGGATGCGGATCGGGAAGCGGTTTCGCCCCTCAACGCTGGTGGAGAGCATTTCGCCACCAAGGGCGGTTTCGATCACGTCCTGAATGTCGCCGACCTTGGCCCCGTAACGGGCGGCAGCCTCCCGGTCGACGTCGATGTCAATATAGTTGCCGCCGGTAACCCGCTCCGCAACCACGTCCGCGGCCCCCGGGACAGTCTTCAGTATCCCTTCGGCCTGCACCGCCAGGTCCTTCAGGACGCTCAGGTCGTTGCCGAAGATCTTCACCCCCAGGTCGGTCCTGACCCCGGTGGAAAGCATGTTGATCCGGTTGATGATCGGCTGGGTCCAGCCGTTCCTGACCCCGATCTGCTGAAGCTTGGAGTCCAGCTCGGAGACGATGTCCGCTTTGGTAAGCCCCTTGCGCCACTGCTCCTTGGGCTTGAGTATGATGATGCTCTCGAACATGGAGACCGGCGCCGGGTCGGTGGAGGTCTCGGCACGACCGACTTTGCCGAGCACGTGCTCCACTTCCGGCACGCTCTTGATGATGGCATCCTGCACCGAAATGACCCGTTTCGCTTCGTTGACGGAGATGTTTGGAAGCGTGACCGGCATGTAGAGGAGGGACCCCTCGTCAAGCGGCGGCATGAACTCGCTTCCTATGCTCATGAACATGGGGATGGCGATCCCAAGGGCCACGATATTGAGGAAGATGGTGGTCTTCTTCCACTTCAACACCCAGCGGATGACCGGCGAGTAGAGCCGGATGAAGAAAGTTGAAACCGGGTTGGAGCTCTCCGGCGGCATCTTCCCCCGCATGAAAAAGTACATGAGGACCGGCACCAGGGTGATGGCGATGAAGGCCGAACCGATCATGGAGAAGGTCTTGGTGAAGGCGAGGGGGTGAAAGAGCTTTCCTTCCTGCCCCTCCAGCATGAAGACCGGCACGAAGGAAAGGATGATGATCGCCAGGGAGAAGAAGATGGCCCGGCCGACTTGTTTTGCACTGGTGATCACGACCTCCAGCCGCTTTTCCTTCCGCACCTCCGGCGGCATTTCGGAGAGGTGCCGGTAGCAATTCTCCACCATGATGACCCCGGCGTCGACGAGCACGCCGATGGCGATGGCGATGCCACCCAGAGACATGATGTTTGAAGTGACCCCCATCAGCTTCATGGTAATGAAGGAGATGAGCACCGCGATGGGGAGGGTGAGGACAATGACGATCGAGCTCTGGAAGTGGAGCAGGAAAACGAGAATGACGAGAGAGACGACGATAGATTCTTCAAACAGCGAGTGTTTGAGCGTTTCAATGGCCCGCATGATCAGATCGGAACGGTCATAGGAGACCATGATTTTCACACCGGGAGGAAGCCCCTTCTCCAGGGCCGCGATCTTCTCCTTTACCCGATGGATGACGTCGTGGGCATTCTCGCCGTAGCGCATGACCACAATGCCGCCGACCGCTTCACCCTCGCCGTTCATCTCCAGCAAGCCGCGGCGGATGGCGCCGCCCAGCTGGACGGTGCCGAGGTTCTTTACATAGATCGGGGTGCCGCGCATGTCGTTACCAACGACGATATCCTCCAGATCTCTGGTGGACTTGATGTATCCCTTGCCGCGGATCAGGTACTCGGCGTCAGCCTGCTCCATGAGCCTGCCGCCCACGTCGTTGTTGGAGCGCTTCACCGCCTCCATGACCTCGCCCACCTTAACGTTGTAGGCAAAGAGCTTGTTCGGGTCGAGGTCGATCTGGTACTCGCGCACGAACCCGCCGATGGAGGCGACTTCAGCCACGCCGGGGACGGTGTTGAGCTGGTAACGGACGAACCAGTCCTGAAGGGTGCGGAGCTGCTCCAGGTCGTACCCTTTACCGTTGATCGTATACCAGAAGACGTGACCGACACCGGTGCCGTCGGGCCCCAGGGTGGGGACGACACCGGTGGGGAGGAGCGATGCCGCGTAGTTCATGCGCTCCAGCACCCGGGTCCGCGCCCAGTAGATGTCCGCCTTGTCTTCGAAGATCACGTAGATCATGGAGAAGCCGAAGGCGCTCGATGCCCGCACCGCCTTCACCTGCGGCAGCCCCTGGAGGTTCACCGCCAGTGGGTAGGTGACCTGGTCCTCCACTACCTGGGGCGAGCGGCCGGGATACGAGGTGAAGACGATCACCTGGTTGTCGGAGAGGTCCGGGATGGCGTCAACCGGGGTCTTGTAAACCGACCAGACACCCCAGGCCACGATCAGGGCAAAAATCATCAGGATAACGACCCGGTTTCGGGCGGAATAATCTATAAGTTTTTCAATCATGGCAGCAAGTCCTTAACAAATTGGAGTAAATTCCATGGGGCCATTACATCTTCATGTCGCCCATATCCAGGCCGTTCTTTTTGGGAGCCGGCGCCGCGGGGGTATGCCCCTCATGCCCCGCGCCCGTTGCCGGAGCGCCTTTGTCTTCCGGTTTCGCGCCGCCATGTCCCGCATGAGCACCGCCACTGCCACCTTTCAGCTGGGCCTCGGAATCGATCAGGTAGCCGCCGCTCGATGCAACCTTTTCTCCCGCCTGCACCCCTGACAGGATCTGGATGTTATCCCCTACTCTGGCTCCCACCTTCACATCCCGCGGCTCGAACATCCCCGGCTGCATCTCCACCCAGACCACCTGGCGCTTGCCGGTGTCAATGACCGCCGTGACCGGCACAGCCAGTGAGTCGCCGAGGGGAACCTTTAACCTGGCGTTAACGAACATATCGGGTTTCAGTTTCAGCCCGGGGTTGGGGATCTCCACCCTCACCTTGACGGTTCTGGTCTTCGGATCAAGGAAGGGATAAATGTACGATACGCGGCCGGAAAAGGTTTTTCCCGGATAGGACTGGGAAACGATCTCCACCTTCTGGCCCATTTTTACGAAGGGAAACTCATTTTCATAGACCTCAGCCTCCATCCAGACCACCGAAAGGTCGGCAACATTGAAGAGGGGGTCGCCGACGTTGACGTACTGCCCTTCCAGAGCGATCTTCTCGATCACGATGCCGGAAAGGGGCGTGTAGATGGAGAGGCGGATGTTGGGCTGTCCCGACTTTTCAAGCCCATCGATCTGATTATCCTTCACCCCCATGAGTTTCAGCCTCTGCCGGGCGGAGGCGACAAGCCCCTCCCCTCCCTGGGAGATGGACTGGATCGGGGAGCTCTTGATCTGCTCCCGGCTTCTCACGGCCAGGAGATACTCCTGCTGGGCCGAAACCAGATCGGGAGAATAAACCTCGGCCACGGCCCTGTTCTTGGTCACGTACTCGCCGACCCTGTTCACATGGAGCCGGTCGATACGTCCAGCCACCCAGGCTGTGACTTTCCCCTGGCGGGCCTGGTCGTACTGGATGATGCCGACCGCGTTGATTTCTTTGTCAAGCGGCATTTTTTCCACCTGGACAGTGGCCACATTCGCCATTACCTGCTGGGTGGGCGAGAGCGAGACGTGTCCGATCATCGCCAGTTCTTTGGCATCGGCCTGGGCGCCTTCAATCTTCTTGATCAACTGCATCCCGCAGATCGGACAGGTACCGGGCTTGTCCTTGATGATGAAGGGATGCATGGCACAGGTATAGAGCACAGGCCCCTTGGCCGTTTTGTCCCCTTTTCCGGCGGCCTTGCCCCCCTGTTTCTGCTGCCACAGGAAATACCCTCCGCCGGCCAGCGCAGCCAGGAGAACCACCGCCAGGGGAATTGCCACTTTCTTGCTCAGTTTCATTGTCGTACCTCGTGGTATGGGAAATTAAGTGATACGTTAAGCCGTTACGTCTTCTATCAAAGGAAGTTCGACATTGCTCTCTTATTGCAGGTTCTTGCCAATCAGCGCCTCGAGCTGGGCCAGCCTCATCTGGTAATCGGCCAGCGAATCGAAATATTCACGCTCGTAGTTGAAAAGGGTCACCCTGTTGTCCAGCAAGGTCAAAAAGTCGACTTTATTGACCCGGTAACCGATGGTGGCCGACTCCAGGGACTGCTCGGCCTGGGGAATGATGCCGGTTTTGTAGAGCTCTACGAGCTTTCTTCTTCGCTCCAACTGGGCCAGGAGGTCCGAAACGCCCGCATTGATGTTGTTCTTCAGGCTGTTCAACTCTTCAGTGGCCATGTTGATTTCCGAGGAGGACTCGGCCACTAGGGCGTGCCGCCGCGCCCTCTGCACCGGCAGGTTAAACGTGAGACCGAGGGAGTACATGTCATCGCCGGGGTCTGCTCCGACCTGATTCCGCTGCATGTATTCCAACGAGACGTTGAAATCGGGATAGAATTCCTTTTCCGCCAGCTTATGCCCTGCCCTCCCCTTCTCGATCAGGGCGTTCAAGCTCTTGAGCATCGGGCGGTTTTCCATGGCAATCCCTCTCAGGTTCTCCGCGGAGAGGGTGAGCGGCTTGATCGAGAAGTCGGAAACCGGGCCGACAGGGGTATCTGCCGGACGGTACAGGAGGGCGTTCATGGCTGCCTGGAGGCTCTTTCTCTGCTGCTCCAGCGTGATCCGGATGTCGAACAGCTTCGAGCGTTCGACCTGGGCCTTGAAGACGTCCTGCTGCGCCCCCTGGCCGACGGAATACTTGGTCTCGGCCAGGGTGATGAAGTTGTCGAGGATTTTGATGTTTTTATCCACGATCTCCACGGATTTGTCGGTGAAATATATCTGGTAGTACGTTTCCGCAACCATTCTTCTCAGTTCGAGCTTGCGCTCCTCCACCTGCCATCTGTAGGATTCGGCCTCCTTCGCCGCCACCTCTCCCTTCAGGTCCCGCTTCCCCCAGAACGGGATCTGCTGGGATATCCCGATCACCTTCTGGGTCATGGGATCCTTGCGGAAATTGAAAGGGTCCGAAACAATGCCGTTCTGGATCTTCAGCATCAGCATCGGGTCGTCGAAGGAGCGGGCCTGGGCGATGCGGTTTCGGAACATCTGCCAGCGGGCATCTGACGCCTTCAACTCGGGGTTGTTGGCAATGGCGGTCTCGACGAGTTTCGGCAGAACTTCGGGCGATTTCGCCTCCTCGGCCGGCGCCCGGTAAGGAACTGCCAGCACGACGAGGAGCATGAACCCGATTGCGAGCCGTGATTTCATGGTTTCTCCTAGGATGTGGATTGATGGCCATGACTTTACATAAGCCATGCCATGTGGTCAATCAGTTGATTTTACGATGTATATCCGGTCTGTCCACGCCTGTCGTGCTGCCGCGTTGCAGAATATTCAGCAGCAGCAACCGAATATTCTTCACTGCCGTTCTTGCTTGCATCCAGTTCTTATCGGCAGATTTTAAATCAGCATTAATCTTGAGGCTCTTGGTGCGACCGGCAGTCGTCACTTGCCGCCGAGCTGGAGGGTTTTCATCTGCATATCCATGCCGGCCTTCATGGCGGTGAGGTTGGCCTCGTAGGCCCGGGTCGCCGTCATCATGTCGGCCATCTCCTCAACGACGTTCACGTTCGGATATGCCACGTATCCCTGGGGATTGGCGTCCGGGTGGGTCGGGTCGTAACGCAACTGCGGAGGGTTGGTATCCTCGACGATCTGAACCACCTGCACGCCGTTGGCGTTGCCTCTGCGCATACCGTCGAGCATCGCCGCGAAACGGCCGGCATCGGGCGGCGCGGCGGCAAACACCGCGTCCTTGCGGCGATATGGTCCTCCCTCAGCCGTGCGTGTCGAGTTGGCGTTGGCGAGGTTGTTCGAAATCAGGTTCATCCGCGTCCGCTCGGCGAGAAGGGCCGAGCTGCTGATCATCATGGCGCTGTCGAGTGGATCCATAACTTCTCCCTTTGGTTGACGCACATCCGCGCTTAACTAATACCACTTCATTTCGTGGAGTCAATGATCTGACTGCGCGTAACCATTTAATATTATTTAATTCCAGACCCGTGACTGCATAACAACACAAAGAAGTGGCAGCAACTCGTCCGGCTCATAGGGTGTATGCACAATTCCTGCCACACCGGCCATTGCCGCATGGTCCCCGAGCTTTTCGGACGGATCGGCGCTGCCAAGTATCACGAACATACCGGGCCGTTTCGCGCGCGCGGCACGGGTCAGTTCGACACCATCCATATCGGGTAGCATGGCATCGGCAACCATGACGGCCCATGGCTCGGCGTCAAGCGCCGAGAGAGCCTGTACTCCGCTCTCCGCGCGGGCGACTTTCACCCCGCACCGGGCAAGAAGAGTCTCGATGCCGACACACCGATCCTTGTCGGTCACGAAGAGTAAGTCACCATACGTCGGACCGGTATCCGCCATAATTACACCTCCAGTGTCTGCCAGGGGCACCGTCAGATCACCCGGCCGTCCCGGATCTGGATCGTACGGTCGGTGTACTGGCAGTTCTCGGGGTTGTGGGTCACCATCACCACGGTCTGCCCCTCGTCGTTCAGCTCGCGGAAAAGTTCCATGACCGCCTCGCTGTTGGCGGTATCGAGGTTGCCGGTCGGCTCGTCGGCGAAGAGGATGTGGGGGCGGTTGACGATGGCCCGGGCGATGGCGACCCGCTCCTGCTCGCCGCCGGAGAGCTGGTTCGGCAAGCGGTCGGATTTTTCGCCGAGCCCGACCCGCTCCAGGGCCTGTTGGGCCGCCTGCCGTTTCTCGTCATTCTTCATGGGCGAGATGGTGAGGGGGAGCATGACGTTCTCCCGGGCAGTGAGATAGGGGATGAGGTGGAACGACTGGAAGACGAAGCCGAAGTTCTGCGCCCGGAAATCGGCCAGCCGCTCCTCTCCGAGGGCGTAGATATCGGTGTCGTTGATTGACACCGTTCCTCCGGTCGGGTGGTTCATGCCGCCGAGAATGGAGAGGAGGGTGCTCTTGCCCGACCCCGACTGCCCCATGATGGTGATGAACTCCCCGGCCTCTATGCCGATATCGACGCCGCGCAGCGCCTCGACGGTTTCGTCGCCGCTGATGTAATGCTTGGTCAGATTGCTGATCTCGATGAGTGCCATGAATTACCCCGTTATTCCTGATTTTTCCCCATACCCGGTCCCCGCTTTAGAGCGCCCGCAGGGCTTCCGTGGGGTCCATCCTGCTCGCATGGAGTGCCGGGTAGAGGCTTGCCAGCAGCCCCACCGTCACGGCGAGACCGATGGAGCCCGATGCCACCAGCCCGTCCCAGACCAGGGCCGCCTGTTTGGACTCGGCCATGAACGGGAGGGCGAGCCGGGCTGCGCCCATTCCCGAGAGATAGCCGAAGACGCCGGCCAGCAGGCTCACCAGGGCTGCCTCCAGGAGGATGATCCGCATGATGTGGGTCTTTCTGAAGCCGATGGCGCGGAAGACACCGATCTCGGTGGTTCGCTCGTTGACGCTCCCCATCATGGTCACGAAGACGATGAGGGAGCCGATGAAGATCACCACTGCGGCGACGCCGAAAGAGAAGCGCTTGAACTGATCGAGGGTCTTGAGCCGCGACTCCACCACCTGCTGGATGGCGGTGACCTTCGCCTCCGGAAGCTTCTCGGCGATCTGGACGACCATGTCGCCGATGGGGCAGCCGGCGCAGAGGGCCGCCACCTCCACAAGGGTGATCTTCCCTTCCTTGCCGAGGAGCTTCTGGGCCTTCTTCAGCGGCGCGAAGACAAGGGAGTCGTCCTGGGAGCCGGTCTGTTCGAGGACGCCGGCCACCTTCAGCGTCTCGCCTCCGATGGTGACCGTGTCACCGGGGGAGAGGTGGAGCGTGTCGGCGGTGGTGCTGCCGAGGAGGATCTCGTTCTCCCCCTTGGGGGTGTCACCGAAGATTCGCCACCACTGCTTCATCTTGAGCTCTTCCGCGAAGTTCACCCCCACGAGCAGGACGTTCTTCTCCTTCAAGGTGACCGCGCCGAGCACCTTGGGGGAAACGGCGAGGATGTTCCTGCTGTTCTTTATCTCCCGGATCCTGGCCAGGTCCCCCTCGCGGATCTCCCGCTGGTCGAAGCTCACCCGGCCGAGGCTGATACCGCCATAGCTCATGGCGAGATCCTCGCTCCTGGGCATGATCAGAATGTTTGCGCCGAACTCATCCATCTTCCGGCCGATGTCGTTGGACATGGAGGAGGTCAGGGTCACGAGCGTGACGATGGTGGCGATGCCGACCATGAGGCCGATGGTGAGGAAGGCCATCTTGGCCTTCCTCCGCCGCAGGTTGTTTATAGAAATGGTGTGAAGTTTCATAGTGCCTTCGCCTCGCGGGTCTGTTTAGAAATACTGCGCTCCCTGCTGAAGATCCGTGGCATTGACGATGACACTCCTGCCGTCATTTGCCGCGGGGAGGTACGAGGGATTGCAGCCGCCGATGGAGTGGGGGCCGATCCGGTTGGTTTGGAACCGCTTGCCGCAGTTCTTGCAGAGCATGGAGTCACCGTCCTGGACGTACCCTTTTTTCTCCCGGAAACAGACGTCGCAGGAATCGAAGGCGGTATGGAGCTGGCCGTCACTTCCTTTCGCGATGAAAAAACTGATCTCCTTGCCGCCGTCGGTGTAGCGGAAGAAGTGGGCGCTGCCGTCAGAAACCTTTGTCAGCGGAATTGCCACCACTCCTTTGGTCGCCTTCACCTTCTCGATGCCGGAGAGGCCGGAAAAATTGAGGGCAAATACCGTCGCCACCCCGGCCAGCAATGCGCCGACCAGCAAAAGCCCCCATTTAAAGCTCTTCTTCGGTACTTTCACGTTTACCTCCACGCCCGCAGGCTGATTGATTGTTACGGCCGGGCCGTTACCCCTGGTCTTGCTTTTCTTTCCCATCTTCAGCTCCTTTCCGTGCTCTTTGTCCGGTCGCAGCAACCGCCGCAACCACCCCGGCGATCTGCCGCGGGGCCGCTCTTGCCGCTCTTCTCCCGGTAACTTTCGGCGCTCATGGTCTCCAGCACGGTGCTCTGGTACCCTGCGCTGCTCACCGTTTCTGCCAGTTTTTCGGGGGATACGGCCGTACTGTCGTGCCAGATCGTCACTTGCCCCGAATCAATGTCCACCTCTAGGGAAGAGACTCCCGGCGCCGCTTTCAGGGCCTTGTCAATCTTCGAGGCACAGCCGCCGCAAGAGAGTCCCGAGGATTTAAGCACCGTGACCGTATCGGGTGCATCTGATGAAAATGCCGTCACCGCGCCAAGGACAAGCCCCAACACCACCACCGTCAGCAGCCGGAACATTTTCCCTACCTTTCTCAGCACCATTCGTCTCTCCTTTTCTGAATTCTGAATTGTCCTATTTCTTGCCGCCGCAGCCGCCATTGCCGCAACAGCCGGCCCGCGCCACTTTCATACCGAAATCCCGGCCCATCACCCGACGGAAATCGGTGATCGACATCTGCTCCATGAGCCAGCTCTGGAAGCCGGCCTTGCGGACCGCTTCGGCGAACGTATCCGGCCTGGCCTTCTGTGAATCGTACCCGACCAGGACCCAACCGCCATCCACATCCACCTCGACCCCCGCCACACCATTCAACGGCTTGAGTGCTTTTTCGATCTTTCCGGCGCAACTTCCGCAGGTCATCCCCAAGGTCTTGAGGGCCGCCACTGCGTTCGGGACCGGCGCAAGCCTGACATGGAAGCCGAGGTATACGACAAGCGCCACTGCACATGCCACGATGATTCCGGTGCCAATCGTTCTCTTCCGCATTCCCGTCCCCTTTTAACTTTCCCGCCCGTGCACCCGCCAGCTCTCGTCCTCGCTTGCAACCACAAGCCAAAGGTGTGCCAAATGCGCAACATTTTGGAATTACTACGTTTTAATAACAGGTTTGATCGCTGTGCCGAGTTGATATGAGGAATAATCAACATGGCATGTGCAATATTCTGTATGGCCATGCTGCTGTTAATTCGATTGCTATGTGATTTTTTTCCTAAAGAAATTCACAAAACGCTCGATAAGTGGACTTATCCGATAAAGAAACACCAACAAACAGAAAACCATACAAGAAATTATTAAGAACAAACCGGCCGCTATCCCATTAAACAAGGAGGGTTTATGGCAGAAGGGAAATGGTTCAAGAATACGACGATTTTTTTTGTGGGGACTCTGTTTTTATTGGGGGGAGGGCAACGAATAGCTGCGGCTTCTGATGAGCCAGAACATATCAGAGAACTAGAGCAAAAACTTGAGAAAAACTCTCAAACCATTGACATGCTTTCACGCAAGCTCAAGGAAGTGGAAGAAACGATGGCTGAAAGAAAGGAGAAAGAAGCCAGCGGGAGCAGCGAATCCCTTGTGGCCTCCACAGAGCAGCCGGTAACCCCTCAGGCAGATAACCCCGGTGCTTTTTCTTTTCTTGATAACGTAACATGGCTCCATGGCTTTGCCGACGTGAATTTCGGATTAAGCAGTTCCCGGAAAAACCCTGATGATCGGATTCGTGGTTTTTCAGTTGGTTTGCTTGACTTTTATCTCACCCCGCATCTCGGTGACAATGTCAAAAGCCTTGCTGAAGTCATCTTTCAGATAGACAAACAAGGCGATGTGGACGTTATGCTGCAACGCCTGCAATTGGGGTATACGTTCGGCGATTATGCAACCTTATGGGCAGGGCGCTATCATGTTCCCCTCGGTTACTGGACAGCTGCGTTCCCCCACGGAGGCAGACAGCTCCAGACATCCCTCCAGCGTCCCCGATTCATCAATTTCGACGAAGGGGGAATTATCCCTACGATGTTGAACGGCGTCCTAACCACAGGTCGGTTCGCTATTGGCGAAGGGAACCTCACCTATGACCTCTACGGCGCCAACGGTGTTAAGATCAAAAGTTCCGGAATGGGCGGCGATGCTGGTATCGGAGGCGGCCTACTCGACACTGATGACTTCAAGGATGACAATAACGATTTTACTTTTGGGGCAAACGTTGGCTTCGAGTTTGGAGGTGAACTGGAAGGTCTCAAGGTGGGCTCTCACTGGCTAAGGGGAAGAGTTGACGGTTACGATCCGGCCAACACACGGCTGAAGAGCGCTGAGTTGAACATCCTTGGCGGTTATGCGTACTATAACGCCAACAACTGGGAAGCAATTGCGGAATTTTATCAATTCTTCAACAAGGATCTTTCAGATGGCAGCGGAACCCATACCAGTAGCGCAGGCTTTGTCCAAGTCGCGCATACGCTGCGGAGATTGACTCCTTACGCCCGTTTTGAGATTGCAGACCTCGATCAGAGCGACAGCTACTTCAACCAACAGGCTAACGGCACCTCCTATACGCGTGAAGCAGTCGGCGTACGTTATGACCTGACACCGCAGGCTGCCCTCAAACTCGAAGGTAATCATACGAGCATTACCGACCGGGGATCTGAAAACTTTGACGAGTTGAGAATGCAATTCGCCATACGGTTTTAAAAAAAGGAGTCTTACATGAAGATAAAGCACTTTCTCACGGGGCTCACAGCAATAATTGTCTGCACCGCAAGTGCATCGGCTGCGGACCTTAGCGTCATTGCCAACTCCGGCCTTCCGATTAATGCATCTGAAATCAAGGATATCTTTCTCGGCTCTAAACAGTTCAGCGGCTCGACAAAAATTGTTCCCGTAGACAATTCAGCGGCACAGGATGAATTTTTGTCAAAAGTCTTGAAAATGGACACGGGAAAATACAGCACATTGTGGGCAAAGAAGTCGTTCCGCGACGGACTCAATCCTCCTGCGGTAAAATCCAGCGATGCCGAGGTGGTGGAATTTGTCCGACGCACACCTGGGGCGGTTGGTTACGTGAAAAACTCCCATGGTGGCGTGAATATCATCAAGAAATACTGAGAAGGGGTGCTTATGCGCAATGCAAGCTCCATCAAAACCAGGATACTATTCCAGGTGACCCTCATACTGCTTCCTATGATGCTGCTTCTGGCTTTTCAGACTGTCAGCGATCTTCGCCAATCCGAGAAACTGGAACAGGCACATCATTTTGCCACTGCCTATCGTGGAGTCGTACAAAAGTTTAAAATTTTTCTTAATGGCGTGGTTGATGCAGTCGATACCGGACAACTGGGGGAGGATGCGATCCGGGAGCTTGCAGAGGCGACTGTCAGTATCAAGGACCTAAGCAGAAAATACCCTGCGAGAGATCTCGGCAGCGTGTTGACGAAAATGGAAAGTATCAACTCCAGCCTGTCGCGTGATCGTTCCCTCAATGCCCTACTCCCCCTGAAAAGCGCGATTAACCAGTTGAATGCCGAGCTGGAAAACGGGGGGAAGCAGTATGAAAAACAAACCGATCAGGTTATAGAATCGAGCATAAAATCCGCCAAGAACCGAGGCATCGCTGTTTCGGTAGCTATCGGCATCACTATTCTGCTGACCTCCGGATTCATCTGTTTGATGGTTAGTAACGTGGTCACGCCTATAACAAACCTTGCTACCCTTGCAGAGCGGGTTGCCGATGGCGACCTGAACGTGGAAGTGGTGCAGAATTCTTCGGACGAAATAGGCCAGCTTTCCAGCTGTTTCAGACGCATGACCGACCATCTGCGACAGACCATACGCAAAGTATCAGAAACGTCCGCACAGGTAGCCTCTGCAGCCAATCACCTGCTTTCCGCATCAGTGCAAATGGCGAGCGGCGCAGAGGAGGTAGCGGCACAAGCCGGCACTGTGGCTACAGCCAGTGAAGAGATGGCTGCCACTTCTAGCGAGATAGCTTACAACTGCGCCACAGTTGCACAGGGATCCAGGCAGGCCAATGATACAGCCTTGGAGGGGGCCGGCGTCGTGCAAGAGACCATTGCAGGCATGAATCAGATAGCCCAACGGGTGCGTAGCTCCGCTTCAACAGTAAATGCATTGGGCGAGCGGAGTGACCAGATCGGTGCCATCATCGGCACCATTGAGGACATCGCAGATCAGACCAATCTCCTTGCGCTCAATGCGGCCATCGAAGCGGCACGGGCAGGTGAGCAGGGACGTGGTTTTGCGGTAGTGGCAGATGAGGTGCGGGCGCTGGCCGAACGGACCACACGTGCAACCAAGGAAATCAGTGACATGATCAAGGCGATTCAACAGGAGACCAAAGGTGCTGTGGCCTCCATGGAAGAAGGGGTCAGAGAGGTGGAGAAAGGTACGGCAAAGGCTGCCAGGTCTGGCGAATCTTTGCAGGAGATCCTCAAGCAGATCAACGCGGTTACAACACAGGTGAATCAAATCACCGTTGCTGCCGAAGAGCAGACCGCCACCACCTCCGAAATCAGCAACAACGTTCAGCAGATCACCCTTATCGTGCAGCAGACAGCGAGGGGTGCCCAAGAGTCGGCATCAGATGCAAACCATCTGGCAAATCTGGCGGAGGAGCTTCGAACGCTGGTTGGCCAATTCAAGCTGGAGGTGTGAAGAGTAGAAGAAGCGAAGCGAATGATGTAAGGACCCCGAAATCATCACATGCATAAAGGTGGCCATTCATACCATTCAATTCACTCTATTTCTGGCAGAATGGCCCCTTTTCATACCTTATCCCCGCAGACACTCAAACTCCCCAGCACAGCAGCGTCGATAGTGTTTACGGACTCACCGAAGATTGTTGCTGGTCATGATTCCCAAAAGCAAATCTGTGTAAAATTCAACAACTGCTGTGGAATTTTCCTCTAACAAGTTGATTCCGGTCGGCATATTTTCCTGAAAAACGTAATCGTATCAAGCAATTACAAAATGGCCCATCATTTGCTTGGGAGTGGACAAATCTTCAAGTCTGGAGGGTTTTCGATGCGCGTACCGTTGTTATCTCTTGTGGCGATCATGCTTCTTTCTTTTCCGGTCATGGGCTTCGCCACGGAGCAGAGCTTCTCCCAGGGCGGATTAAAGGCTGTCGTAAAACTCTCTCCCGACGAGCTCCGCGCCGGGGAAAACGTCACCGTCAAGCTCGGCATGCAACGGGAAGGAACACCCGTAACCGATCGAACGGTGACCATCGAAGTCTACGAAAAGGATTCCGCCACGCCGCTTCTCAAGAGAGAGGTCGAACGCCTTGATGACGAATACCTTGACACCTTCAAATTCGAGAAGCCGGGAGACTACAGGGTTGTGCTAAATATTGCCGACCCACAGAAATCCGATCAGGCTCTGCACTACGAAGTCATGGCGACGGTCGCGGAAAGCGGAGACACCGGACACGACCAGCATGGTTTTTTCTCCCATCACTTCGGAGGCGGCAAATGGGGGTGGTGGGGCGTAGGACTCATGGTCCTTATTATGGTGCCCCTCATGGCGGTGGGATTATAGATTTGTGTTATCAGTGTGTTATCAGGCGCACTCTTTGTTACTCCTTCTTCGGGTGCGCCTCTTTTTCTTATCTTCCAACAAGGTGTGAGGGATTGAACAAATGAAAGTATTGTGGATAATTTTCCTTATTCTGATGGCTGTTGTAGTTACGGGCTGCACGTTGTTTCATTCCCACGCGACTATCACGCCACCCACAGGGTGCGACAGATGCCATCAAAAACCGATCAACGCTAATTGGCATGTGTTTCTGAAACCGGCGACGCTTCACGATGAAAAGACCGGAAATCACCCCTATGGATACCCGGCGTCTGGAATACCACGAAATGACGGAACGATGAGCCGTTGTTTCCTTTGCCACCATACGCCCGCACCGAACCACAGCTCTTATGAAGGGATTTATCGGCATTAGGCGGCCACACAAAACAAAGGAGATCAAAATGAGGAAACCTGTCCTGATGCTCGCCGCCGCGGGAGCCTTAGCACTTATGTCCGGATGCGCCGTTATTGATTTTCTCGACGGCAAGCACTTTGACCACACAACCGACTACGACAGGCCCCAGTACAGTTCGGGAAGCTATGGCGGGGGACATGGCGGGGGACATTCACACTGATTGGGAAAGGAGAACGGAAAATGCGCTTTAAAGTCGAGGAAGTCTCGTCGGGAATGCTGAACAGAATGCTCTTTCTGAAGTTTACGGTACTGTCGGCACTGGTCCTCGGGCTGACGCTGGCTCATCCGGCGTCGACGATCGCCCACAAGGGGGCACAGAAAATCTGCTCGCTGCTGATGCAGGATGAGCGTGACTGCCAGAAGGCCTGCTGACACTACCACCCACATCGTAAGGAGATTGCTATGAAATTCCGCCTCGCCTTAGCAGCAGTAATCGTCGGATCGCTTCTCATGTCGGGATGCATGGCGTTCATGCCCGCTGAGCACATGGGGCACCACGGCTCGCACGGAGGGACGGCCGAAAGGCCCGACAACGAAGGCCATTCACACTGAAAAAGCAAGTAAATCAAGCACTATTAGCAGGGAGAACTACACATGACAAAAATTTACAACAATCTCACCGACCTCATTGGCAGAACGCCGCTTCTGCGACTCCACAAGGTGACCGCGGGGCTTGAGGCCGACGTGGTGGCAAAGCTCGAATCGTTCAACCCCGGCGGCAGCGTCAAGGATCGTATCGGTTTCTCCATGATCCGCGATGCGGAGTCCCGGGGGCTCATCACGAAAGATACCGTCATCATCGAACCGACCAGCGGCAACACCGGCATCGCCCTCGCCTTCGTCTGCGCCGCCAAGGGCTACCGCCTGATTCTGACCATGCCCGAGACCATGAGTGTCGAGCGGAGAAATCTCCTGAAGGCCTACGGTGCCGATCTGGTCCTCACCCCAGGGGCGGAAGGAATGAAAGGGGCCATCAGAAAGGCCGAGGAACTGGCGCGGGAGATACCCAACTCGTTCGTTCCCCAGCAGTTCCGAAACCCGGCCAATCCCCACATCCACCGCTTCACCACCGCCGAGGAGATTTGGGAGGATACCGAAGGAAAGGTCGACATTTTCGTGGCCGGAGTCGGCACCGGCGGAACCATAACCGGCGTCGGCGAAGTGCTCAAAAAGCGAAATCCCGAGGTAAGAATCGTTGCCGTGGAACCGTTCGACTCCCCGGTCCTTTCCGGCGGCCAGCCCGCCCCCCACAAGATCCAGGGGATCGGCGCCGGTTTCGTGCCGGAGGTCTTGAACCTGGAAGTCATCGACGAGATCTTCAAGGTGAGAAACGAGGAGGCGCTGGAAACAGCCCGGCGGCTGGCCCGTGAAGAGGGGGTTCTTGTGGGTATTTCTGCGGGAGCGGCGGCTTTTGCCGCCCTCGAAGTGGCAAGGCGCCCCGAGAACAAAGGGAAGAGGATTGTCGTGGTGCTCCCCGACACCGGCGAACGTTATCTCAGCACGGTCCTCTTTCTGGAGCAGTAGGAGTATCCCCCCCTCCTCTTCCCTCTGGGAGGAGGAGGGGATTAGAGCTAGAGCACCGCATGAACCGTATCTTCATTGTTGTCATGATGCTTCTGATTCCGCTTCCGGCGTGGGCCGACCTGGACTTGCCGGTAAACGGTCCGGTCACTTCCGGCGTGGGATGGCGCGTCGATCCGTTCGGCAGCAACAAGCTCGTCTACCACCGGGGCATCGACATCGCCGTGCCGCTCGGCACGCCGGTTCGGGCCACCCGTGGAGGACGCGTCATCTACGCCGGTCTGCACGGCGGCCACGGTCTGACAGTCATCGTCGAGCAGGACGACGGCGGCAGGACACTCTACGGGCACAACTCCGAACTCGTTGTCCGGCCGGATGAACGGATTGATCCTGGTGCCGTCATCGCCCTCTCAGGGAATTCGGGCAGATCGACGGGGCCCCATGTCCATTACGAGGTGCTGCGGGGTGGCAAAGGGCTTATCACAGTGGCGCGGGCTGACGAGGACCTCTCCCGGCCCGGAAGAGCCGATGCGGAACTTCGGCGGCGGCAGGAACAGCGGATGGATGAGGTTGTGAATTCCATCCTGCGCGGGATCGGCCCTTCAGTTGCCTCCGGCGCCGGAAATGGGCAGGGTGGAGATGAGCTCAACGGGCAATAAATAAGACGGCCAAGCGTTGCGGCGCGGATAGAGGATGAACCGCGACTGGCGAAAATGGATGTTCGCAAGGGAAAGCTGCCATGAAAAAGCTCCACCTGATACACGGGTCGGAAAGCAGGGTCGTCATACTGGCCTTACTGTTATTCGTTGTCGCCTTCTTCCATTTTGCCATTCCGACCAAACCCCACACCTACCATACACTGCATATAGTGCTCCGCAAGCTCTACTTCCTTCCCCCCGTAATAGCTGGAGCATGGTTCGGTCTCAGGGGCGCCGTCTACACGACGTCGGCCGTTACGGTCTTTTTTTCCCTCCATGCGTTTCTCGACTGGCCGGGGAACTACATGGAGCAGGCCAATCAGTTGGGGGAGCTTGTCAGTTTCTGGGTCGTGGGGCTTGTCCCCGGCTGGCTGTTCGACCGTCAGCGCGCGCTCCTCGCGGAGCTTGCCACGGCCCACGAGGAGACACTCCTGGCTCTCGTTTCGGCCCTCGACATGAGGGCGAAAACCAGTCGTCTCCATTCCCTGCGGGTACGGGAATACGCCCTCCGTCTCGCCGACCACCTGGGTGTAACCGAGAAAGAAAGGAAGGCGATAGGATTCGGGGCATTGCTCCACGATGTCGGAAAAGTTGCAATCCACGATTCCGTGTTTACCCTTTTGAAACGGATCGGTCTCCCCGAAAAGGAGCTTAAGGAGATGCGTGCCTACCCTGAAGAGGGATACAACTTGTTGAGGAAGATCGGCTTTCTCCGTGAAGCAGCGGAAATCGTCCGGGCCCACCGGGAGCATTTTGACGGAAGCGGTTATCCGCGCGGCCTCAAAGGAGAGGAAATCCCTGTCGGCGCAAGGATGTTGCTGATAGCCGACACCTTCGAGACACTCGTTACCGGCACCGGTGCGGTGGAGTGCGAAGAGGCTGTCAGAATGATTCGGGGGGGCTCGGGAAGAGAGTTCGATCCAAAACTCGTGGACCTTTTCGCTGGAATCGGTTGCGACGAATTGAAGCGGGTGACGAGCGCCATGGTTGAGTAAGCGGAACCCGGGCAAGCCGATTAGCACTATTAGCATGGATTTGACCCTTCCCTATTTCACCTTCCAGGCCCTTGTCCCCTCAGGTTGCCGGTACCACCCCGGGTCCTCGTCGTAGTTCTTCAGCTCGTCCCTCACCTTCACGATCGTGAACATCCCCCCCATTTCGATGTTGCCGAAGGGGCCCTTACCCGTCATCATCGGCAGGGTGTTGGCCGGCCCCTCCATGTGCGCAACGTGCTCGGCGTGCTCGGCCATGCCGCTCTCCCCCATGGCCATGTAGCCGGGGAGGAGCGCCCTGATTCTCTCTTCGAGCCCCTGCTGGCTCACGCCGAGGAGGTTGGGGAGGACGTGTCCCATGGCGTTCATGGTGTGGTGCGGCTTGTGGCAGTGAAAGGCCCAGTCACCGGGGTTATCGGCCACGAATTCCACGTCGCGCGTGGCCCCCACCGGGACGAGGACCGTGGTCTCGGGCCAGCGGGCCGAGGGAGGAATCGTGCCGCCGTCGGTGGCGGCGATCCAGAACCGGTGGCCGTGGATGTGGATCGGGTGCTCGTCCATGCTCAGGTTTCCGAGGCGAATGCGGACACGGTCGCCGGTCCGGACAATGAGGGGGGCGGTTCCGGGGAATATCCGGCTGTTGAAGGTGAACATGTTGAAGTCGAGCATGACGGCCGGGTCGGGGCGGTAGGTGCCGGGATGCACCGCCCACTCGTGGAGCATGATGGCGAAGTCCCGGTCGACTGGGGGCTCCTCCGGCTCCCGGGGGTGGACGATGAAGAGCCCCATCATCCCCACCGCCATCTGGAGCATCTCGTCGGCGTGGGGGTGGTACATGAAGGTGCCGTGCTGGCGGAGCGTGAACTCGTAGGCGTAGGTCTCCCCCGGCTTGATGTGGGGCTGATTGAGCCCGCCGACCCCGTCCATTCCGTTGGGGACGAAGATGCCGTGCCAGTGGATGGTGGTGTGCTCGGGGAGGCGGTTGGTGACGAGGATCCGGACCCGGTCCCCCTCCATCGCCTCGATGGTGGGGCCGGGGGTCGAGCCATTGTACCCCCAGCACTTCACCGTCATGCCGGGGGCGAACTCCCGCTCCACCGGTTCGGCGATCAGGTGGAACTCCTTTACGCCGTTCTTCATGACCCACGGCAGGGTGCTCCCGTTGGGGGTGACCACCGGGGTGTGGGGGCGTGAGCGTCCCGGGCGTTTCTTCGCCTCGGCGGGACCGCGGCGTTCGGCGGCCTCCCCCCGCTCCCCCGCGAGAAGGGCCGCCCCCCCTGCCAGGGCGGCGGCCGTGGAGATGAGCATGTCGCGGCGTGAGATCATGGCGCTTCTCCTCGCTTTTCAATGATCCTGGAAAAAGCATTTGAAACACAGAGCAACGGAGCAACTGAGTAAAATCTGAGAAGAAAATCCTTCTAAAGCCATTTTGGTAATGCATGCAAGAGTTAGGCAGGATTTGGGCTTAACGTACTGATTTCTCAGTGGCTCTGTTGCTCTGTGTTATTCCATCCGCCGTTTTCAGGATGATGGTCATGGCCCGGGGGCCGCGGTTCACCCGGCTCTCCGCCGACGTCGGGGAGGCGGCCGCCGACGGCCCGCTGGAGCTCGGCCCGGGTGGACCAGTAGGCGGTCACCGCCTCGATGTATTCCTGGTAGGCGTCGAATTCCTGTTGCTTCGCCGCGATGAGATCGAAGGCCCCGATGAGCATGTAGTTGTATTCCCGCTCGGTGAGGCCGACGATCCGCTCCCGCAGCGGGATCACCGTCGTCCGGTAGTGCTCGGCGAGGCGGCGATAGTGGATAAGCAGGTCGCGCAGCTCCCGCACCTCGGAGCGGATGTCGATCGCCATGGAGGTGACCTTGGCGATCTCCCTGCGCAGAAGCGACTCGTCCCGGGCAATCCGGGCCTGGCGCTGGTCGAACAGCGGCAGTTCCAGCGACAGGGATGGCCCCGCCACCCAGTGGCCGTCGGTCTCCCGCTCGGCGGTGGCACCGATCCCGGCCCCCAGGAGCCAGCGCCACTCGCGGGTGATGCCGAGGGTGCGGGCAGCCACATCCAGCTCCTTGCGGGCAGCGGCGAGATCGTACCGGTTGGCTACGGCGAGCGATTCGAGGCGCTCCAGCGGCACCTCGCCGGCGGGAAGATCGGAGAGTTTCGTCGGAAGCCGCCAGGTCGTCCGTTCTCCCCAAGCCCCCAGGAGGCGGTTGAGCCGCTCCCGTTTCTCCCGGAGCATCGCCTCGCTCCTGGCCAAGGCTACGCGGGCCTGGTCGTCCAGCGCCTCCTCCCGGGCGAGCCCGAGGTCGCTCAGGTTGCCTGCGCCGTGAATGCGGCGGGCGAGCTCGAAGGAGGCCCCAGCCGCCTCGGCGATGAGACGGCGGATCGACGCCGCCTGGTGGGCGCCGAGGGCCTCGTAGTAGGCCCGGCGCGTCTCGGCGGCAACCCCCAGCACCCTGCCGGCCACCCGGAGCTTTGCCCGCTCGAACTCGTCCTCGGCAAGCCGCTTTCGGGCCGGCAGGAGGAGGAGATCGAGGAAGTCCTGCGCCGCCTCGAATTTGATGCTGAGCCCCGAGGGGGGACGGTCCGGGAAGCGCACCGTCGTGAAGAAGACCGGGTTGCGCAGAAGCCCCGCCTGGACCAGGTCGGCCTGGGAGACGCCGAGCTCCTCGTAGGTCGCCTGGAGGGAAGGATTGGCGAGAAGAGCCACCTGCACCGCTCCCTCTGTTGAAAGCTCCTCTCGGAGGAGCTCGTCGACCCTGCGGGAAACCTCCTCGTCCTCGGCGGTCCCCTGATTCCAGCGGACCGGGAGATTCTCGCGGGAGGAGACCAGCGACCGCACCTCGCCGATCCCGGCCTCGCGGGGCACCGAGGCGCAGCCGGCCGCCGCGAGCGACGCCGCCAGGAGGAGAACCGCCCGGCCCCGCCAGGTCATTTTTCCCCCTCCTTCTCCTCCGGACCGGGCATGCCGTGACCACCGTGCATCATACCGCTCCCCTGGTCATCATCCATCCGCATGTCGTCCATCCGCATCCCGTCATCCGTCGGGCCCTGGTGATCGCCGTGCCGGTGACCGGGAGGTTTTCCGGCTGGCGGCAGTGGGGCGAGAGTCTCCCCCATGAATGGATCGGAGGGGGGAACGAAGGGGGCCTCGGCGGCTGACGGATTTGCGGGATTACGATCAGACAGGACTACCCGTACGCTCTCGCCGGTGCAGGCGGCGAGGAGCGCGAAGCCTGCGGCAAGGAAGAGCAAACGGCTCTCGCGCTTCATGGTTCACCTCGTGACATTCTCGTGCCTGTTACCCATAGCAAACCACAGGGGTCTCCGCTGTCAACCGCGAGCCAAGATATTTTCACAGGCTATGCGAGCAGCTGGCATTCAAATTTGCGCGGCAAATTAAGCTGCAAAAAAATCACTTCATTGTTTATCTGGACGGTGTAAATTTGCATATTATTCAACACTAGATTTAGAAATTATTACACAGTCAGATAAATTGCCAAATTCTTTATTTGACAGATAAACATTCCCTGTTATTAGTTTTTTGACAAAATTACATGTGGAGGTGCTTATCATGAAAAGGCGTGACTTTCTGAAGCTTACCGGAATGAGTGTACTTTCCCTGGCAACCCCCCGGACCCTTCTCGCCATGGGCGACACTACGGGAGGAAGCCTCGACCCCCGCGACCCGGGCGGTTTCGTGAACCCCTTGAACCGGCCGGGGCATCATGGCGGCCTTCTCGGGTACCTGGACCCCCACGGCGCGTTCACCATCAGGGCGATGAAGACAAGTGCCCCCGTGCTTCCCGGCAAGACGTCGGACCTTCTCGTCTACGGGGTGACCGATGGCTGCAAGAGCTACGTAAACCCGATCCTCACGGTCAGGAAAGGGGAGCGGCTCTCGCCGACTTTAAAGAACGAGCTGTCGGCGGACACCATCATCCACTGGCACGGCCTCATCGTCGACTCGAAGAACGACGGCATCCCCACCGACGCCATCGGAGCCGGGGATAGCTACCGCTACGACTTCACCGTCGCCAACCGCGGCGGCACCTACTGGTACCATCCCCATCCCTACGAGCTCACCTCGGCCCAGGCGTACCTGGGGTTGGCGAGCTTCTTCATCGTCGAGGACGAGGACGAGCTGCGGCTCCGGCATGCCCTTGACCTGGAGCCCGGCCACACCGATATCCCCCTCGTGATCCAGGACAAGCGGTTCGACGCCATGGGGAACGTGGTCTACGACCCGAGCGAGAACGAGTGGTTCATGGGGTTCCTCGGCGACACGATCCTCGCCAACCTGACCGTGAAACCCTATCTCGATGTGGCCACACGGATCTACCGCTTCCGGCTCCTGAACGGCTCGAATTCCCGGATCTACCGGCTTGCCTTCGTCTCGCCGGAGGGGGCGGTCCCCTTCTCCCTCATCGGGACCGACGGCGGCCTCCTCGACCGCCCCTGGACGGTGAAAGAGCTCTTCCTGGCCCCGGGCGAGCGGGCCGACATCCTCCTCGACCTCTCCGACTTCCGGGTCGGCGACTCCCTGTTCCTCAAGAGCCTCCCCTTCGACCCGATGGACAACGAGCAGATGGGGAACGGCATGGCGCCCGAACCCTCCATGGGGCTTGCCAACGGCGAGGAGTTCTACGTGATGAAGCTGAACGTGAAGCGGAGGGCCTGGAGCTATGCCCGGATTCCCCGCACCCTCTCGGTCGTAGAGCCGGTCAACGCCTCCGGGGCCATGATGCGGCAGCTGACCCTCGCGCAGGCCGCCCCCGGGGTAATGAAGTGGGCCATCAACGGCGAGACCTTCGACCCGGCCCGGATCTCCTTCGAGGTGGAGCGCGGCAGCGTCGAGGTGTGGGAGATCATGAACGAGATGACGGGGATGCCCCACCCGATGCACATCCACGGCTTCCAGTTCCGGGTCCTCGACCGGCAGGGAAGCCCCCAGCAGACGGCGGCCCTGGCGGTGGACGGCGGCCGGCTCCCGTCGGACCTCGGGTGGAAGGATACGATCCTCACCTGGCCCGGCGAGACGGTCCGCGTCGCCATCGACTTCTCGGTCCCTTACCCGGGTCCCCAGCAGTACGTCTTCCACTGTCACAACCTGGAGCACGAGGATATGGGGATGATGGTGAACTACCGGGTTGTGTGATTCGTGCCCCTCACCCTCGCTTGCAGGAAAAGCCCGCACATGCGGGCTTTTCCTTTGCGATCCATTCTGTTGCCGTGCAAGAGGTGAGCATGGGCACGCCTCCAATTGCACCGGAGACCAGGAACGTTATACTTTTGATAGTCGAATAAAACGAACCCCTTCTCATGGCCACCGCCATTGCCTACAACGGGCATCCGACGCCAAGGAGGTTTGACGATGCCGCAGGATGTCCAGAGAAAAAGAATCACTGCCTCCAATATCAAGATAGTAGCCGTAACGATTGTGCTCACGTTGCTGGCAGCGGGAGTTGCTGGCTATTTTCTGGGGTTTCGAAAGCCTTCGCCCCATGAGGTCAAGGCACCGCAAACAGCGAAGACAGGAGAAAAGAAGATCCTTTACTGGCGCTCTCCGATGGATCCAACGGAAATTTACCAAAAGCCGGGGAAGGACAAGATGGGGATGGATCTGGTTCCCGTCTACGAAGGAGAGCAAGCCGCCGGCCCCCCCGGCACGGTGCGGATCGACCCCGTGACTGTCCAGAATATGGGGGTGAAAACCGTAATCGTCCAGCGCAAGCAGCTCAGCAGAGAAATCAGGACCGTCGGCCGGATTACGTACAACGAAGAAAAGACTCGGAACATCTCGCTCAAGATCGGCGGATGGGTCGAGCACCAGTACGTCAATTTCGTCGGCAAGGAAGTTAGCAAAGGGGAACGGCTTCTGGAAATCTACAGTCCGGATCTGGTTTCAACACAGGAGGAATACCTCCTTGCGCTCCGTTACAAGAACCGGCTGAAGGAAAGTCCCCGCCCGGAGGTGGTCGAAGGGGCGGAGAGCCTCTTGCGTTCGGCCGAGGCCAGACTTCGCTATTGGGACATCACCGAAGGGCAGATCGAGGCGTTGCGCGAGCGCGGCACGATCACCCGTAGCATGGTTCTCCATGCCCCTTTCAGGGGGATCATCACCGAAAGGAACGTCCTGGAGGGGGGGTACGTTCAGCCCGGCCAGAACCTGTACACCATCGTCGATATCTCCACCGTGTGGGTGTATGCCGACATTTACGAGTATGAGGCCCCCTGGCTCCGGCCGGGCCAGGAAGCGGAGATGACGCTCTCCTATCAGCCGGGGGTCACCTACCGCGGCAAGGTCGTATATATCTATCCCTATCTCAAGAACATGACCCGGACCCTTCAGGCCCGCATCGTGTTCCCGAACAGCAAGGACTTCAAGCTGAAGCCCGACATGTGGGCGAACGTTACACTCCGATCGGCGGTCGCTCGTGAGGGGGTGGCCGTCCCCATTCAGGCCGTGATCCGCACGGGAACGCACGATATCGCCCTGATCGCACTCGAAGGAGGGCGGTTTGAGCCCCGCGAACTGCGACTGGGGCCCCAGGCCGGCAACGAATTCCAGGTCCTGGAAGGACTCAAGGAAGGGGAGCGGGTGGTGACTTCGGCCCAGTTTCTCATCAACTCCGAAAGCAACCTGCAGGCTGCTATCAGCAAGATGCTCGCGCCGAAGGGGGAGGAAGGAAAGGCTGGACAGCCCCCGCAGAAAGCCCCCGTGCCTGGCATGGAAATGCCGGAACAACCACCCGGAGCAAAAGGGCGTTCCCGGCAGTCGCCTCCAATGCCCGGCATGAAGATGCCGTGAACCCTGTCTCAAAGTCTCCTCCGGCCGCGGACCCGCCAGCCGGGAAAGGAGCAGGATGTGCTGAAGAAGATTATCGAAGCTTCGGTTCGCAACCAGTTCATGCTCATCCTCGTCATCGTCGCAGCCATCGCCGCCGGTGTGTACGCCTTTAAAAAGATACCGGTCGATGCGCTTCCCGACGTCAGCGACGTCCAGGTCATCATCTTCACCGAATGGCAGGGACAGCCACCGCAGATCGTCGAGGACCAGGTGACCTATCCCCTGACCACCACCATGCTGGCAGTGGCCAAGGCTAAGGTCGTGCGCGGTTATTCCTTTTTCGGTTTTTCGTTCGTTTACGTGATCTTCGAGGACGGAACCGATATTTACTGGGCGCGCAGCCGCGTCCTCGAGTATCTCAGTTTCGTCCAGAAACAGCTGCCGCAGGGGGTAACGCCGAGTCTCGGTCCCGACGCAACCCCGGTCGGTTGGGTGTTTGAGTATGCGTTGGTGGATCGGAGCGGCCGGCACGACCTTTCGCAACTTCGGGGGATACAGGATTGGTATGTGCGCTACCAGATGAAGACCGTGCCCGGTGTGGCGAACGTCGCTACCGTGGGAGGGTTCGTCAAGCAGTACCAGGTAAACGTCGATCCCAGCAAACTGCTTGCGTACGACCTGCCGCTCGGTACGGTCATCAAGGCGGTTCGCAGCTCCAACAACGACGTTGGCGGCGAGGTGGTGGAATATGCCGAGACCGAGTACATGATTGAGGGAATCGGCTACATCCAGAAAGTTGAGGATATTGAAAAGATTCCCGTCGGCGTTGACAAGAACGGCACGCCGATCCTGGTGCGCGATGTCGCTTATGTCAATCTGGGGCCGGAGGTGCGGCGGGGGGCGATAGATCTTGACGGTCGGGGAGAGGCTGTCGCCGGGATCATCGAAATGCGATACTGGAACAATGCGCTCGATGTCATCAATGGGGTAAAGCGGAAGATCAAGGAGCTGAAATCTGGCCTCCCCCCCGGAGTGGAAATCGTCCCGATCTATGACCGGTCCGCATTGATCAAGCGGGCCCAGGACACCCTCCGCAGAAAGCTGATAGAAGAGAGCATCATCGTCGCCGTTGTCTGCATCGTCTTTCTTCTGCATCTCCGCTCGGCATTCGTGGCCATCTTCACCCTCCCGGTCGGCATCCTGATCGCCATGACGGTCATGTATCTGCAGGGGATCGTCGCCAACATCATGTCTCTGGGCGGCATTGCCATCGCCATCGGCGCCATGATCGACGGGGCCATCGTCATGATCGAGAACGCCCACAAGCATCTGGAGCGCGACCGCGGCAAGAAGCCGCACTGGGATATCATCATCGACGCTACCCAGGAGGTGGGTCCGGCGCTTTTCTACTCGCTGACGATCATTGCCGTCTCGTTCCTGCCTGTGTTCGCGCTCACCGGACAATCGGGGCGCATGTTCGCCCCGCTTGCGTTTACCAAGACCTACTCCATGGCGGCCGCCGCGCTTCTGTCAATCACCATCGTTCCGGTGCTCATGGGGTACCTGATCCGCGGCCGGATTCTTCCCGAGGCGAGAAACCCCATTAACCGCTTTCTCATCTGGGTCTACCGTCCCCTCCTGCGCTGGGCCATGAAGTGGCGTTGGGTTGTGCTGGCTGCCGCCGTATTGACCCTGGCGCTGACAGTGCTGCCGTACAAGCGTCTCGGCTCCGAGTTCATCCCGCCGCTGAACGAGGGGGATCTGCTCTACATGCCGTCACTGCTCCCGGGAATCTCGATCACGGAAGCCTCGGCGGTGGCTCAGCAAACCAACAAACTGATCATGACCGTCCCGGAGGTCAAGCATGCTCTCGCCAAGGTCGGTCGCGCCAACACGCCATTGGATCCGGCGCCGCTGGAGATGATGGAGACCACGGTGATCCTGAAGCCGGAGGAGGAGTGGCGGCCAGGCATGACAATCGACAAGCTGACCGCCGAATTGAACCGGCTCGTGGTTTTCCCCGGGGTGACCAATGCCTGGACCTTCCCGATCAAGACGCGGATCGACATGTTGTCGACCGGCATCAAGACCCCCGTCGGCATCAAGCTGACCGGCCCGAAGCTGGATGTGCTCCAGCGGCTTGGAGAAGAGGTGGAAGTGGCCATCCGCAACCTTCCCGGCACCCGGTCGGTATATGCCGAACGAGCGGCCGGCGGCTACTACGTGGATTACGTCATCAAACGCGAGGAAGCAGCCCGTTACGGTCTGACCGTCGATGATGTTAACGATGTCATCCGTTCGGCCATCGGCGGAGATAACATTACCACCACCATCGAAGGGCTGGAGCGCTATCCGGTCAATGTCCGCTACATCCGGGGCATGCGGCAGAACCCGGATGCGCTGCGGCGCGTTTTGATCGCCACCCCCACGGGAGCGCAGGTGCCGATCGAGCAGGTGGCGGATATCCATCCGCGGGTCGGACCCTCCTCCGTTAAGACAGAAGGCGCACGGCCCCAGGCCTGGGTCTACGTGGACATCAACTCCGACCAGGACATCGGCAGCTATGTGGATAAAGCGATGCGGGCGGTCAATGAGAAGCTCAAACTTCCTCCCGGCTACAGCATTCAGTGGAGCGGCCAGTATCAGTACATGCAGGAAGCGAGAGAGCGCATGAAGGTGGTGCTTCCGGTGACCCTTCTCATCATTTTCCTTCTCCTTTATCTGAATTTCCGCAACCTCATCGAGGTGCTCATCGTCATGCTGTCGCTCCCGTTCGCCGTCGTGGGGGGGATCTGGCTGATGTATCTGCTTGGCTACAACATGAGTGTGGCCGTCATGGTCGGTTTTATCGCGCTCGCCGGGGTGGCCGCGGAAACCGGGGTGGTGATGATCATCTACCTCGATCATGCCTACGAGGCCAAACTGCGGGAGAAGACCCGGCTGACGGCCCAGGATCTCTATGATGCGGTCATGGAGGGGGCCGTTGAACGGGTCCGGCCGAAGATGATGACGGTGAGCGCCATCATTGCCGGTCTTCTGCCGATCATGTGGAGCGCCGAAACCGGGTCGGAGGTCATGAAGAGGATCGCCGCACCCATGGTCGGCGGCATGCTCTCTTCCACCGTGCTTACGCTGATCATCATTCCGATCATCTACCAGATCTGGCGTTCGTGGCAGATGGGGAGGAAACAACATAAGGAAGTGCATGATTGAATTAATGACGCCGTAGCAAACAATAATCGGGAGGCAAGCCATGGAACTGAGAACAGTTGTCGCCATTATCCGCAATGAGGTGTTGGAAAAAGTGGAAGGGAGACTTGTCGACATGGGGGTAAAGGGGATCAGCGTAACCAAAGTCAAGGGATACGGCGAATACGCCAATTTTTTCAATCCCGACTGGATGGTAAGCCATTCCCGGATTGAGATCTTTACCGAAAGATCCAGGGTTGACGAGACCATCGCCGCCATCATGGAGCTCGCCCACACCAGCATGCCCGGTGACGGTGTCGTGGCCGTGCTCCCGGTGGAGAAACTCTACCGCATCCGGACCAGGTCCGAGGCTTTGCCCGAAGAAATTTGAGGGATATCCAGGAGTCGCTTATGAGCACTTATTATCGTTTGACATGTATCTTCATGCTCTGCCTACTCTCGACCGGGCTCCCGAAACCGGTTTTCGCCATGGATGAGCTGCAGAAGAAAGAGTTCAACCGGGTTCTGGCCATGTCTTTGGCGGAATTGACCGCAAGCGCCGCCAATGCCCTGCAGAAGAAGTATCCCGGAGAAAGATGGGAAGCCTATCGTTTCCCCGACTATGTCTTTGCAAACAAGTCTTCTGAAACGGGCTACAAGATCGCCGTCAAGAGGCCGGAGTTGCTGGCGAAGATTCATTGCTATTGCCCCTGCAATGTGGTGGGACACAGAAACCTGCTGGACTGCTTTATCGAAAATGAAAAGCAGCTTGTCTACGCCAGGCACGGTTCCTTTTGCACCACCTGTTACACCCAGGCGATGCTGGCCTTGCTCTGGGCCGAACTAGGCGCTACGGATCACGAGATTACCGAAGGAATGAAGAAAAAGTTCCAGGCCGAAGGGACTGCCGAGTGACCGGCATGGTGCTGCAGCAATATTCATGAAGGGTCCGACGCTGGCGGTCCTGGCGGCCTCCCGGCCTTACCGAATGGATGTGTCTCCGTTCGCGTCGGCAAACCGCTTCCGCACCTTCTCCCACTCCTCGGGGCGAATCGCTTCGAAAACATTGACTACCGCGGGATCGAAGTGCTTGCCCCTATTCTCCCGGATGACGCGCGCCGCCTGCTGGTACCCCATCGCCTCGTGGTAGGGGCGCTCCGAGGTGAGGGCGTCGAAGACGTCGGCCACCATGAAGAGGCGGGCACCGAGCGGAATTTCCTCACCCTTGAGCCCCCGCGGATAGCCGGTGCCGTCGTAATGCTCGTGGTGGGCATAGACGATCTCCGCCGCCTCCCGGAGAAACCCGATCCGGCGCAAAAGCCGGTACCCTTCCCCGGGGTGCCGGCGCATCTCCCGCCACTCATCCTCCGTAAGCCCCGCCGGCTTCAACAGGACACGGTCGGTAACCGCGATCTTCCCCACGTCGTGCAGGAGGGCGCCAAGCCCGATGGCCCGTCTCTCCCTTTCCGCGACGCCGAAACGATTGGCGAGCAGGAGGGTGTACTCCCTCACCCGCTGCGAATGGAGCCGGGTATTTCTCTCCCGCATGTCGAGGGCCGACACCAGGGCGAGGAGGGTCTCCTCGTTGGCCCTGGCGAGGCTCTCCATGAGGGCGCGCCGGCGGTCGAAGAGCCAGCCCGGGACCAGCCCCACCACCCAGAAGCCCGCCAGTTCCCCGAGCTGGTTGGCCTGTTCCATGTAGTTCCCCGGCCAGTCGACAATCGCATGGGCGACAAAGACAACGCTGATGACGGCCGTCGTCAGGGCGGCCCCCCGCAGGCCGAACCAGGCGCCCGCCATGACCGGCGGCAGAAAATAGAGTTTTCGCAAAACGATGTGAATCTTGTGGTAGGTGTGCGGTGCCGTCGGGATCAGGAAGTGGAAGAGGGCAACGACCACCACCGTAAAGATCAGTACGGCTATCCTGGTTTTCCTGCCGTTTACATATCGCTCTGCTTTCATGGTCTTATTCTATCACCCGGAAGCATCGGATTCTCAAGCGAGATCATCAATTTTCGGCGCACTCGGCCACCCGGCTCATCGTCCATCCCCTCGATATCGAGTAATTCAACCGACAAGCAGCAGGAAAATCGCAAATAATCGTGATGAACGGTACTGCGTTGCAACGTCGTTTGGCAGTGTTATGATTGGATTGCAATGGAACAGGAACATGTTCGAAAAGGAGGCGCTTATGAAGAAGACCGTACTCGTACTCATGGTGGTTTTGTCTCTTGCAGGGCTTGCCGTCGCCCAGACAAAGGAAGAGGGGATGGCGGAAAGGCAAGGCACGGAAATGGGGATGTGCATGGGACCCGCCTGTATGGCCGGGTCGGTCGAACCCGACCTCATGGCCGCCTGCCAAGTCGACCTCGACCAGCTCGGTCTCTCCCCGGAAGTTCTGAAGTCCCTGGATGAAAAGCGCTTCGATCTTCAGAAAAAGGCCATCCGAATGTTGGCAGACCTGCAAGTCCTGCGGCTCGAGTTGAAGCATCTTCTGGAAAGAAAAGATTTCGACCTTTCTGCCGCCCGGAAAAAAACGGAGGAGATTTCCCGGGAAGAGGCCAGGATTCGGATCCTCCATTTGGAGTTTCTGTCAGAGCTGCGTGCGGCACTCACCGAGGAACAGTGGGGAAAGCTCCGCCGGATGGAGGGCAGCCGTGCGGAAAAGATGGGCGGGATGATGCAGATGATGGGCGGCATGCAAGGCATGATGTCCGGCAAGATGATGGAGGGGATGGGCGGCATGCAAAAGGAAGAAAGCGCATCCCGAATGACCCGGGAGAAGTCGGAGGCCGGCGTTACCGCCACCATATCGCTTCTGAACAGAGATGGGACCCTCACGTTTAAGGTTGCCCTCAATACCCATACAGTAGCACTCGACCAGTACAAGTTTGATGAGATCGTCGTGCTGCGGGCCGGCGGCAAGGAATACAAAGGCATCTTGAAATCCCAGGAAGGTGCGGGGCATCACCGTTCAGCGGTTCTCGAATTTGAGAACCCGAAGACGGAAAAAGTCGATGTGATAATCAAGGATGTTGCAGGGGTGAAGGAGAGGGTATTTGAATTCTAGAGGCGGGGTGAACGTGGTCTGCTTCCTGGAAGACCCGGCTGCAGCGTTCAAAGAGGTGTGGCGGGTTCTGAAGGATGGAGGCTCAGTTCTCGTCGGTTTCATCGATGGAGAGAGCTTTCTGGGGAAGTTATATCGGGCGAACAAGGAAACGAGCCTCTTTTATCGTGAAGCCATCTTTCACACCCCGGCTGAAATCCTTTCAATTCTTCAAGCAGCGGGTTTTGCAGACTTCGCTTAACCGCCACAGGAACCGCTGGGAGATGGAGCAGTCCGAAGGAAGCCTGGCCGGTCCAGGCGAGCGTCGTCTCGGCTGCCGGGCGCACGGCGATAGCGACCGTGGCAAAGGCGAGAAGGGCGAAGGTAAGATTGACGAAGAGCCTCCCGTCCAGGGGGCGTTTGGCCCGCCTCAGGGGGATGAACCGCTCCAGCAGAAAAAGAAGTGCTTCGTGTCTTCGCGACAGCGCCCCTAATGCTCCACGCCAAGTTCTGCAAGAAGGGAGAGAACGATGAAAGTCCGTGACAGCGGCATGCCCGAGGAGGGATGGTGGTCCACCTTCTTCGATCCGGAAAAGGCGCTCCGGACCTTTTCCATTGACGGGAACACCGGGGATATCCTCGAGTTCGGCTGCGGCTACGGGACATTCACCATCCCTGCCGCCCGGCTCGTCTCCGGGACGGTCCATGCCCTCGACATAGAGCCCGAGATGATCGAGATGGTCCGGGAGAAATGCGCACGCGAGGGGATTGGAAACGTCCGACTTCTCTTGCGCGATTTCGTGGCCGGGGGGACAGGTCTTCCGGACAATTCGGTCGATGCAGCGCTCCTCTTCAATATCCTTCACCACGAGGAGCCGGTGGCCCTGCTGAAGGAAGCTTTCCGGGTCCTGAGACCGGGCGGGATCGCCGCGGTCATTCACTGGAACTACGATCCGACCACCCCGCGAGGCCCCTCCATGGACATTCGTCCCCGCCCCGAGCAGTGCATGGAATGGGGAAGGAAGGCCGGCTTTGCCTTCGATGAGGAGGAGCGCTTCGATTTGAAACCGTACCACTACGGGCTCCTTTTCAGGAAACCCGGCCTCTGATGCCTCTGTCTCTTTCCGTCTCCCCTTTTGCCCTTCATCGGTCAGGAATATAATTGGCTCATATCGTGCCAATGGGGGTAAGCCATGGCGGGAAAAACCGTACTGGTTCTTGGCGGTGGCGTCGGGGGGCTTGTCGCCTCCAACAAGCTGCGCAGAAAACTGGGGAGAGAGCACCGGGTCGTCGTGGTGGACCGGAAGACCCACCACGAATTCGCCCCCTCCTTCCTCTGGCTGATGCTGGGGTGTCGGGAGCCATCCCGAATATCACGCGAGTTGGGTCTTCTGAGGGAAAGGGGGATTGAGTTCGTGCACGCGGAGGCGCTGGAGATTGCCGCGGAGAAGAGGGTCGTGAAAACAGGCTCCCAGGACCTGGCCTACGACTACCCGATCGTTGCCCTCGGTGCCGAGCTCTACCCCCAGGCCATTCCCGGGCTTTCTGAGTCCGCCCTGACACCATACTCCCTGGAGGGGGCCTGCGCCCTCAGGGATGCCCTGAAAGTCTTCTCAGGCGGCAGCGTGGTCCTCCTCGTCTCCTCCGTTCCTTTCAAGTGTCCGTCCGCCCCTTACGAGACGGCCCTCTTGCTCGATTACGCGGAGCCACACCCGGCGGTGAAATTCGGCCAGCCGAGCCGCTTCTGGCACTGGGGGAAGGTCCTGTTCGAGAAGTGGTGGCTAAGCCACTGGTTCTGAAAGGCTCCCCTTCCGCAGAAAAATTTCTTGACAAAAGCCTGGCATGGTTTTAAATAAGAGTATAAGTATTTACTTTAAAGGTTACGCAAATGAAGGAAGCGGCGGAACTCTTCAAGATCCTTTCCGTGGACAAGCGGATCGAGATCATCGAACTTCTCAAGAAGGAGCCGATGAGCGTCAACGCCATGGCCGAGGCCCTGGGGGTAACGCAGTCGGCGGTCTCCCAGCACCTGCGGGTGCTGAAGTCGGCGGGGCTGGTGAGGGACGAACGGCAGGGTTACTGGATTTACTACTCCCTGAACCGAGAGGCCCTGGAGAGTTGCAGGCAGCGGCTCAACCGGGTCTGTACCTGCGGCTGCGGCGGCGGAGAGAAGAAGTGCCAATGAATCTTGGCCTTTTTTCTTTGCCGAATGTTTCAGTATATTTGCACTAACTTATTTAGAAAGGAGGTGATAACGATGGCCGAAAACAAGAATGTGTCGAACGAGAAGCAGGAAGTGAAGAAGCAGGAAGGCAAGTGCGGCTGCGGCTGTACGCCGCCGGTCAAGAAGTAGGTCAGGCCGGGAGGCGGGTTTTCCCGCCTCCCCCTCTTACAAATCTTCAGGAGGGTCACCGATGAAAGAGCTGCTTTCTGCTACGTTCTCCAGCACCAGAACCTGCACCAGCCCTGAAAGCATCTTCCTTTTCCGAACGACCCGCAGGCACTCGCCGGCCGCCTCGCCTATCTCGGCGTCAAGTCCCCGCCGAAGCATCTCGCTGGCCGTTTTCCCTTCCACCAGCAAAAGGAGCTTCATGAGGAGCCGGCCGAGGCCTTTCTCCGGCGCATCCAGATCGTTAATCAGCACCCTCCCCCCGGGCCTCAGCACCCGGCAGGTCTCTTTCAGGGCGTTGATCCGCCCTTCGTGGTTCATCTCGTGGAGGACGGCAAAAAAGGTGACCCTGTCGAAGGATGAGTCGGGGAAAGGGAGATCCTCCGCATTCGCCTGGCGAAACGAGATGTTCCCGAGCCCAGATTTCGCCAGCTTTTTCCGGGCGATGGCGATCATCCTCTCTGCGAGATCGATCCCCACCACCTCCCCTTCCGGTCCGGCCTGCTCCGCCATCAGGAAGGAGGCGGTTCCCGTGCCGCACCCCACATCGAGAACCCTGTCTCCCTCCCGTATCCCGGCGTGCCGGATCACCTCTCCCCTGACCCTTCTCTCCCCCCCGAGAAAGAAGGTCCAAAAGGAGATGGCGCAGTCGTAGATCCAGGCGAGCTTTTCGAACTTTTCGGCGAAGTAGCCGGATGTCTTCTTTTCCATCGTCTTCCTAGGGAGTCTGTCGGACTTAGGGAATCGTAGCGAGAGAATGACAGATAGAGCAGATTCATTCCTAAGTCCGACAGGCTCCTGGCTCCTTCCGATGTCGGGTGAGGTCTACCTGGCCCCCCTCTTCCACTGAAACGCGAGCTTCCCTCCGTAGTGCCCGAGCAAAACCACCACCGGCAGCGCGCCGAGGAGGCACCCCGCGTAAAGCCACTTCAAGATCCCACCATCGTTGAGCACTTCCGGACAGGCGAGGCGGATAGCCGCGGCGCCTCCTTCGAGGAGAAAAAGGAGCCCCGAGAGCCACATCTTCCGGAAAAAGATCGGGGCGTGGCCGCCGCCGAATTTCGTGCGCCAGTCGCGAAAGCCGGAGAAGAATGAGACCGGCATCACGCAGAGGGCAAGGATGATCAGGTGGAGGACGGTCCGCTCGAAATAGGGATCCCCGCTGAAGAGGGCGAGGAGGAGGAACAGGACGGTAGCGGGGAGGAGGCCGTTACTGAAATGGGCGGCGACGGCGTGGAGGACGAAGGTGTCGCAAAGGTCCTTGCAAAAGCGGGATACGCGACCTCTTACCGGTACGAAGCGGGAACCGTCCCCTCCGCATTGCGGGCAGAGATCCGGCGGTTCGGGACCTTCATGAATTGAGCCGCATTTGTCGCAGCGCCATTTTCGAGTCATGAAGATAGCCTTTCCCCTTCTATCTATTGCGCGCCGTGCGCACCGGGACCGAGGCGGCGGAACGCCTCCCAGTCGGGAGGAAGGTACGTCTCGCGCCGCCAGCGCAGCCCGGCATTCCGGATCGTCCCCGGCCGGTCGGCCTCGAAGAGAAGGCGGAACGCGAGGTAGAGGACGGTCAACTGCTGATCGCGGTTCCCCGGCTCCCCGAGGGCATGCCCAAAGGGAAAGCGGAGATAGAGCGCGCGGGGAGGAGGGATCTTCTCGGTGATCTCCCTGACGATGGAGAGGGAGATGGTGGGTATTCCCACCGCCTCCACCGCCCGGGCCGCCAGTCCCACGGACCGGTTGCAGCTCCCTCAGGCGGGAACCAGGAGGGCGTAGTCCACCTTCGCATCGGCGAGCTTTCGGGCGATGGCCGGGGCGGTCTCTTTCCGGAGGGTCCCCAGATGGGGGCCATCGATATGCCCCATGAGACCAAAGGCCAAGGGGTTGAGGGCGCCCAGGGCACCCCTCTCCACCAGCTCCCGAAGCCTTTCGACCGGGAAGATGAGGTTCAGGTCCTCTTCCGCATCCCGGTGGTCGTAGTAGACGTGGGTGATGACGAGGGAGGCCTGCGGAGTATCCACCGGGAGCTCCCGGAAGGAGGGGTCGCCGTTCGGGTCGGTCATATCGAAGGGGGGCTGGGTTTTCAGGTGGACTCCCCCCGTGGTCACCAGGGCGAGGGTCGCCTCCCGCAGGGGCTTTCGGGGGGAGTCCCACGGGATCGCGCCGCGGTCGGCCGCGAGCCCCCTACCCCAGCGTTCGGCGAGGGAAGGAAAAACGGTGAAGGCCCTGGCAAGGAGCCGGTTTTTCAGCCGCGCAAGGGACATATGCCTTTCTACCTCCCCAATGGCTCATGGGCTTTTCATTTCAGAGGTGCGGGACACCCACCGGTTTTCCTGATAATATCCCCTAGCTTCACATCCCCCTCCAGCAGGAGGGCTTCCAGGTAATGCTCTCCCTCGTACCGGGTAATCTTCACCTTCCCGGTTTCCCGGTATTTCACATACCGGCCGCCGGCATACCACCGGTAAACCGGTACAATCTCGCCGAGACAGAAATCAGCCTGCGCCTCCCTGCTCCCCATGTGAAGCAGCCGGACGGTGTCGCCGGTCTTGACCACCACCTCCGCCCTGTTCCGGGGTTGCACGCCGAGAGTGGCACACCCCTGCACGGCCGCCACGACCAATGAAACCGCAATGACCGCCCGTGATATCTTCAGCATCCCCATGTCCCCTCGCCTCCCCGGTCCGGTCGCCGAATTTGCTTTCTGCGAGACCACCAAAGGTTGAATATTCTCCGTAAGTATAGACCACCCCTCCCCCCATGCAAACGGCCGGAGGGAATTCGGGGCGGCTCCCCCAGGTGCATTCCTGCAATTACCGCACGTCATGCAGAGGAGAGGATTGTGTCGGAACCTTGGCGACGTCGAAGCTTGCGGCGGCCCAGGCGAGCACCTCGGCTCCCGGCGCCCCCGCCAGGAAGGAAGGGGGTTCCTGCCCCAGGAACCGCAGCGCCGCCAGGAGGAGCTCCCCTCCCCGGACGGCCAGATCGAGGCCGGCGACAAGGGAGACCGCATTGTCCCGCTTGGAGAGCTTGGCGCCCCCCGGGCCGGTCACCAGCGGGAGATGGGCATAGGTCGGGGTATCGCAGTCGAGGAGGCGCTGGAGAAGGATCTGCCGGGGGGTGGAGGAGAGGAGGTCCGCCCCCCGCACCACCTGGGTCACTCCCTGGTCGGCGTCGTCCACCACCACGGCAAGCTGGTAGGCGAAGAGACCGTCGGCCCGCTTCACCACGAAATCGCCGCAGATCCGGGCGAGGTCGAAGCTCTTCTCCCCCATGACGAGATCGTGGAAGGTGATCGGATCCGCGGGGACCTTCACCCGGTACGAGCGGAGCTCCTTGCCGGGGGGGAGGCCGTGGCGGCAGATGTTCGGGTAGGCGAGCTCCCCCTCCCCGTCGTGGGGGGCCGTGGCGGCCCGGGCGATCTCGGCCCGGGAGCAGCCGCACGGGTAGACGTGGCCCGCCGCCAGAAGCCGCTCCAGGGCCGCTTCGTAGGCCGCCGACCGTCGGCTCTGCCGGACGATCTCCCCGTCCCACGAAAACCCGAGGGCCTCCAGAGTCCGGAGGATGTCGTCCGCCATCCCCGGCACCACCCGCGGGGTGTCGAGGTCCTCCATCCGGAGGAGCCAGAGCCCGCCGCTCCGCTTGGTCATGGCGTAGCTCCCCACGGCGGCCACCAGTGAGCCCAGGTGAAGCGGTCCGGTGGGGGACGGAGCGAAACGGCCGACTGTCGGGCCGGGACGATGATTGGGGGAAGAGGTCATGGCCCCAAAACCTACACGGTCACGGGGTGGAAGTCAACGGGAGCTCACCGATGCCTGCTCCTATCCGCCTTACGGAGAAAGCGCTTTATGTCGGTGCGAAGTGCGTTAGACTTGAGAGCGGGGCGGATGCTCGCGGTCCGGGGGGAAGGGACATGAAGCTCGGGATACGCAAAACGTTGTGCCTGGCGGGGCTGCTGGTCCTGTGCCTCTCTCTGCTCGGGGTCGTCATCCTGGCGCGGCCGTCGCTTCTGAACAGCGCCGCCGCCTCCCTTGCACTCCTGGCCGCCGCCCTTGCCGTTACCGTGATTATCGCTTTGATAACCAGGCGGATCTCACCGGATCTCACCCAAAACCACTCCTGAGATCACTGGGCAGTCCATCCACCGTCCACCGGGATTGCCGTGCCGGTGATCTGGTCGGCTGCCTCCGAGCAGAGAAAGACCACCAGTTGCCCCAGCTGCTCCACGGTAACGAACTGGCGGGAGGGCTGCTTCTCGGCCAGAAGGTGGCGCCCCCCCTCCTCCAGGTCGACCCCCATGGCCCGGGCCCGGGCCGCGATCTGGGGCTCGATCAGCTCGGTACGGGTCCAGCCGGGGCAGATGGCGTTGCACGTGACACCCGAGCCGGCCGTCTCCAGGGCCACTTCCTTGGTTAGCCCCACCAGGCCGTGCTTGGCCGCGATGTACCCCGCCTTGTTGGCCGAGGCCACGAGCCCGTGGACCGACGCGGTGTTGACGATCCTCCCCCACCCTCGTCGCCGCATGCCGGGAAGGGCGTGGTGGATCGTGTGAAAAGCCGAGGAAAGGTTGATGGCGATGATGGCGTCCCAGGTCTCGGGGGGAAACTCCTCAATGGGAGCCGTGTGCTGGATGCCGGCGTTGTTGACCAGGATGTCCACCCCGCCGAAGCGGGACTCAGCGCTCCTCACCAGGTCGGCAATCTCTGTGGGGCTCCGCATGTCGGCCCCATGATACGACACCGCAACGCCGTGGGCCTCCGAGAGGTCGGAGCGAATCTTTTCGATCTCGGACTCGGCACCGAAGCCGTTCAGCATGACGTTACACCCCTGGGCCGCCAGGGTCCGGGCAATGCCGAGGCCGATTCCGCTGGTCGATCCGGTGATGAGCGCACTCTTTCCGTTCAGCATATGGTCGTCCTTTCCGATGTTATCTCTCCACCACCAGGGCGATCCCCTGGCCGCCGCCGATGCAGAGGGCCGCGAGCCCTCGGCGCGCCCCACTCCTGGCCATCTCGTGCAGCAGCGTCACCAGAATCCGTGCGCCGCTGGCCCCCACCGGATGCCCCAGGGCGATAGCGCCGCCGTTGACGTTCACCCGCCGGCTGTCGAGGCGCAGCTCCCGGATCACCGCCAGGGACTGGACCGCGAAGGCCTCGTTCAGCTCCACCAGGTCGATGTCGTCCAGGGCCAGTCCCCCCTTCGCGAGGGCCGAACGGACCGCCTCCACCGGCCCCATCCCCATGATCCGGGGATCGAGGGCCGTGGTCCCCCAGCTCCGGATGCGGGCTAGGGGTTTCACCCTCAGGGCCTTGGCCCGGCTCCGCTCCATGAGGAGAAGCGCCGCGGCACCGTCGTTGATCCCCGAGGCGTTGCCGGCCGTCACCACGCCGTCGGGGCGAAAGACCGGCTTCAGCCGGGCGAGGCTCTCCATGGTGGCGTCACTACGGGGATATTCGTCCGCGGTGACTATCACCGGCTCCCCCTTCCCGGGAACCGCCACCGGCACCAGCTCATCGGCGAACCGTCCCTCCCGGATCGCCTTCCCCGTCTTCTGCTGGGACTGGAGGGCAAAGGCGTCGGCCTCTTCCCGGGAGATGCGCCAACGCCCGGCGATATTCTCGGCCGTCTCCCCCATGTGGATGTCGTGGAAGGCGTCGGTGAGGGCGTCCCGCAGGAGCGAATCCTCCACCACGCCGTTTCCCAAGCGGTAGCCGTTGCGGGCCTTGGAGAGGAGATAGGGAGCCTGGCTCATGCTCTCCATGCCGCCGGCCACGATCGCCTCCGCCTCGCCGGCGGCGATGGCGAGGGCCGCCAGAGTGACGCTCTTGAGCCCCGAGCCGCAGAGCTTGTTCACCGTGTAGGCCGGGACCGTCTCGGGGATGCCGGCGGCCATGGTCGCCTGCCGGGCCGGGTTCTGGCCGCACCCCGCCTGGAGGATCTGCCCCATGATCACTTCCTCCACCAGTTCCGGCGCAACCCCGCCCCGCTGGAGCACCGCCCCGATCACCGTCTGGCCGAGACGGTGGGCGGGGACGGCGGCCAGGGAACCCCCCAGGGAGCCGATGGGGGTGCGGGCAGCGGCGACAATGACGACTTCTCGCATGGCGCTTCTCCTTCTCAGACGAGTCCGGCGGGGACGATGAGGGAGGGCTCCGTGCACCCCTGGATCTCCGCGACGGTGTGCCCCGGGGCCACCTCGGAGAGAACAAGCCCCCCGGCGGTCACATCCAGCACCGCCCGGTCGGTGATGATCCGGTGGACCACCCCCCGCCCGGTGAGGGGCAGGGTACAGCGGTTGAGGATCTTCGGCTCGCCGTTCTTGTTCACGTGCTCCATGAGCACCACCACCTTCCGGGCGCCGTGGACGAGATCCATAGCCCCTCCCATCCCCTTAACCATCTTGCCGGGAATGACCCAGTTGGCGAGGTCGCCAGCTGCGGAGACCTCCATGCCGCCGAGGATGGCCAGGTCGATGTGGCCGCCGCGGATCATGGCGAACGATTCGGCGCTGCTGAAAAGGACCGCGCCGGGGATCATGGTGATGGTCTCCTTGCCGGCGTTGATCAGCTCGGGGTCGAGCTCGCTCTCCTCCGGGTAGGGGCCGATCCCCAGAAGGCCGTTCTCCGACTGGAGGACCACCCGGAGATCGGCCGGAATGTAGTTGGCCACCAGGGTCGGGATTCCGATCCCCAGGTTGACGTAATAGCCGTCCCGTATCTCCCGCGCGGCCCGCATGGCCATCTGCTCGCGTGTCAGTCCCATGGCGCTCTCCCCTCAGCTTCGCACCGTGCGGCGCTCGATCCGTTTTTCGTGCCCCTCGCACCTGATGACCCGCTGGACGTAGACCCCCGGCGTATGGATCCCGTTCGGGTCGAGCTCCCCCGGCTCGACCAGCTCCTCCACTTCGGCGATGGTCACCCGGCCGGCCGCCGCCATCATGGGATTGAAGTTGCGGGAGGTCTTGTTGTAGACCAGGTTGCCGGTGGTGTCTCCGCGCCAGGCCTTCACCAGGGCGAAGTCGGCGGTCAGGCCGTACTCCAGGAGATATTCCCTGCCGCCGAATGTCCGGGTCTCCCGCCCCTCGGCGATTGGAGTACCAACCCCGGCCGGGGTGTAGAAGGCCGGAATCCCCGCCCCACCGGCCCGGATCCGCTCCGCGAGCGTCCCCTGGGGAATCAACTCCACCTCCAGCTCGCCGGCGAGGAACTGCCGCTCGAACTCCCGGTTCTCCCCCACGTAGGAGGCGACCATCTTCCGGATCTGGCGGTTCTGGAGGAGGATGCCGAGGCCGAAGTCGTCCACCCCGCAGTTGTTGGAGATGACCGTGAGGTTCCTGGTCCCCTTCTCCCGCAGCCCCAGGATCAGCTTCTCGGGTATCCCCACCAGACCGAAGCCGCCGACCATGATAGTGGCGCCGTCGTGGATGTCCCGAAGCGCTTCTTCGATCGAAGTCCGGACTTTCATACGCATCTCCCTATAGCGATTTCTTCAGCAGCCGCGCCAGCTCGCCGACCACCCCTCGCCGGAAGAGGAGGACGCAGACGACGAAGGTAAAGCCGATGATCACTGTGACCCAGGAGCCGGCGGAGCTGAGCTCGGAGTGGAGAGTGACCACGGTGAAGGCCCCCACCAGCGGCCCCAGGATGGTGCCAAGCCCCCCCAGGAGCGTCATCAGCACCACCTCGCCGGAGGTGTGCCAGTTGGCGTCGGTGAGCGATGCCAGCTGGAAGACCAGGGCCTTGGTGGCGCCGGCCGTCCCTGCCAGGGCGGCGGAGATGACGAAGGCCATGAGCTTGAACCGCTCAACCCGGTAGCCGAGGGAGACGGCCCGGGGCTCGTTCTCCCGAATCGCCTTCAGCACCTGGCCGAAGGGGGAATTGATGGTCCGGCAGATGAGCCAGAACCCGAGGCAGAAGACGGCGAAGACGAAGTAGTAGAGGTTGAGCTCCAGGCTCTTGCCGCCGACGGCGTATACCTTCCCCAAGTCGATGACGCCGAAGAGCATCCCCCGTGGGATGTCCTGGAGGCCGTCCTCGCCGCCGGTGAACGGGGCCTTGAGGGCAACGAAGTAGACGATCTGCGCCAGGGCCAGGGTGATCATGGCGAAATAGATCCCCTGGCGGCGGATGGCAAGGCTCCCGAAGACAAAACCGAGGATCCCCGCGCAGAGCGTCCCCGCCAGTACCCCCAGCTCCGGGGTGAGTCCGCTGTTCTTCACCAGATAGCCGGTCACGTAGGCCGCCCCGCCGAAGAAGGCCGCATGGCCGAAGGAAAGGAGCCCCGCGTACCCCAGCAGGAGGTTGAAGGTGCAGGCGAAGAGCCCGAAGCAGAGGAGCTTCATCAGAAAGACCGGGTAGACCGCGAAGGGGGCGGCCAGGCCGAGGGCGAAGAGGATAAGCCAGATGTATCGGTTCATGTCGTCACCCTCTCAGTTCTCCCGCCCGAAGAGCCCCGCCGGCTTCACCAGGAGCACCAGTACCATGATCAGGAAGATCACCGTGCCGGAGGCCGGCGGATAGACTACTTTTGTAAGCCCCTCCACCATCCCCAGGAGGAGCCCGCTCACGATGGCCCCCATGATGGAACCCATGCCGCCGATGACCACGACGGCAAAGACCACGATGATCATCTCCGCCCCCATGACCGGGCTGACCGAGTAGATCGGGGCCGCCACCACCCCGGCGAAGGCGGCCAGGGCCACCCCGTAGCCGTAGGTGAGGGTGACCATCAGCGGCACGTTGATGCCGAAGGCCCGCACCAGATCGGGGTTCTCGGTGCCGGCCCGGAGATAGGCCCCGAGCTTCGTCCGCTCGATGACGAACCAGGTGCCGAAGCAGACCGCCAGCGACACCACGATGGCCCAGAGGCGGTATTTCGGGAAGACCATGAAGCCCAGGTTCACCACGCCGTTCAGGATCTCGGGCTTCGCGTCGTAGGGGGTGCCGGAAACGTTGAAGTAGTTGGTGAAGAACCCCTGGATGATGAGCGCAACCCCGAAAGTCAGGAGCAGCCCATAGAGGTGGTCCACCTTGTAGAGTCGTCTCAACAGCGTCCTCTCCAACAGAATCCCGAGCCCCCCCACCACCAGCGGCACCACCACCAGGGCGGCCCAGTAGTTCATCTGGAAATCGGGCATCCCGATCAGGGGTCCCAGGTAGCTGTAGCCGAGCAGCGCCACGAAGGCCCCCAGCATGTAGAGGGCGCCATGGGCGAAGTTGACGATATTGAGCAGCCCGAAGATGACCGCCAGCCCCAGGCTCAGCAGGGCGTAGAAGACCCCGTTGTTTAGCCCGAGCATCACCTGGGCCAGGACTGCCTGAAGGGTGATTTCCATAACATCGCTCCATTCCCCCTCTCCCTGAGGGCTCCCCGAGGGAGAGGGGGATCTTGCCTACTTCCTCACCTGCGAACAGCTGCTCTCCGACAGCGGCATGAAGGCCTGGTCACCGGGCACGGTCCTGATGATTTTGGCGATGTCCCACTCGCCCCTGGATTCGGAGGGCTTCTTCACCTCCATCAGATACATGTCGTGCACCATCCGGCCATCGGCGCGGATCTTGCCGTGCACGGCGAAGAAGTCGGAGATGTTCATGGACCTGAGCTTCGCCATGACCGCATCGGGATCGTCGGTCCCCGCCGCCTTGACCGCCTTCAGGTAATTCATGGTGGCTGAATAGGCACCGGCCTGGTCCATGGTAGGCATCGCACCGTATTTGGCCTTGAATCGCTTCGACCAATCGCGGGAAGCCTTGTCGCGATCCCAATAAAAGCCGCTGGCGTAAAGCATCCCCTGGGCGGTGTTCAGCCCCAGGCTCTTCACGTCGGAGTCGAAGACCAGCATGCCGGCCACCTGCTGCCCCTTCTGGGTGATGCCGAACTCCTTCGCCTGTTTGACGGCGTTGGTGAAGTCGCCCCCGGCGTTGGCGAGTCCGATGATCTTCGCCCCTGAGCCCTGGGCCTGCATGAGGTAGGAGGAGAAATCGGCGGTGGTGAGGGGGTGGCGCACCGAGCCGACCACCTTGCCGCCTAGCTTCTTCACGAACCTGGAGGTGTTCTGCTCCAGGGAGTGGCCGAAGGCGTAGTCGGCGGTGATGAAGAACCAGTTCTTGCCGCCGTGCCTGACGATCTCGCTCCCGGCCACGTTGGCCAGGGCGTAGTTGTCATACACATAGTGAATGCCGTAGGGGGTGCAGTCCTTGTTGGTGAGGTCGGTGGAGCCGGCGCCAGTATTCATGGTGATCCGCCTCTTCTCCGCGCCGATCTTCTGGACCGCCAGGGCGCAGGCCGAGTTGAGAAGCCCCGTGACCATATCCACCTTGCCGGTGTCGAACCACTCGCGGGCCTTGGTGGAGGCGATGTCCGCCTTGTTCTGGTGGTCGGCGGAGATCACCTGGATCGGCTTTCCGAGCACCTTGCCGCCGAAATCGGCCACCGCCATCTCCACCGCCACGAGGGTCCCCTTGCCGCCGATGGCCGAGTAGACCCCCGACATGTCGGTGAGGACGCCAATCTTCACCACGCCGTCGGAAATCCCCCTGGTCGGCGCCGCCAGCGCCGGTCCCGCCGCCAGGGCAAGGGCCGTGGCACCAGCCAGAACCTTCATCATCTTCCTGTTCATGCCGCTCTCCTTTCGTGGTTGCCTGCCGTCGATCAAGATAACCGCAATTCCTCACACCCCCAGATACCGGCTGAAGGTCTCCGCCCGGGCCCCCACCTCGTCGAGGGTCACCGTGTCGGCCACATGCCCGTGCTCGATGATGTAGTGGCGGTCGGCCAGTTCCGCGGCGAAGCGGAAGTTCTGCTCCACCAGGACGATGGTGTACCCCCGCTCCTTGAGCCGCGCGATCAGCCTCCCCAGGGCCTGGACGATGACCGGCGCAAGCCCCTCGGTCACCTCGTCCAGCAGGAGGAGATCGGCACCGGTACGCAGGATCCGCGCCATGGCCAGCATCTGCTGCTCGCCGCCGGAGAGCCGGGTACCCACGCTGTTTCTGCGCTCCAGAAGGTTCGGGAACATCTCGTAGATCTCCTCCAGCGACATCCCCCCCGCCTTCATCGCCGGCGGCAGGAGAAGGTTCTCCTCTACGCTCAGGCTGGAGAAGATCCCCCGCTCCTCGGGGCAGTAGCCGATGCCGAGCCGGGCGATGCGGTGGGTGGGGAGCCCCACCGTCTCCCGCCCCTCCAGCTGCACGGAGCCGCTTCGCCTCCCCACGAGCCCCATGATCGACTTGAGGATGGTGGTCTTGCCGGCACCGTTACGCCCCAGAAGGGTCACCAGTTCCCCCCGGGCCACCGTCATCCCGACCCCGTGGAGGATGTGGGACTCGCCGTACCAGGCGTTAAGTTCGCTGATCGAAAGGAGATGTTCAGGCATGGGCGCTCCCCATGTACGCCTCCATGACCCGGGGGTCGCCGGAGACCTCGTCGTAGCTCCCCTCCGCCAGGATCGCTCCCCGCTGAAGGACAGTGACCCGGCCGGCTAGGGTGGAGACCACCTTCAGGTTGTGTTCCACCATCAGGATGGTCCGCCCCGTCGACACCCGCTTCACCAGTGCGGTGATCCGCCCCACGTCCTCGGCCCCCATCCCCTGGGTCGGCTCGTCCAGGAGTATGAGCTCCGGTTCCAGGGCAAGGGTGGTGGCAATCTCAAGGGCACGCTTGCGGCCATAGGAGAGCTCCACCGTCGGGACACCGGCGGCGTCGGAAAGCCCCACCGCGTCCAAAAGCTCCATGGCCCGGTCGTTGAGGCGGTGGAGGGTCGAGGCGGGCTTCCAGAAGTGATAGGCGGTCCCGAGCTTTCGCTGCAGGGCCACCCGTACATTCTCCAGGGGGGTAAGGTGGGGAAAGACCGCCGAGATCTGGAAGGAGCGGACCACTCCCCGCAGGGCGATATCCGCCGCCCTCTCGCGGGTGATGTCGACCCCATTAAAGCTGATGGTCCCCGAGGTGGGAGTGTGGAACTTGGTGAGGAGGTTGAAGACCGTGGTCTTGCCGGCGCCGTTGGGGCCGATGAGCGCATGGATATACCCCCGGCGGACCCGGAGATTAACGTCGGTCACCGCTGCAAACCCTTTGAACTCCTTGGTGAGATTTTTCGTTTCGAGAATGAAGTCGCTCATGGTGTCATCCTCTCAGTGAGCCATCAGCACCGGCACCGTCATCTCCCGCAGGATCTGGACGGCCACCGGACCGAGCACCGACACCCCTCTTGTTAACCGCGTATAGGCCCCCATGACCAGAAGGTCGTGTCCACCCTCCGAGACGCGATTCAGAAGCATGTCCCCAACGGGAATGCCGGTTGCCGACGCCTGCTCGACCTCGATATTCACACCGTGCCGGGCCAGGTACTCCCGGATGTCGGCACCGCCGCCATCATCGGGTGTTTCCGGAGAGGCTATCATCAGCAGGGTCACCTCCCGGGCGGCCCGAAGGATCGGGAGGGCATCCCCCACGGCGCGGGCCGACTCGCGCCCCGCCCGCCAGGCCACCAGAACCCGCTCCCCCACAGTGGGAAAGGCTCCTGCATAGGGGACCACGAGGATCGGCCGCCCCGCCGCGAGCACCAGCCGCTGGGGGAGGTCGGCCGGCACCCGGTTCCCCTCGCCGGCCTGCCCCACCACCACAAGGTCGGTGCAGTAGCCTTGGCGGATGAGAATTTCCGGCACCCCTGTCCCGACCACCGACCAGTCGATGGATCGCCACCGGGTCTCGATCTCCGCCCCCACCGTCACCCGGCCGAAGAGCCCCGTGGCATCCGCCATCCATTGATCCGCAACGCTTGATCGCGGCTCGTAGTAGCCATGGGTGAGGACAGCAAGACCCGTCAGCCTGGCCCCGTGCCGCCGGGCAAGGGAAACCGCCACTTCAAGTCGCGCCTCGCAAGAGGAAGAGGTATCAACATGCACGAACATATCCCTGAGAGTCATGGCCACTCCACCTAAAACACGTTTCTACCCAAAACTGATTTTGAAGATCTGTCGAAAGACCGAGCAAGATGAATTGAACCTAACATGGCAAATACAATGCCAGAATAGAAATTCTTCCAGTGGGCATTATTGCATAACCTTGTTTTACCTACTAAATAAAGCCTATGTAACTCGTGCAAAGTGATGAGTAGCGGAAAGGAGAGAAGGGGATATTTCCAGAATTATGGAAATTCAGATGAGAGAATGATCAAACCTCAGACGCTTGACTGGCGCTTGAGGCGGGAACTTGCAGAGAGCAATTCTGCAACATGCCGATATTATTAGAAGCAAAATGACGGGGTGCGGGATTCCGGATTTCTGTACGGATTTTCCGGAACTCTGGAAAGATGCACTGGGGGAGGGAGGGTTCAGGCAATATCGCCTGCTGATGCTCCATTTCACCAGGAATTACGCCAAAATAGCCCGGATACTCTCCTACCGGCGGCATTGCCGGATCTGGGTTAATCGTCAATTTCGTACTGGGCCGCCTTGGCGTAGAGGGACGACTTGCTGATGCCGAGACGGGCGGCGGCGGCCAGTCGGTTCCCCTTCTCCTCCTGAATCGCCCGACGGATGGTCTCTTCCTCCACTTGCTGGAGGATATACTTGAGGGTTCGGTGCTGATCCGGCGACTCGCCAGGAGCGCCGCTGCGGACAAGGAAGCGGGGTATGTCCTGGATAGTGATGGTGTTCCCCCCTTTCAAGTAGAGGGTCTGCTCCAGAACGTTGCGGAGTTCCCGAATATTTCCGGGCCAAGGGTAGTTTTTGAACGCCTCTTCCACCTCCGGCGTCACCCCCTCCACGGGGATGCCGGTCTCCTTTTCCAACTGACGCAGGTGAAAGCGGATCAGAAGCGGGATGTCGTCCCGCCGCGCCCTGAGCGGCGGGATTTCCAGCATCACCACGTTAAGTCGGTAGTAGAGATCGTGGCGGAAGAGCCCCTGCCGAACCAACGTCTCCAGGTCCCGGTTGGACGCCGCAATAATCCGGACATCCACCGGTTCCGGCCGCTCGCCCCCCACCGGTTCGATCTCCCGCTCCTGGAGCACCCGAAGGAGCTTCACCTGCATGTTCAGGGGGAGTTCGCTGACCTCATCCAGAAAGATGGTCCCATGGTGTGCCATGGCGAACCTACCGCGTTTCCCCCGGATCCGGGCGCCGGTGAAGGCACCCTCCTTATACCCGAAGAGCTCCGCCTCGAAGAGATTTTCCGGGATGGCGGCGCAGTTCACCTTAATGAACGGACCCAGGGCCCGGTGACTCTCGATGTGGATTGCATGGGCGAAGAGCTCCTTGCCAGTGCCGCTCTCCCCCTTCAGAAGGACCGTCGTATTGCTCCTGGCCACGCGACGCCCCAACTCCTTGACCCACTCCAGCTCCTTGCTGGTGCCGACGATGTGGTTGAAGGAGTACTTGACGCTCAGCCGCTTGCTCAGCTCGCTTTTGTAGTATTCGAGCTCGCTTTTCAACTTCTTGAACTTATCGGTCATGGCGAAGAGGTCAGCAACGTCCTGGAACATCACCTTGCCGACCACCGCCACCACCTTGCCGTCCTCGAAGATGGGAATCCGGCTGCAGACCATCTCGCGTCCCCTGATCTCCTGGATCTGGGCGATCTCCGGCACACCGCTCCTGGCCACGATGTGCATCCGGGTGTTCTCGATCACCTCGGTGACGTGGCGGCCAACCATCTCTTCCACCCGCAAACCGAGGAACCGGGCATAGGCCTCATTGATCTTCAGGATGATGCCGTCGGCATCGGTAATGATGAGCCCCTCGTAGGCATGACCGAGAGCATCCTCCAGCATGGAGCGCTCTTTTTCCGCACGCTCCCGGGCCGACGCGAGAGTGTTCAGCAGCCTGTGCCCCCATCCACCCTTCTTGATTCTCAAGATTCACCTATAAATATTCAGAATGCAGGATTCAGGAGTCAGAATTCAGAAGAAAGGATACACGCCCCCGATACTCCAGTGAAAAGTTGCGACCAGTTCATTCTGACTTCTGTATTCCAGCTCCTGGCTACCGAATGGTTACTCAGCCGAGGAACGAGCAGCAGTAGTCGGTGAGGGAGAGGACCTTCATGGTGAACTTCGAATCGCCCGCGATCTCGAACGACTCCCCTCCCACGATCCTCCGCCACCCGTCGCTCCCCGGAAGCTTCACGTCGAGCTCGCCCGAGAGGATCTCCATGATCTCGGGAGCACCGGTGGAGAACTCGTACTCCCCCGGCTGCATGAAGCCGAGGGTCTTCTTGGTCCCGTCGGGGAAAACGACGGTGCGGCTCACGACGCCGCCGTTGAAATAGACGTTTGCTTCGCGGACTACGGTTACGTTGGTGAATTCGGACATGGTTCCCTCCACAGTGATTATTGTTCCATCATATATAGCAACTCTACGCGATTCCCGCCAGCTCCAGCCTTCCCCCCCAGCGCCGCGCCAGCTCGGCCCGCAGGCCGGCGTGCTCCGGGAGCGCCAGCTCCGGGTCCCGCTCCACCACGGCGAACGCCTCTCCCCGCGCCTCCTCCAGAATCCGGCCGTCGCGCAGGATGTTCGCCACCCGGAAGTCGGGAAGCCCCGCCTGGCGGGTGCCGAGAAAGTCGCCCGGGCCGCGGATCTCCAGGTCCGCCTCGGCGATCCGGAAGCCGTCGGTGGTTGACTCCATCACCCGGAGCCGCTTCTCCCCGTCCTCCGAGAGCTTCCCCGGCGTCATCAGGATGCAGCGGGAGCGCCCGCTCCCCCGCCCCACCCGGCCGCGGAGCTGGTGGAGCTGGGAGAGGCCGAAGCGCTCGGCGTGCTCGATCACCATCACCGTGGCGTTGGGGACGTCGATCCCCACCTCGATCACCGTAGTCGCCACGAGGATGTCGAGCTCCCGCTCCTTGAAGGAACGCATCACCGCTTCCTTCTCCTCCGGCTTCATCCGGCCGTGGAGGATGCCGAGCCGCAGCTCCGGGAAGATGTCGTTGGCCAGGTGCTCCGCCATCTGGGTCGCCGCCTTGAGATCCGACTTCTCCGTCTCCTCCACCAGCGGGTAGATGACGTAGGCCTGGTGCCCCTTCGCCACCTCCTCGCGGATGATGCCGTAGACCTGGCCGCGGCGGCTCTCGAAGCAGACCCGCGTCTCGACGGGGGTCCGCCCCGGCGGAAGCTCGTCGATCACCGAAAGCGAGAGGTCGCCGAAGACCGTCATGGCGAGGGTGCGGGGAATCGGGGTGGCGGTCATGACGAGGATGTCCGGGTTCTCCCCCTTCTTCCGCAGAAGCCCCCGCTGGATGACGCCGAAGCGGTGCTGCTCGTCCACGATGCCAAGGCCCAGCCGGTGGAACTCCACCTTCTCCTGGATCACCGCATGGGTACCGACCACGATCTGCGCCTCCCCCCGCGCCACCCGGTCGAGCGCCTCGCTCTTCGCCTTCCCCTTGAGGGAGGAGGTGAGAAGCGCCACCTGAACGCCAAGCTCGTCGCACCAGCGGTGGATGTTCAGGTAGTGCTGCTCCGCCAGGATCTCGGTGGGGGCCATGATCGCCACCTGGTAGCCGTTCTCCACCGCCACCAGCGCCGCCATGAGCGCCACCAGCGTCTTGCCGCACCCCACGTCCCCCTGCACCAGCCGGTGCATCGGGTGCGGCGCCATCATGTCCTCCTTGATCTCGGCGAGCACGCGGCGCTGGGCGTTCGTCAGCGAGAACGGGAGGAGCTTCAGGAGCGGCTTGGTGAAGGTGTGGTTCACGGCGAAGGAGATCCCCGGCTCCACCACCACCCCCCGCTTTCTGAGGGCGAGCCCCAGCTCCAGGAAGAAGAACTCGTCAAAGACGAGGGTCCGGTGGGCCGGGTCCTTCCCCTCCTCCAGGAGCCGCTGGTCGCTATCCTCCCCCGGGAAGTGCACCGTCCGCAGCGCCCCGGCCAGCGGCAGAAGCCCCTGGCGCGACGCCACCGCCGGCGGGAGCACGCTCTCCACGCACGGGGCGAAGCGGTCCACCACCTCCTTCATCACCTTGCGGAGCGTCTTCTGGTGAAGCCCCTCGGTCAGGGGATAGACCGGCACGAGCCGGCCGAAGGCAACCGGGTCCCGGGCCATGACCGCTTCCACCGTCTCCCCCTCGGCCAGCCACTCCACGTCCGGGTGGTGGACCTCCCGCTGGAAGCCGTGCTGCGCCACGACCCCCGTGAAGATGCCGCGCCGCCCCGCTCGCCACGATTTCTTCATGAACGCCGGGTTGAAATTGAACCACTTGAGGATCACCGTGCCGCTCGCGTCCCGCACGAGGGCCTCGAAGAAGCGCCGTCCCCCGCGGGTGGCGACCATATCGGCCGACACCACCTCCCCCTGGAAGACCGAGCTCTCCCCCGGCCTCAGCCGCACGATGGGGACGATGCTGCGGCGGTCCTCGTAGCGGTTCGGGAGGAGGTAGAGGGCATCCTCCACCGTAGCGATCCCCTTCCGCCCCAGAATCTCCGCCAGCTTCGGCCCCACCCCCTTGATGAATTGCATGGAGGTTTCCAGGTTCTTGCGGTTGATGGAATCGCGGAGCGCCGACTGGGATTGCTCAACGGAAACCGGCGCTATTGGCGCCCTGGCGACCACCAGGCCGTCGTCCGTCGAATGGACCGTCACCGGCTCCCCTGGTCCGAAGCCCGCTTCCTTCAGCACCGCGGCCGGAATCGAGAGGGTGCCGTCGTCCTGAAGCACCAGACGCACCCCGGCACCCTTCCCTGCCGCATTGTCACGATTTCCGTTACTCACCAGGGCAACTCCCCATGGCGGATCGACTCCGCACCGGATACACAGCCACGCTTCACAAGGTCTCCACTGTAGCAGGCCCATTGTTCCGTTGCAACCCGGGATGTCGTCCCCAGGCAGCCCAGGTCAAGAGGACTTCGCCCAGACAAAATATATGCATTCTGTTATTAAAGCGTGCTATAAGACGGCCACAGCCTGATGGAAAAATACGGAGATGCCCTGCTCTGTGTCCGCTATCGCTTTGATGAAGTTCGCGGGGTGAAGCTGAGCCTTCCGGCAATCAGCATGAGAGAAGCCATGCGGAACATGCGGGGTGACCTGGAAGAGTACGCCGTCAGGAAGCTCCTGGAATCACAAGGAGTCCACGGCACCGGCACCCTGCAGAAGGACGATCCGAAGGAACTTCTTGATGTGTACAATTTCAGCATTTCCTTCAATCTGGAGGACCTGCTCGTCGTTGCCAGTACGACGGGAATGCCGATAAAACCCGTGACATCCAGCCTTTTCCCCATCGCGGCAATCACAGCCGGCGCCTATGAACCGACAACCAGGAAAGCAACGGTATGCAGTGGCGGGCGGAGCATGGAGGAGTATGTTTTCGAGTTTCCCGCTTCAATGACGATAGTCGGTTTCCCCAAGGATTTCGGGTATTCCAGCCCATCACTCGATTACCGGGCAACGTACAGGAAGGCGGGAAATGAGTTGACGGTCACCAGGGATTTGCGGGACAAGACAGCGACCAACATCTGTACGTCCGGATATCAGGCGGAGTATCAGAAAAGCGCCCGGAGCATCCTGCGCGATTTACGGTCACAGATCTTGATAAGCAATTGAGTCGGCGAGACCGCATCCATATCGGCACGTCGGGGTGGCACTACGACCACTGGAAGGGGCCGTTCTATCCGGAGGGGGTGAGGCCGGAGGAGATGCTCGCCTACTATGCGGGGCATTTTCAGGCGGCGGAGATCAACAACTCCTTCTACCATCTGCCGAGCGTGGAGGCCCTCGACTCCTGGCGCAAGGCGGTGCCAGAGGAGTTTATCTTTGCGGTCAAGGCGAGCCGCTACATTACCCACATGAAAAAGCTCAAGGACGCCGGGGAAGCGGTGGAGCACTTTCTCGGGCGCGTCAATAGGCTAGGAAAGCAGCTCGGACCGGTCCTGTTCCAGCTGCCGCCGCGGTGGAGATGCAACGCCGCCCGGCTCGGGGAGTTCCTGGCCCGGCTTCCCGAGGGATTTCGCTACGCCTTCGAATTCCGCGATCCGAGCTGGTTTGCCGATGAGGTCTACGCGCTGCTGCGCCAAAGGGGTGCCGCCTTCTGCATCTATGAACTGGCCGGCACCCTTTCGCCCCGGGAGATTACGGCCGATTTCGTCTACCTCCGCCTCCACGGGCCGGGCGGGGCCTACCAGGGTTCGTACGACACGACCACCCTTGCGGGATGGGCGGGGGCCCTGTCGGCCTGGGCCCGAGAGGGAAAGGAGGTCTTCTGCTTCTTCGACAACGACCAAAACGGCTACGCCGCCCTGAATGCGCGCAGCCTCCAGGAGATGGTCGGGAAGGGTGAGTGAGCGGCAGGTTCCCCTCTCCGGCAGACATGGCCGGCCCCGCCCCCCCACCACGGAACTCCTGACGCGCCATCCCGGCCGGCACCACCCCCCTTCCCTCCTTCGCCCGAGGATGCCCCATGCGGCACCGCCCCCCTTTTACAGAAAATTTACAATGAATATCGGGCACTTTTACTGAAAGGACTTTACAATGTAGACTTCATGCATCTCCCACGTTTACGGCACAAAGGAGCAGCCGGATGAAGATCCTTCTCGTGTATCCCCTCTATCCCGAAACATTCTGGAGTTTCCGCCACGCCCTGAAATTCATCGGGAGAAAGGCGAGCTTCCCTCCGCTGGGGCTTCTGACGGTGGCCGCCATGCTCCCCGCCCAGTGGGAGAAGCGGCTCGTCGACATGAACGTCCGCCCCCTCGGGGACGAGGATCTCCTCTGGGCCGACTGCGTCTTCATCAGCGCCATGACCATCCAGAGGGAATCGGCCCGGGAGGTGGTCGACCGCAGTCGCCGGCTGGGGGTGAGGACCGTCGCCGGCGGTCCCCTCTTTACCACCTGCCCGGAGGATTTCCCGGAGGTGGACCATCTGGTGACGGGGGAGGCGGAGCTCACCCTACCCCCTTTCCTGGATGATCTGCGCCGGGGGGAGGCGCGGCACCTCTACGCCGACGAACGGCGGGCGGAGCTGAAGGAGACCCCCCTCCCGCTCTGGGAGCTGGTGGATGTCAGGAAGTACGCCGCCATGAACATCCAGTATTCGCGGGGGTGCCCCTTCGACTGCGAGTTCTGCGACATTACCAGCCTGTTCGGACGGAAGCCGCGCACCAAGGGACTTGCCCAGCTGATTGCGGAGCTGGAGAGCCTCTACGTTCGGGGATGGCGCGGGGCGGTCTTCCTCGTCGACGACAACTTCATCGGCGACCGGGCGAAGCTGAAGCGGGAGGTCCTTCCCGCCATCATCGACTGGATGGAGGAGCGGGGACGCCCCTTCTACTTCTATACCGAGGCCTCCATCGACCTGGCCGACGACGGCCGCCTCATGGAGCTGATGGTCCGGGCGGGGTTCGAAGAGGTCTTCATCGGGATCGAGACCCCCCACGAGGACGGCCTTGCCGAGAGCGGCAAGGTGCAGAACAGAAACCGCGACCTCCTGGCCTCGGTGAAGCGGATCCAGCGGGCCGGCCTCCAGGTGCACGGCGGGTTCATCGTCGGTTTCGACAGCGACCCGCAGGGGATCTTCGAGCGGCAGATCCGCTTCATCCAGGAGAGCGGCATCGCCACCGCCATGGTCGGGATGCTCACCGCCCTGCGCGGCACCAGGCTCTACCGGCGCCTGCTCCAGGAGGGGCGGCTGCTGGGGGACGCCTCCGGCAACAATACGGCCATCGCCCTCAACTTCATCCCCCGGATGGAGCCGAAGGCGCTGATCGGCGGCTACCGGGCCATCCTCGACACCATCTACTCGCCGAAAAACTACTACCAGCGGGTCATCAGGCTCCTCAGGGAGTACCGGCCGCCGCAGGCGGGGAAATTCCGCCTCCAGCGGGGATATCTCGGGGCGCTGGGCAAATCGGTCCTCCTTCTCGGGGTGATCGGGAGGGAGAGACTCCACTTCTGGAAGCTCTTCTTCTGGTCGCTCTGCCGCAAGCCGCGGCTCTTTCCGCTGGCCATAACGTACGCCATCTACGGCTATCACTTCAGGAAGGTGGCGGAAAAGATCAAAGGGGCGGGGATGTTCGATGACGGGAGTTGCATCGAATGACAAGGACAGCTATGTTTGGGAAACCGCAAACAACACCCCCCTGACCCCGGAAACGCAATCAGGACATCGCACGCCGGCAGGGGCAGAGAGACAGAGGAGTGCGTTGTGCCCTGCCATCCCTACCGCGAGAGGTTAACCACCACCGCCCTGACCCTCCTTGCGCTCGTCGCCTTCGCCGCCAACTCGGTCCTCTGCCGCCTGGCCCTCGGGACGGGCGCCACCGATGCGGCGGGGTTTTCCACCATCAGGCTCGGTTCCGGAGCGCTCGCGCTTTTGCTCCTCGTCCGGCTGACGGGGCGGCGTCCGGGGAAAAGCCGGGGTAACTGGAGAGCGGCCGCTGCCCTCTTCGTCTATGTCGTCGCCTTTTCGTTCGCCTACCTCAGCCTGGCCGCGGGAACCGGGGCGCTGATCCTGTTCGGAGCCGTGCAGGGGACGATGATCCTGGCGGGTCTTCGCTCGGGCGAACGCCCCCGTCTCTGGGAGTGGTGCGGGTTGTTCCTGGCGCTGGCCGGACTCGTACTGCTTGTCCTCCCGGGCCTCTCGGCACCGACTCCGACGGGATCTCTCCTGATGGCGGTGGCGGGGGTCTCCTGGGGGATATACTCCCTTTCGGGGCGCGGCTCCACCGATCCCCTGGCGGTGACGGCGGGGAACTTCGCCCGCGCCGTTCCCCTTGTCCTCGCCCTCTCCCTCCTCACCCTGCCGACGCTCCATGCCTCCCCGAAAGGGGCACTGCTCGCCGCCGTGTCCGGTTCGCTCGCCTCGGCCGGGGGATATGTAGTCTGGTATCGGGTCCTGCGCCAGATGACGGCCACCTTTGCGGCGACCGTGCAGCTGGCGGTCCCCGTCCTGGCGGCGGCGGGGGGCGTCCTCTTCCTCGCGGAGCAGGTCACGGTGCGGCTTCTCTTCTCCGCCGCGGCGATTTTGGGCGGGGTCGGCCTGGCGGTGCTGGGGCGGAGACGGCCGCTCCCCGGCGGGACGCGGGAGTAGTAAGCTCCTGCCGTCAAAACGGAAAAAAGGCACCGATAGTCGGTGCCTTTTTTCGTTCAAGCTGCGGTACGTGCTGCAGCCGAATCTTACCCGATGGCGTTCAGGTCGCGCAGGATGTCGTTCACGTCGAGGCCGTGGGCGGCGCAGCCCTGCTCGAGGGATTCGTTCTGGGCCCCCATGCAGCCGATGCAGCCGAGGTTGTACTTGCGGAGCACCTTGGCCACTTCGGGGTGCTTCTGGAGGGCCTGGGCGAAGGTCATATCCTTGGTGAACTGCTGGCTCATTGTGTGTTTCCTTTCTGTCGCAGAGTGGGAACGCTAGACGTGAGAAGTGAGAGGTGAGACGTGCAAAGTTTGGGATTTCCCCCTCACAGGTACTTGATGTCGATGATCTCGTATTCCCGGGTGAGTCCCGACGGCACCTTGATCTTGACGCTGTCGTCGAGCTTGTGGCCGATGAGGGCCTTGCCGACCGGCGAGGTGCAGGAGATCTTCCCCAGCTTGATGTCGGCCTCTTCCTCGCCGACGATCTTGTAGGTGACCTCATCTTCGGAGGCGGTGTCGTAGAGGGTGACCGTGGCGCCGAAGACCACCTTGTCGGGCTTCATCCCGGTGAGATCCACCACATAGGCCCGGGCGAGCTTTCCCTGGAGTTCCTGGATGCGCCCCTCGATGAACGCCTGGCGGTTCTTGGCTGCGTCGTATTCGGCGTTCTCGGAGAGATCACCGTGGCTGCGGGCCTCGGCGATATCCTGGATCACCCGGGGGCGCTCCTCGCGGATCAGCCGTTTGAGCTCCTCCTGGAGCGCCTCGTAACTTTCCTTGGTCATCGGTACTGAATGGGACATCGTGCTGACAACTCCTCTATGAAGATCGCGGGGCAGCCGCCTGGCCACCCCGGTGGTCTGTCCGGAACCGGGCCGGTTTACGCCAGGTACTCCTGCAGGGGCTTCACGTCAAGCTCGCCGGCGAGCATGGCGACGATGCCGTCCGCCGCCGCGTTGGCACCGGCTACCGTGGTGAAGTAGGCCACGTTGTGCATGAGGGCCTCGCGCCGGATGGAGAAGGAATCGGCCACGGCCTGGGCCCCCTGCGTGGTGTTGAGCACCATGCAGATTTCGCCGTTCTTGATGGCGTCCACCACGTGGGGGCGCCCTTCAAGCACCTTGTTGATCACCTCCACTGCTAACCCCTTCTCCTGCAGATAGGTGGCGGTGCCGCGGGTGGCAACCAGCTTAAAACCGGCATTATAGAGTTTTTTGGCCGCATCGACAATAAGTTTCTTGTCGGCGTCGTGGAGGCTGATGAAGACCTTGCCCGACCTGGGGAGCTTCACGTTCGCTCCGAGCTGGGCCTTGGCGAAGGCGGTGGCGAAGTCGGGACCGATCCCCATCACCTCGCCGGTGGACTTCATCTCAGGACCCAGGATGGTGTCGACCCCGGGGAACTTCACGAAGGGAAAGACCGCCTCCTTGACCGACATGTGCGCCGGCACGATGTCGCCGGCAACGCCCAGCGCCTTCAGGCTCTTGCCGGCCATGATCCGGGCCGCGATCTTCGCCAGGGGGCGCCCCGTCGCCTTGGAGACGAAGGGGGCGGTCCGGGAGGCGCGGGGGTTCACCTCCAGGATGTAGATGGTGCCGTCCTTGATGGCGTACTGGACGTTCATGAGCCCCTTGACGTTCAGCTCCAGGGCCATGAGCTCGGTCTGGCGGCGGATTTCGTTCACCAGTTCCCGGGAGATGGAGTACGGCGGGAGCGAGCAGGCCGAGTCCCCCGAATGGATCCCCGCCTCCTCGATATGCTCCATGATCCCGCCGATCACCACCTCGTGGCCATCGCAGAGGGCGTCCACGTCGATCTCGATCGCCTTGTCGAGGAACTTGTCGATCAGGATCGGATGCTCCGGCGACGCCTGAACGGCGGTGTGCATGTAGCGGCGCAGGTTCTCCACGTCGTAGACGATCTCCATGGCCCGGCCGCCGAGGACGTAGGAGGGGCGCACCACCACGGGATAGCCGATCCGGTTGGCCACTTCCTCCGCCTCCTCGAAGGAGCGGGCGGTGCCGTTCTCGGGCTGCAGCAGATTCAGCTTGTGGAGCATCTCCTGGAAACGCTCCCGGTCCTCGGCCCGGTCGATGGCGTCGGGGGAGGTGCCGATGATGGGGACGCCGGCCTTCTCCAGGGCCACGGCGAGTTTCAAGGGAGTCTGGCCGCCGAACTGGACGATGACCCCTTCCGGCTTCTCGATGTCGACGATGGAGAGGACATCCTCGTAGGTGAGGGGCTCGAAGTAGAGGCGGTCGGAGGTGTCGTAGTCGGTGGAGACCGTCTCCGGGTTGCAGTTGACCATGATGGTCTCGTAGCCGTCCTCCCCCAGGGCGAAGACCCCGTGGACGCAGCAGTAGTCGAATTCGATCCCCTGGCCGATCCGGTTGGGGCCGCCGCAGAGGATCATGATCTTCCTCCGGTCGGTCACCTCCGCCTCGCACTCCTCCTCGTAGGTGGAGTAGAGATACGGGGTGTAGGCGACGAACTCGGCGGCGCAGGTATCGACCCGCTTGAACACGGGCCTGACGCCGAGGGAGAGCCGCAGCTGCCGGATCTCCTCGTCGCTCTTCCCCCAGAACCGGCCGAGCATCCGGTCGGAGAAGCCGTACTGCTTCGCCTCTTTTACGACGGCCTTGAGGTTCTCCGCCCTCTCGCCCGCAATATCGACCTTCCGCAGCTCCTCCTCCTTCTCGATGATCTGCCGGATGTTATGGAGGAACCAGGGGTCGATGGCGGTATGGGCGAAGACCTCTTCCACGCTCATGCCGCTGCGGAAGGCGTCGCCGAGATACCAGAGGCGCTCCCAGTTGGGGACCCGGAGCCTGTCGTGGAGGAGCTGCTGCTCTTTCACGGTGAGCGCCCGGCGGTTGTCGCCGTTGGCGAAGAGGCGCGACTCCAGGCCGGCGGAGCCGATCTCCAGCGACCGGAGCGCCTTCTGGAACGACTCCTTGAAGGTGCGGCCGATGGCCATCACCTCCCCCACCGACTTCATCTGGGTGGTGAGGGTGCTGTCCGCGGCCGGGAACTTCTCGAAGGTGAAGCGCGGGATCTTGGTCACCACGTAGTCGATGGTCGGCTCGAAGCAGGCCGGGGTCTCGCGGGTGATGTCGTTTCTGATCTCGTCCAGGGTATAGCCGACCGCGAGCTTCGCCGCGATCTTGGCGATGGGGAAGCCGGTCGCCTTGGAGGCAAGGGCCGAGGAGCGCGACACCCGCGGGTTCATCTCGATCACCACCAGGCGGCCGTTCTTGGGATTGATCCCGAACTGGATGTTGGAGCCGCCGGTGTCGACCCCGATCTCGCGGATGATCTTCAGGGCCGCATCCCGGAGGATCTGGTACTCCTTGTCGGTCAGGGTCTGGGCCGGGGCGACGGTGATGGAGTCGCCGGTGTGGACCCCCATCGGATCGAAGTTCTCGATGGAGCATATGATCACCACGTTGTCGGCGGTATCCCGCATCACCTCCAGCTCGTACTCCTTCCAGCCGATGACCGACTCCTCCACCAGGATCTCGTCGGTGGGGGAGGCGTCGATGCCGGCCATCGACATCTTCTCGTACTCCTCCATGTTGTAGGCGATGCCGCCGCCGGTCCCCCCCAGGGTGAAGGAGGGACGGATGATGGCCGGAAAGCCCACGTGCTTCACCACCTCCATTGCCTCGGTATAATTGTGGGCGAGCCCCGAGCGGGGGACGTTGAGGCCGATCCGCTCCATCGCCTCCTTGAAGAGGGTCCGGTCCTCGGCCTTCTTGATGGCCGGAAGCTTGGCGCCGATCAGCTCCACCCCGAATCGCTCCAGGGTGCCGTTCTCCGCCACCGCCACGGCGGTGTTGAGCGCCGTCTGCCCCCCCAAGGTCGGCAGCACCGCGTCGGGGCGCTCCTTCTCGATGATCTTGGCGAGCACCTCGGGGGTCACCGGCTCCACGTAGGTCCGGTCGGCGAAGTCGGGATCGGTCATGATGGTGGCGGGGTTCGAGTTCAGCAGCACCACCTCGAACCCCTCCTCCTTCAGCGCCTTGCACGCCTGGGTGCCGGAGTAGTCGAACTCGCACGCCTGGCCGATCACGATGGGGCCGGCGCCGATGATGAGGATCTTCTTGATGTCGGTACGTTTGGGCATTGCAACTCCTTGCTTTGTATCGTCGTTAAAAAATGAAATTAGCCACGAAAGATGAAAAAGACCGCCCCCGCCAGGCAGCACCCCGCCCAGAGGTAGTCGAGTTTCAGCGGCTGTCCCATGTAGAAGACGGCGAAGGGGACGAAGACCGCAAGGGTTATGACCTCCTGCATGATCTTCAGCTGCCCCAGGTTGAAGGTGCCGTACCCCATCCGGTTGGCCGGCACCTGGATCAGGTACTCAAAGAAGGCGATTCCCCAACTCACCGCCACCGCGATGTACCAGGGGGCCGCCCGCAGGTTCTTCAGGTGCGCGTACCAGGCGAAGGTCATGAAGATGTTGGACAACGCCAGCAAAACGACGGTTCTCATGCTAATCCTGCACCCAGCCGTTTTCCAGGCCGGCTTCCTCCAGGGCCTCCACCGCTTCGTCGTACTCCTCGTCGGTGATCTTGCGCCGAATCCCCGGCGTCTCGGCGGCCCGATGGGCGGGAAAGAACTGGTTCATCAGGGCGATGTGGATTTCCGTCCCCAGGTTTGCGGCGATCCAGTGAAGGGTCTCGCCGCTTCCGGCCGCCCCCTCCGGCAGGACCAGGTGGCGGATGATGAGGCCGCGCACCGCGATCCCCTCTGCGTCCGTTTCCAGGTGCCCCACCTGGCTAAGCATCTCGGCAACCGCCAGCCGGTTCACTTCCCGGTATCCCGGAGCCGAGGAAAACCTTAGCGCCGGCTCCTCCCCCGCGTACTTCATATCCGGCAGGTAGACGTCCACGACCCCGTCCAGGAGCCGCAGGGCGTCCACCTTCTCGAAGCCGCTGGAGTTCCAGACGATGGGGAGCCGGAACCCGCGGGGAATCGCCAGGTAGAGGGCCGCCAGGATCTGCGGCAGGAAGTGGGTCGGGGTGACGAAGTTGATGTTGTGCACCCCGCGCTTCTGCAACCCCAGCATGCGCTCCGCCAGCTCCCGCGTCGTCAGGTCGGTGCCGTTCCCCTGCTGGCTGATGGGGAAGTTTTGGCAGAACCGGCAGTGGAGGCTGCACCAGGAGAGGAAGATCGTCCCAGATCCTTTTGTCCCGGAGATGGGAGGCTCCTCGCCGTGGTGGGCATTGGCCGAGGCGACCCGGGGCCGCCACCCCGCCCGGCAGGCGCCGGTCTCGCCCGCCAGCCGGTTCACCCTGCAGTCGTGGGGGCAGAGGTCGCAGGAGCGGAGCCGGGCGTAGGCCTCTTTCACCCGCTGCAGCAGTTCGCCTGATTGATAAAGATCGATGTACCGCATCTGCGTTAGGCGTGAGGGGTGAAGAGTGAGGAGTAAAATCTCCCAGCTATTCACTCCTTACTCCTTACTCCTTACTCCTTACTCCTTACTCCTTACTCCTCACTCCTCACAGGTTCTTTTCCATCATCTCCACGAAACGCCCGAAGAGGTAGTGGGAGTCGTGGGGTCCAGGGGACGCCTCGGGGTGGTGCTGGACCGAGAAGATGGGAAGTTCCTTGTGCCGCATCCCCTCCACGGTCTGGTCGTTCAGGTTCTCGTGGGCCAGCTCGCAGGCGTGGCCCAGCGAAACGATGTCCACCGAGAAGCCGTGGTTCTGGGCGGTGATCTCCACCCGGCGGGTCTCCAGGTCCATGACCGGGAGGTTGGAGCCGTGGTTGCCGAACTTGAGCTTCATGGTCTGGCCCCCAAGGGCCAGCCCCAGGAGCTGGTGGCCGAGGCAGATGCCGAAGATCGGCTTCTTGCCGACGAACTTCCGGATGTTCTCGATGACAGCGGTCATCGGCTCCGGGTCGCCGGGACCGTTGGAGAGGAAGATTCCGTCCGGGTTCATGGCCAGGGCCTCCTCGGCCGGGAAGGTGGCGGGGACCACGGTCACGTCGCAGCCGGCCGACACAAGACAGCGGAGGATGTTGTACTTGATGCCGAAGTCGTAGGCCACCACCTTGTACTTGAGCTCCTCGGGCTTGGCGGCGGTGTATCCTTCCCCCAGCTCCCAGAGCTTCTCGCTCCAGTGGTAGGGCCTGTCGCAGGTGACGCCGGAGGCGAGATCGAGCCCCGCCATGCTCGGCACCGCCCGGGCCTTTTTCACGAGGCTCTCGCGGTCGAAGTCGACGGTGGAGATGATCCCGTTCTGGGCCCCCTTGTCCCGCAGGTGGCGCGTCAAGGCCCGGGTGTCGAGCCCCTGGATCCCCACCACCCCGTTCTCCTTGAGGTAGGCGTCGAGGCTCATGGTGGCCCGCCAGTTGGAGTAGCAGTCGTGGTACTCTCTTACGATGAACCCCGAGAGGTAGAGCTGCCGGCTCTCGATATCCTCCGGGTTGATGCCGGTGTTGCCGACCTGGGTGTAGGTCATGGTGACCATCTGCCCCCGGTAGGAGGGGTCGGTCAGGACCTCCTGGTAACCGGTCATGGCGGTGTTGAAGACCACCTCGCCGGTGGCCTCCCCCGTGGCGCCGAACGATTTTCCTTCGAAGACGCGCCCGTCGGCGAGCGCAAGGACTGCTTTCATGCGATACTCCTGGTTGAGTTTAGTTCCGTTTGAAGACCACGTTTCCACCGACGATGGTGCAGGCAGCGGCCCCCTTCATTTTCTGTCCGAGGAACGGGGAATTCTTTGACTTGCTGGCCAGCTTTTCAGCATCCACCGTCCACTCGACAGCCGGATCGATGACGGTGATGTCGGCGACCGCCCCTTCCCGGAGGGTCCCGCGGTCGATCCCCAAGATCTTCGCCGGGTTGCACGCCATTTTCTCCACCAGCGCCGGAAGGGTCAGCACCCCCTCTTCCACCAGCTGCAGGGAGAGCGACAGGGAAGTCTCAAGGCCCACGATGCCGTTCAGGGCGACGTTGAACTCCACGTCCTTCTCGTCCAGGTGATGGGGAGCGTGGTCGGTGGCGATGGCGTCGATGGTGCCGTCGGCAAGCGCCGCCTTGACCGCCGCCACGTCATCGACCGTACGGAGCGGCGGATTCATCTTGGCGTTGGTGTTGTACCCCCGCACCGCGTCGTCGGTGAGGGAGAAGTAGTGGGGCGCCGTCTCGCAGGTGACCTTCCCCCCCCGCGCCTTGGCGTTGCGGATGATCCGGAGCGCCCCCTTGGTGGAGACGTGGGCGATGTGGAGCGGCGAGTCGGTGAACTCGGCCAGGTAGACCTCCCGGGCCGTGGCGGCGTCCTCGGCGGCCCAGGGGATCCCTTTCAGCCCCAGCTCGGTGGAGACGAATCCCTCGTTCATGACCCCCTCCCCAACCAGGGAGAGGTCCTCGGCGTGGGAGATGATCATGATCCCCATCCCCTTGGCGTACTCCAGGGCCCGGCGCATCAGCTCGGAGCTCGTGACCGGACGGCCGTCGTCGGAGACCGCCACGCAGCCCGCCTCCTTCAGGTCCCCCATCTCGGCCAGGGCCTCCCCCTTGCTCCCCTGGGTGATGGCGCCCACCGGGAAGACGTTGACGACCCCTTCGGCCTTTGCCTTGGCTATGATGTAGCTCGTCACCGCCTTGTTGTCGTTCACCGGCCTGGTGTTGGGCATGCAGGCAACCGACGTGAAGCCGCCGGCCGCCGCGGCCCTGGTGCCCGAGACGATGTCTTCCTTGTATTCGAGCCCCGGGTCCCGCAGGTGCACGTGCATGTCGATGAGCCCCGGCGTGACGATCAGGCCGGTGGCGTCGACGATCTCCGTTTGGGCCGGAGCCTTGACCCCCTTGCCGAGCGCCTTGACAACACCGTTCTCCACGAGGATGTCGAGCGCTTCGTCTATCCCCTGCGACGGGTCGATCACCCGCCCTCCCTTTATCAACAGATTCATGGAATCACCTCGTCTCTGGATTCGTTATTCCGTCGGCAGCTCGCCGCCGGAAACGTGGTACAGCATCGACATCCGCACCGCCACGCCGTTCTCCACCTGGGTCAGGATCGCCGACTGGTCTCCGTCGGCCACGTAGGAGGAGAGCTCCACCCCGCGGTTGATGGGGCCCGGATGCATGACCATGGCGCCGGGCTTGGCGAGCTTCAGGTTTTCGGGGTTGAGGCCGTAGTACCGGGAGTACTCACGCAGGGTCGGCAGCAGGGTCTTCCCCTGGCGCTCCAGCTGGATGCGGAGCATCATCACCACATCGGCCCCCTTGATCGCCTCCCGCATGTCGGTGCAGACGGTAACGTTGCCGAGCCGTTCGATCCCCGGGGGCATCATGGTCGGCGGGCCGGCGAGGCGGACGCTCGCCCCCATCGTCGTCAGGCCGAAGATGTCGGAGCGGGCCACGCGGCTGTGGGTGATGTCGCCGACGATGGCCACGGTGAGCCCGTCGAGGGTCCCGAACTTCTGGCGCATGGTCAGCATGTCGAGGAGCCCCTGGGAGGGGTGCTCATGGGCGCCGTCTCCGGCGTTGATGACCGAGCAGGAGACCCGCTGGGCGAGATAGTGATGGGCCCCCGAGGCGGCGTGGCGCATGACGATGATGTCGGGCTTCATGGCCAGGATGTTCCGCGCCGTGTCGGAGAGGGTCTCTCCCTTGGTCACGGAACTGGTCGAGGCCGAGATATTGATCGTATCGGCGGAAAGCCGCTTGGCTGCAATCTCGAACGAGGTGCGGGTGCGGGTGGAGGCCTCGAAGAAGAGGTTCACCACCGTCTTGCCGCGCAGGGTCGGCACCTTCTTGATGTCGCGGCCCGAGATCTCCTTCATGTTCTCGGCCGTGTCGAGAAGGAGCTGGATCTCCTCCCGGCTCAGCCCCTGCAGCCCGATGATATCCTTGTGCTTGAATCCCATCTTTCCCCCCTTAAGATCAGATGCACAGCTATTTTTCGAGCACTACCTCGGTCGGCCTGGAATCGGCGTCGAACAGGACCACGATCTTTTCCTTCATGCTCGTCGGGACGTTGCGGCCGACGAAGTCGGCGCGGATCGGCAGCTCGCGGTGCCCCCGGTCGATGAGGACCGCAAGCTGGATGCAGTCGGGGCGCCCGTGGTCCATGATGGCATCCATGGCGGCGCGGATCGTCCGGCCGGTGAAGAGGACGTCATCGACGAGAACCACCTTCGTCTTCTCGATGACGAAGGGGATGTCGGTCTTGCCGACCGGCAGATGGGGGGCCTGTCCCTTGAAGTCGTCCCGATAGAGGGTGATGTCCACCTCCCCCACCGGCACCTTCGCCCCCTCGATCTCCTCCAGGCGGGCCGAAAGCTCCCGGGCCAGATGCACACCGCCGGTCCTGATCCCGACCAGGACCAGGTCCTCAACCCCCTTGTTCCGCTCGAGAATCTCGTGGGCAATCCGGGTCAGCGCCCGCTTGACGCCCGCACCGTCAAGAATGGTCGTCTTTTCTTCCGCCACAGCTCCCTCCTTTCCCGTTTCCCTCGCCGGCCCGTTTCACCCCCGGCGGCGGGCGCAAAAAGAGCCCTTCCGCACAAAGGGCGAAAAGGCTCGGATAAGACTGCGGTTCTTCGAGTCTGTCACAAACACCTTTTCTAACCTCACGGGGTTAATTTAAAAGGCCGGGGTAAATTTCTCGTACCGTATCACCGGGTGGGGGACGGTGTCAAGAACGTATTCAGTGGATCAGGGGTACTCAGTGGATCAGGGTGCCGATGCTTCTCCAGCGCACGCTAAAGTTGTCGCGGTCCCACGACCAGTACTTGATGAAGGCGAGTCCCTTGATCTGGCTGTTCTTCACGACCCCCCAGAAGCGGCTGTCGTAGGAGCGGTCGCGGTTGTCCCCCATCATGAAGTAGGAATTGGGGGGAACCATGAACGGACCGAAATTGTCCCGGGGATTCTGGGCCGCGGGGATGAGATCATTCTCCTTGTGGACCTCCTGGGGAATGACGTACGGCTTGTCGTTGACGTAGACCCGCTTGTTGATCACCTGGACCTTGTCACCGGGAAGCCCGATCACCCGCTTGATGAAATCCTTGCTCGGGTCCTCGGGGTACTCGAACACGATCACGTCGCCCCGCTCCGGGTTGCGGATCTTGAGAAAGCGGCCGTCGACGAAGGGAATCTTGGTGCCGTAGATGAACTTGTTGACGAGAATGTGATCGCCGATGGCGAGGGTATCCTCCATGGAACCGGAGGGAATCTTGAATGCCTGGACGATGAACGTCCTGATGAAAAGGGCGAGGATGACGGCGATGATGATCGACTCGGCATACTCCCGGACGACATGCTTCCTCTTCACCGGCTGCTGCTCCGCCGGCGCAGCGCCACTCTCCATGGTGCCGTCCGGTCCGTGCTGGAAATCCTTGTAATCCATAGTCTGGTCCTTTGCGCTGGAAATGGGACGCTACTTGTCTTCCACCTTGAGGATGGCGAGAAACGCCTCCTGGGGCAGCTCGACGTTCCCGACGTTCTTCATCCGCTTCTTCCCTTCCTTCTGCTTTTCGAGAAGCTTGCGCTTGCGGGTGATGTCGCCGCCGTAACACTTGGCGAGAACGTCCTTGCGGAGTGCCTTGACGGTCTCGCGGGCGATGATCTTGGTACCGATGGCCGCCTGGATCGCCACTTCGAACATCTGGCGGGGGATCAGCTCCTTCATCTTGGAGACGAGGTCGCGCCCCCGGTAGTAGGCCTTGTCCCGGTGGATGATGAGCGACAGGGCGTCGACGGTTTCACCGTTGATGAGGATGTTCATCCGGACCAGGTCGCTGCGGCGGTAATCAAGGTGCTCGTAGTCCAGGGACGCGTACCCCTTGGTGATCGACTTGAGACGGTCGTAGAAGTCGAGGACCACCTCGTTGAGGGGAAGCTCGTAGATAATCATGACCCGCGTTGGGGTCAGGTACTTGATTTCGCGCTGTACCCCGCGCTTCTCCTCGCACAGCGCCAGGATGCCGCCGACGAACTCGTTGGGGGTGTGGATGGAGGCGAGAATGAACGGCTCCTCGACGTAGTCGATCTCCTGGGTGGGGGGGAGCTGGTTGGCGCTCTCGATGGTGATCACGTCCCCCTTGAGGCGGTGGACTTTGTAGACGACCGTCGGCGCCGTGGTGATGAGGTCGAGGTTGAACTCCCGCTCCAGCCGCTCCTGGATGATCTCCATGTGGAGCAGCCCCAGAAAGCCGCACCGGAAGCCGAAGCCGAGGGCGAGGGACGTTTCGGGCTCGTAGGAGAAGGAGGAATCATTCAGCTTGAGCTTTGCCAGGGCGTCGCGCAGCTGCTCGTACTGGGTCGTGTCGATGGGATAGAGCCCCGAGAAGACCATCGGCTTCACTTCCTTGAAGCCGGAGAGCGGCGCGGCGCACTGATTGTGGAACAGGGTGACGGTGTCGCCGACCTTGGCGTCCCGCACCTCCTTGATGCCGGCGATGATGAAGCCGACCTCCCCCACCGAGAGCGAGGGGACCTCCCGCATGACGGGAGCGAAGACGCCGATCTTGAGCGCTTCGTAGCTCCGGCCGGTCGACATGAGGAGGATCTTGTCCCCCTTCTTGAGAGTGCCGTCCACAACCCGCACGAGGATGATGACCCCCTGGTACTGGTCGTACCACGAGTCGAAGAGAAGCGCCTTCAGCGGCTTTGCCGGATCTCCCTCGGGAGGGGGGATCTTCTTGACGATCTCCTCCAGGATCTCCCGGGTGCCGATCCCTTCCTTGGCGCTCGCCAGCACCGCGTCATGGGCATCGAGCCCGATGATCTCCTCGATCTCGTGCTTGACCCGCTCGGGTTCGGCGGCCGGCAGATCGATCTTGTTCAGAACCGGGAAGACCTCCAGGTTGTTGTCGATGGCGAGATAGACGTTGGCCAGGGTCTGGGCCTCGACCCCCTGGGAGGCGTCGACCACGAGGAGTCCCCCCTCGCAGGCCGCCAGGGAGCGCGACACCTCGTAGGTGAAGTCGACGTGGCCGGGGGTGTCGATGAGGTTAAGGATGTAGTCCCTGCCGTCGTCGGCCCGGTAGTTGAGCCGGACGGTCTGGGCCTTGATGGTGATCCCCCGTTCGCGTTCCAGATCCATCTTGTCGAGGAACTGGTCCTGCATCTCCCGCTCGGACAGTGCCCCGGTATACTCGAGAAGGCGATCGGCAAGGGTCGACTTGCCGTGGTCGATATGGGCAATGATGGAGAAGTTGCGGATATTTTCAATCTTCATAGACACCCGTTTTCCTGAACGTACAAAGGGCATCACCCGGGCGCCTCGCACACCAGCGCAACATCAGACGGGCCGCCTCTTCGTATCGGTTTAACCGAAAAAGCATATCTGATATTCCGGGAGGTTGTAAAGGGATTTCTCCCGCCCCTCCCTACAAGAGACATGCCATTAAATAATTCAAATTTAATCGTTGCCGACCTGCCGCAGCTGTGGTATACAACTTTCTAATCATTTCAGGCCGGTAACATCTTCACCGAGGAAGACCGACACATCCGGTCCCGGACCAGCAGGGATCAGCATCGCGCACCGGAAACAGAGCACACACCATGACCATTTCCTGCTCCCATCCGTCACATCCCCTTCCCGACAGCGCCGCTGAGCTGAAGCGCCTGATTTGCGAGCTCAGGGAAGAAGCAGCAAGAAGGGCAAGAACCGAAGAGATGCTGCGGCAGTCGCTGGCCGAAGCCTCGGAGGCGGCCAAGGCACGGGGTGAGCTCCTCGCCCACGCAAGCCATGAAATGCGGACGCAGCTTCAGGTCCTCAGCGGCGCCCTGGAACTCATCGGAGAGACCCCTCTCTCATCGCGGCAACGCAAATGCGTATCGCAGTGCCGGCAGGCAAACACGCTGCTCCTCTCCTTCGTCAACGACATCCTCGACAGTGCCCGGATGGACGCCGGGCGCCTCCCCCTCGAACTGTCCCTCTTCTCCCCGGCCGAGCTTCTCGGGAGCACCGGGGAGATGCTCGGCGGTCTTGCCCGGAGCAAGGGGCTGTCGCTGGAACTGCAGGCCGCACCGGACCTCCCCGGGTTCGTCCTCGGCGACGTGCGCCGCCTCCAGCAGGTGCTTGTAAACCTGGCGGGCAATGCCATCAAGTTCACCCGCAAGGGGACGATCACGATTTCCGTAGCGCGGGACGACTCTGCTCCGGGGCCGGAAACCACCCTGCGCTTCTCGGTGGCCGATACCGGCATCGGTATCCCCGGAGCAAAGCTCGACGAGATCTTCGAGCCGTTCGCCCAGCTTCACGGTCCTTCCGCGGGATCGGCGGGGGGGACGGGACTGGGGCTTGCCATAGCGCGAAAGCTGATTGAACTCATGAACGGGTCCGTCGAGGTTGAAAGCGAAGAAGGGAAAGGGACCCGCTTTACCTTCTCGATCCCCTTCGGAGCTCCCTCCCCCCCGGCGGCAGGGGAACCGGCGGCGTCCCCCGCTCCGAGCGGCTCCCCCGGCCGCAGGCTCCGCGTTCTCCTGGCCGAGGACACGGCGGATATCCGCCGGCTCATCACGGTCTTCCTCACCTCGTCGGGCCATCTGGTCGAGGCGGTTGCGGATGGCAGACAGGCGGTCGATAAGTTCATCTCCGGCAGCTTCGACATCGTGCTGATGGACATGCAGATGCCCGATCTGGACGGATATGCGGCCACCAGGCAGATCAGGGCGTGGGAGCGGGCGCACGGCACCGGGCCGGTCCCCATCCTGGCTCTCACGGCCCATGCGGAGCGAAACGGTCACCGCCAGTGCCGCGAAGCGGGCTGTACGGCCCACCTTGCCAAGCCGATCAGAAAGGAAACCCTCCTGCGCACCGTTGCCGCCCATGTCGGCGCATGAATCAGGGAGCGTGACACATGGACCAGACAAGGCAGAAAAGACATACCGTTTCCGTAGACCCTGAACTCATGGAGATCGTGCCGACGTTTTTCGAGTATCGCTGGCAGGACGTGGCGTCGCTTCAGGACGCCCTCGCCCATGAAGATTCCGGCCTCATCCGCAAGATCGCCCACAATCTCAAGGGGGCCGGCACCACCTTCGGCTTCAACGCCGTGACCGGCATCGGCATCCGGCTGGAGCGTGCGGCGCTCACGAGTAACTGGCGCAGGATTTCAAAGTTCATCGACCTCCTGATCGAATATCTCCAGCAGGTGCAGCCGGTCAGCGGCAGATAGCCGCCGCTGCGCGGAGATGGCCTTTCCTTTCGGGCTATTTCGTGCTATAGCAGCAGCGGCATCAGAAAATTCATGAAAAGGAACCGGTACATGCTGACTGGAAAACAGAAACGTTTTCTCCGTGGGTTGGGGCACGCGCTCAATCCCGTAATAACCGTCGGAAAAGCCGACATCTCGGAATCGCTCACGCGGGAAACCGACGAAGCGCTCGCGCATCACGAACTCATCAAGGTAAAGATTCTCGAAAGCTGCCTCATGGACCGCCACGATGTCGCCGAAGAGCTTGCCGCCGCCTGCGGCGCCGATGTGGCGCAGGTGCTCGGGCGGACTTTTCTGCTCTACCGTCCGGCAAAGGAGCCGAAGATCACCCTCCCCCGCGGGAAGTAATACCGGCCCCGCATTGTCACAGAACGGTCTCGCAAGAGAAAAAGGGGTCGCCGATACGACCCCTTTTTCTTTCGATGAATTTCCACGATCGACGCCGGGATCAGTCGTCCCCGTGCCCTCTTCCGCGGTGTTTTCGCTCCTCTTTCTCCCACTTCCGCTCTTCCTTCCACCGCTCGTGCTCTTCCTTGCGGCGCTCCTTCCATTCCTTTTCGGGCCGGAAGTATCTGCCCCGGTAGTGTTCGTGGTCTCCGCGGTATACCCGGTACTCGTGATCCCGGTAGTAATGGATACGCTCCAGTCTGTGCCTGCGCAGCCCCGGCGGCAAGCTCCGGTACCGGACCACCCCCCAGGGACCGTTGTAGCTGGGGGCGACATACCAGGAGTTCCCCTGGTAAAGATAGTAGCGGCCCGAGATGAAGAAGATGTCGTAGGGGATGTCGACCCCGACGTAGAAGCCGAGACGGGGCGGGGCGATGAACACCGGCGGCTCCTCGAACACGACCCGGGGCGAGGCGACGGCGACCGGCGGGGCCGGAACGACCACCTGCGGTCGGTTGCCGACGTTGACGTTCAGGTCGAACCCGACGTCAGAGGCAAACACCGGGGAGGCTGACACCGTCAACAGCGTGGCGAGCATGACTGCTCTTTTCATGATTTTTGCTCCTTTCGAGAAACTGCTCCAGATATTCTACCGGCACGGAGCCGGAATGCAAAAAAGCCGGGACCGCAATATCTCGTCGATATTTCGGCAACCCGGCTGTCTGCGTGAGACCCTGTAGGCTTTCCGCCCCACCCTCGCGGGTGGTTGAGTATTATCGTCTATCGAAACCGGCTTTTCTCTCTTAATAACCCATTCGCCAGGGGATAGTCAAGAGTCCCGGCTGGCGGCAATCACACCCGCTCGTACGGCTCGAACAGTCGCTTGAACTCGTCGAGGGCAAAACGGTCGGTCATGCCGGCGATGTAGTCGCATACCACCCGCTCCCGCCCGAGGATCTCCATCTTCTGCTGGTACTTGCGCGGCAGGAGGGTGGGATGTTTCAGATAGCTTTCGAAGAGCTGCGTGAGATAGCGCTCCGCCTTCACCCGCATCCGCTCGACCTTGTGGTGCCGGTACAGGTTCTCCAGCAGGAACCGTTTGAGGGAGCGGTTTTTCCCGGCCAGCGCGGGGCTCAGGGCAACCACCGGACGGTTCACCCGCCGCAGGTCTTCGAGGGTTTCGATGCCGAACCCCCGGATGTTGGCCAGCGACGTCGCGGTCAGGTCCTTGATGAAGAGGCCGATCAGGGCACTGATCGTCTGAAATTTCTTCCTCTCCGGATCGAGCGCAGGGTGGGCGGCTCCGACCCTCTCCCAGACCTCCCGCCAGAGCGTCACCTCCTGGAGCTGTTCGAGGGTGATGTACCCCGACTTGAGACCATCGTCGATGTCGTGGTTATTGTAGGCGATCTCGTCGGCGTAGTTGATGATCTGGGCTTCCATGGTCGGAACGACCCCGGGGAGGAACTCGTCGATGACGCCGCAGGGGCGGTCGTAGGGGGATGAATGCTTGACGATCCCCTCCCGGACCTCCCAGGAGAGATTGAGCCCGTTGAAGCCGGGATAGCGCTCCTCCAGCTCGTCCACCACGCGGAACGACTGCAGGTTGTGCTCGAATCCGCCGGCCCCCTCCATCAGCCGGTTCAGCACCTCCTCGCCCGTATGGCCGAACGGGGTATGCCCCAGGTCGTGCGCCAGGGCCAGGGCCTCGGTCAGCTCCTCGTTCAGCTTCAGTCGCCGGGCGATCGCCTTGCCGATCTGGGCAACCTCCAGCGAGTGGGTGAGCCGGGTGCGGTAGTAGTCTCCCTCGTGGTTGACGAAGACCTGGGTTTTGTATTCGAGACGGCGAAAAGCCGCACAATGGATGATCCGGTCCCGGTCCCGCTCGAAGGCGGGACGATGGTCGCGGAAATCCTCCCGGTGCTTCCGCCCCCGGGAAGCCGCACTGCGGGCCGCGTACACCGCCAGGTCGGGTCGTTCCAGACTCTGTTCATCGACGCCGTTCGTCATCGGTTCCTCCTGCGTGGTGAGGCAAATCTAATTCCGCTTCCCGGGGGAGTCAACAACAAAAGTAGTCCTTGACTAGAACTGACGTATCATGCTAGTTTTTTAAGCCTTTTTTAAGATTAACCAATCTCCGTATACACGACTGCGAACCAACGTTATGCCACAGACCCTTATCGACCGCATTCCCGCCAGGATCAAGAGCAAGCTCGGCTCACGCACGGCCGTCTGCCTGCTGAACGGCGCGGATGTCTTTTCCGCCCTCCGCCATGAAAAAATGATCCTCATGGCCTGCAACCCCCGCATCAGGCACGTGATCCCCGGCATTATGAAGGCCGCCGAGGAGCTCGACGCCGTAATCGCCTTCGAACTGACCCGCACCGAAGGGGGGATCGACGGCGGCTACACGGGGCAGACCCCGGAGCTTTTTTTCGAGACCGTCGCAGAGTACGCAGAGCGGTGCAGATTCTCGAAGCCGTTCATCATCCACGGTGACCATACCACCGTCCTTTCCACCGATCCGGCCGAAATCGAGAGGGCCCGGGCCCTCATCGCCACGCAGCTTTCCGCCGGCTATACCTCCTTCGCCATCGACGCGTCGTTCACCCCCCTGGCGGACAACATCGCCATCACGGCCGACCTGGCCCGGGCGGTAGTTGCCGAGGGGTACGGCCTCGAAGTCGAACTGGGGGAGGTGAAACCGGCGGGGGTCACCTCGAACCTGACCACCGTGGCGGAAACCGAGGAATTCCTCACCGGCCTCGCCGGCAGGGGGATCCACCCCCAACTCCTCGCCATCGACAACGGTTCCAAGCGAGGAAACTATCTCGACGGCGAAATGGTCAGGATCGACCTTGAGCGAACCCGCCAGATCCATGAGACCGCAACGCGACACGGCCTTTCGGGGCTCGTCCAGCACGGGATTACCGGAACGCCGCTGCGCATCGTCGGCAAGCTCGTGGACTACGGCATCCGCAAAGGGAATATCGGCACCCTCTGGCAGAACGTGGCCCACGCGGGGCTTCCTCTGGATCTCATGGATGCCATGCGCCGCTGGGCAAAGGAGAACGGCAAGGACATCAAGTTCGCTACCAGCCCCTTCAAGGCGGAGATCGACGCGATCCCCGAAGAGAATGCCAGGCAGATCCTCGACATGGCCTACCGGGAGGCAAAGGAATTCCTCCTCGCGTTTCATGCCCGGGGGAGTGCGACGCGCCTCGTCCAGCACCTGAAGGAGTCGCCGTGCGCGTGATCAGCGGCACCGCGCGGGGTCGCCGGCTCTCCGCGCCACCGGGGGAACGGTTGAGACCGACCGCCGACCGGGTGAAGGAGGCCCTCTTCAGCATCCTCGGCTCCCTTCTGGGAAATTTCGACGGTATTCGGACCCTCGACATCTTCGCCGGGACGGGAAGCCTCGGCATCGAGGCGCTGAGCCGCGGCGGCTGCGAGACGGTCTTCGTCGACAACCACCGGGAGTCGGCAGCGACGGTCAGGAAGAACCTGGAAGCGCTCGGCTTTGCCGGCCGCGGCACGGTGCTCGTGAAGGATGCGACCGCGGCCATCGGCACCCTGGAAAAAGCGGGCCGGCCGTTTCGGCTCGTTCTTCTTGACCCCCCTTACCGGCTCGGCATGACCGAGCGGGTGCTCGAGCGGCTTGCCTGCTCGCCGCTGGTGACCGACGAAACGATCATAACGGCCGAAACCGCCGATGATGAAGAGATTGGCACCGAGTTCGGCCCCCTGCGGATGTTCGACCGAAGGGTTTACGGCGACACCGCCCTCTCATTCTTCCGGAAAGGGGCTTCCATCGACCATGCCTAGAAAAATCGCCGTCTACCCCGGCTCCTTCGACCCGATAACCTACGGACACCTCGACATCATCGACCGCGGTCTCAGAATCTTCGATCAGATCATCGTCGCGGTGGCCCGCAATTCGGCCAAGAACTCCCTCTTCACCATCGACGAACGGGTCGATATGATCCAGCGCGTCCTGGCCGACAACGCCCGGGCGAGGGTTGACACCTTCGACGGCCTTCTGGTAGATTACGTCCTTTCCCAGAAGGCAACGGTCATCATCCGGGGGCTGCGGGCCATCTCGGACTTCGAGTACGAATTTCAGATCGCCCAGATGAACCGGAGCATCTCCCAGGAAGTGGAAACGCTCTTCATGATGACCTCGGTTCCCTACGGCTACCTTTCGTCGTCCATCGTCAAGGAAGTAAGCTCCCTGAACGGCCCCGTCGACAGCCTCGTCCCGCCACTGGTGCGGGAGGCGCTCAAGGCGAAGTTCGCCACCATCAACCGATAAGGAATGGCCCCTGCGGGTCATCCTATTACCCAAAGGAGGGAACAATGAAACTTGCAGATCGCGTCAACAAGATCCAGCCTTCCCCTACCCTGTCCATCGACGCCAAGGCCAAGGCACTGAAGGCGCAAGGGGTCGACGTCGTCGGCTTCGGGGCCGGCGAGCCGGACTTCGACACCCCCGCCAACATCAAGGAAGCCGGGAAGAAGGCCATCGACGCAGGTTTCACCAAATACATGCCGGTGGGGGGCGCCGACGACCTCAAGGACGCCATCATCGCCAAGATGAAGCGCGACCACGGCCTCGACTACACCCGTGACGAGATCTCGGTCGCCTGCGGCGCCAAGCACACCCTGTACAACATCTCCCAGGCCCTGATCCAGGAAGGGGACGAGGTGATCATCCCGGGCCCCTACTGGGTCTCCTATCCCGACCAGATCGTCCTGGCCGGCGGCACGCCGGTTTTCATCATGACCGACGAGTCCACCGGCTTCAAGATCACCCCGGAGCAGCTCGAGAAGACGATCACCCCGCGGACCAGGTACGTGATCCTCAACTCCCCCTGCAACCCGACCGGTTCCACCTACACGAAGGACGAACTGAAGGCCCTTGCCGCCGTCCTCCTCAAGCACCCCCACGTGCTGATCGTATCCGACGACATCTACGAAAAGCTCCTTTATGACGGGCTGGAGTTCTGCAACATCCCCATGGCCTGCCCGGAGCTCAAGGACCGCACCATCATCGTCAACGGCGTATCCAAGGCCTATTCCATGACCGGCTGGCGGATCGGCTACGCCTGCGGACCGAAGGAGCTGATGGGGGCCATGACCAAGATGCAGTCCCAGTCGACCTCCAACGCCACCTCCATCGCCCAGAAGGCGTCCGTCGAGGCGCTCAACGGCCCCCAGGATGCCGTGGCGGCCATGGTGATAGAGTTCGAGAAGCGGCGCACCTACATCGTCGACCGGCTGAACGCCATTCCCGGGGTTACCTGCTTCAGGTCCACCGGCGCCTTCTACGCCTTCCCCAACTTCTCCGGCGTCTACGGCAAGACCACGCCGGCAGGGAAGAAGATCGCCAACTCCTCCGACTTCGCCGCATACCTTCTGGAAGACGCCAAGGTCGCCCTCGTGCCGGGCGTTGCCTTTGGCGACGATCGCTATGCCAGGCTCTCCTATGCCACGAGCCTTGAGACCATCAAGAAGGGTCTCGACCGGATCGAGGAGGCCATACGGAATCTGAAGTAACGTACAGGCACCGTTGCAAAGGGGTGGCTCTTCTGCTACCGTGACGGAAAAGGCGAGGTCTACCGTGGTATTCCTCGCCTTTTCCATACCCGGCCCCTAAAGCTTCCCCCCATTCCAGCCGATAGATGTACTATCGGTCTTCGATCCGCCCCGCGGACCGCCACCCAGGAGGATGCGATGATCACCAAGGAAATGACCATCGGCGAAATCGTCCGCGCGTACCCCGCAACGCTCAAGGTTTTCGAGAAGTACGGCCTGGACTGCTACGAATGCCAGGTGGCCGACTACGAACAGCTGGAACACGGTGCCGGCGTCCACAAAACCGACCTTGTCCTGCTTCTCAAAGAACTCAACGAAGCGATCTCATCCTGACCATTCATGAAGGAACAGCCGCCCAACTACTACAAGTATTTCGATGTCGGGCTCCGGGTGGAGGTCCGTTTTCCGCGCTCCGAGGCTCCCGCCTTCAGCGACTGGGCGGTCATCACCCTCTTCGAGGAAGACCTCGTGGAGTTCCAGCTCTCCCGCGATGCCCTCCCCGAGGGTGTCAGGACCGATGTCGGCACGATTCTCGATCTGCGCCTCGGCCAGGGTGGTAGCGCCTACTGCTGTCGGTCGATTATCGTCGGCGAACCAGCGGGGGCGAAGATCTCGGCCCGGCTCATCGGAGAGGTCGTCCCGGACGAGCTCAGGGAATTCTACCGCATCGATGCCTACATCCCGCTCCGCTATCGCCTCCCCAGGGGAGAGCCGGCCGGCGAAATCAGGGCCCGGTGGGAAGCCGGGCGCTACGGCCCTCCTGACGCCGGCGGCGATCTTCCGTCCCTTCCTGCCGGTGCCGACCTGTCCGGGGGACGCCCCGCCGGCCACCCTGCACCGGTTGCGGCAAACATAAGCGGCTCGGGGATTCGGATCAGGACCCACGAGCAGTTTGCCGTCGGCGACCTCCTTCCCCTGGAACTTTTTCTGCCGCTGGAACAGCCGACGACGATTTCGGTAATCGGGCAGGTCGTTCACGTCGGCCAGGTCCGGACCCGGGACGGAGAGCCCCCCCTCTTCGGCACGGCCCTTCACTTTTTCTGCATCGACGAGCGCGATCGGGACGCCATTGTCAAATTCGTTTCGCTGGTCCAACTGGAACATCTCCGCTCCCTTCGCGGCAACGCCATCAGGATCACTGACCTGGAGTACACGGAGTACGCCCGGCGGATGCGGCTGCGGCGGATCGTCTTCGCCGCCGCCCTGATAGCTGTCATCCTGATCGTCCTGGCACTCCTCGCCATCTCGCGTCTCACCGGCCCCAAGGGAGAGATCGAGCAGGATTACGAACGGGAAATCAAAAAGTACCGTTCGGCAATCCCCTGGCACTGAGGCCTCTTCCCGGACAAAGGAACCGAAACCGACCTTCAGTGTAATATTTATACTCTGCGTACCCGCTCGATCTACCCTACCCGGCAGCAAACTCGCCAATTCATCTTCCATGTCGGCATGGCAACAGCAACAAATCGCTCCGCTCGCGGCCCTGTTTTTTCCGCAGAGTCGGGATGTTATGCGATAGCCGCACTTAAGTTGTCCGACAACTAGATAAATGGCACACCTATCGCAATGTGAGGTGTCCACGAGGCACGAGTGTACCCGAAACACACTCCCCCCCATCCAGGAGGTCCCAAGGTGCTGTACAAAACCGTCACAGAGTCGTTCAACGAATTCATCATCGACCGCAGCGATGCCAAGTGCATCCGCTGCAAGGTCTGCGTCCGCCAGTGCGCCTACGAGGTCCACGCGTACCAGGAAGAGGCTGATGTCCTGACCGAGGACAACACCCTCTGCATCGGCTGTCGCCGCTGCTCCGCCCTCTGCCCCACCGGCGCCATCACCATCCGCGCCAACGAGGAGGCCTTCAAGCGGAACGAGTCGTGGTCCGGCCCCCACATCCGCAACCTCTACGCCCAGGCCGACACCGGCGGCATCCTCCTGGCGGCCATGGGGAACCCGGCAAAGTATCCCATCTACTGGGACCACATGCTCCTCGACGCCTCCCAGGTGACCAACCCGTCCATCGACCCGCTCCGGGAGCCGATGGAGCTGCGGACCTACCTCGGCAAGAAGCCCCACGCCATCGAGGTGGTGAGGGACGAGCAGACGGGGAAGCCGAAACTCGCCACGAAGCTCACCCCGCAGCTGAAGCTGGAGTACCCCTTCATCTTCTCCGCCATGAGCTACGGGGCTCTGAACCTCAACGCCCACAAGGCAATGGCGGCAGCGGCCCAGGAACTCGGCACCCTTTACAACACCGGTGAGGGGGGGCTCCACAAGGATCTCTACCAGTACGGCAAGAACGTCATCGTCCAGGTGGCTTCGGGGCGGTTCGGCGTCAGCGAGCAGTACCTGAACGCCGGCGTCGGGATCGAGATCAAGGTCGGCCAGGGGGCGAAGCCGGGAATCGGCGGGCACCTCCCGGGGGAGAAGGTCAACAGCGAGATCTCCGAGACCCGGATGATCCCCATGGGCTCCGACGCCATCTCGCCGGCCCCCCATCATGACATTTACTCCATCGAGGACCTGCGTCAGCTGATCTTCGCCCTGAAGGAGGCGACCAACTACGAGAAGCCGGTGTCGGTCAAGATCGCGGCGGTTCACCATGTGGCGGCCATCGCCTCCGGCGTGGCCCGGGCCGGCGCCGACATCATCACCATCGACGGCTTCCGGGGGGGGACCGGCGCAGCACCCCAGGTCATCCGCGACAACGTCGGGATCCCGATGGAACTCGGCCTTGCCGCCGTCGATTCGCGCCTGCGGGATGAAGGGATCAGGAACCAGGTTTCCATCGTGGTCGGCGGCGGGGTCCGCTCCTCGGGAGACGCCATCAAGGCGATCGCCCTCGGCGCCGATGCCATCAACCTCGGCACCTCGACCCTCCTTGCCCTCGGCTGCACCCTCTGCCAGCGCTGCTACACCGGCAAGTGCCCCTGGGGGATCACCACCAACAATCCCTACCTCGCCAAGAGGCTCAATCCGGAGCTCGGCGCCGAGCGACTGGTGAACCTGATCCACGCCTGGGGCCACGAGATGAAGGAGATCCTCGGCGGCATGGGGCTCAATGCCCTGGAGTCGCTGCGCGGCAACCGCTACAAGCTCCGGGCGGTGGGGCTCTCCGAAAAAGACCTGAATCTTCTGGGCGTGATGCCCGCTGGAGAATAGAACATGAAGCGAATCTACACTCTCGAAGACGCCTGCATCGGCTGTCACCTCTGCGAGGTGGCCTGCATCACCGAGCACTCCCAGTCGAAGGACCCGGTCAAGGCATTCCTCCACGAACCGCTTCGCCCCATCTCGCGCTGCACGGTCGAGGAGTGGGACGGCGGCATCGTCTCCTTCTCCACCACCTGCCGCCACTGCGACGAGCCCGACTGCATGCGGGCCTGCATCTCGGGCGCCATCCAGAAACTCGACAACGGGGTCGTCCGGGTCGACACCGAACAGTGCGTCGGCTGCTGGTCGTGCGTCATGGCCTGTCCCTACGGTGCCATCCAGCGCAATCTCACCAAAAAGAAGGCGAACAAGTGCGACCTCTGCCCGGACCGCAAGAGCCCGGCCTGCGTCGATGCCTGCCCCAACCGCGCGCTTGTTTACAAGGAGGGGAGCCAGAAATGAACTACGTGATCATCGGAAACTCCGTGGCCGCCGTCGGCGCCGTCCGGGGGATCAGAAGCATCGACCAGAGCGGAAACATCACCGTCATCTCCCGTGAGCGCCATGTCGCCTACGGCCGCCCCCTCATCTCCTACCTCCTGGGCGGAGTCGTGACGGAGAAGCGGATGGCCTACCTTCCCGAGGATTTCTACGAGAAGAACCGGGTCAATCTCCTCCTCGACTCCGAGGTGGTCGGCCTCGACGCGCAAGCCCGAAAAGTCAGGCTTGCCGCGGGCGACACCATCGCTTACGACCGGCTCCTCATCGCCACCGGCGGCGACCCGTTCGTCCCCCCCATTGAGGGGATGGCGGATAAGGAGCGGATCTTCACCTTCACCACCTGGGACGATGCCGCCAAGATCAAGGGGGTTGCCAACGACATCGGGAAGGTCGTCGTCATCGGCGGCGGCCTCATCGGGCTCAAGGCGGCCGAGGGGCTTCACCTCCTCGGCAAACAGATCACCATCGTGGAACTGGCCGACCGTATCCTCTCCATGGCCTTCGATCGGCCCGCGGGACGGATCGTCGCCAAGAAGATGAAGGCCAACGGCATCGAGGTCCTCACCGAAGACACGGTGGTCCGGATCGAAGGGGAAGGGGCGGACATCACCGGGGTCACGCTCCGTTCCGGCGACTTCATCCCTTGCGACACGGTCGTCGTCGCCATCGGGGTGCGACCCGCCTGTACGTTCCTGAAGGGGAGCGGCATTGAAGTGAACCGCGGCATCGTGGTCGACGACCGGATGGAAACCAGCATCAAGGGTGTATTTGCCGCCGGCGACGTGGCCGAGGCCAGGGACTTCTTCACCGGCGTCAAGAACCCGATGCCGATCTGGCCCGACGCCTACATCCAGGGAGACATCGCCGGGGCCAGCATGGCCGGCGGCACCAAGGAGTACGCGGGGGGGATCGCCATGAACTCCATCGAGCTCTTCAAGGTGCCGACCATCTCCATGGGGATCACCAACCCGCAGGAGCCGAAGGAGTTCGAGATCCTCACGTACCTGGACCAGGAAAACTATCTCTACCGCAAGATCGTCATCAAGGATAATCTGCTCGCAGGTGCCGTGCTGGTGGGTGCCGTCGACCGCGCCGGGATCTTCGCCGGGCTCATCCGCGACAAGGTGGACATCGCCCCGTTCAAGGAGCAGCTTCTCGCTCCCGATTTCGGCTTCGTCCACCTGCCGAAGGAGTTGCGGAGCACCCTGTTCGCCCCCGCCGGCAAGGTTACGGATACCGGGGCGCCGGCCCTGGCCGTCGGGCACTGACCCGCTTCCTCCTCGCGATTCGCCATGACCAGACAGAGGTTCGAACTATGAACGCAACGCGCAAACCGACCCACAACTTCCAGAAAGACATCTCCAACTGCGGCCTGACCGGATTCATCTCCAAATCGGGGGCCCTCGTCGGTGGAGAAGTCATCATCAAATCGATCGCCCTCATGCACGACCGGGGGAACGGGCTTGGCGGCGGTTTCGCCGCTTACGGGATTTATCCCGACTACAAGGAGTTCTTCGCCTTCCACCTCATGTACGAGAGCGGCATGGCCCTGCAGCTTACCGAGGAGTACCTGGAGCGCCACTTCTTCGTCGAGCAGCATGAGGAGATCCCGACGCGCCGCACGCCGGCCATCGTCAATCCGCCCGTCTTCAAGCGTTACTTCGTGAAACCGCTGGAGACGCCGGAGTACCGGGAAGCAATCGAATTCCAGAAGATGACCGACGAAGACGTCGTCGTCCGTCACGTCATGGCCGTCAACAACGAGATCGAGGGGGCGTTCGTCGTCTCCTCCGGCAAGAACATGGGGGCCTTCAAGGGGGTCGGTTACCCCGAGGAGATCGCCGATTTCTTCCGGCTCGAAGAGTACAGGGGGTATATCTGGACCGCCCACAACCGCTTCCCGACCAACACCCCGGGATGGTGGGGGGGCGCCCATCCGTTTACCCTCCTCGACTGGTCCATCGTCCATAACGGGGAGATTTCCTCTTACGGGATCAACAAGCGTTACCTGGAAATGTACGGCTATCTCTGCACCATGCTGACCGACACCGAGGTCGTCGCCTATACCCTCGACCTCCTGATCCGCAAGCACGGGCTTACCCCGGAACTGGCGAGCCTCGCCATGGCCTCCCCCTTCTGGGACATCATCGATGCGCTTCCCGACGACGAGCGCCAGCTGCTGACCGCTATCCGCCAGGTTTACGGCAGCGCGCTGCTCAACGGCCCCTTCGCCATTCTCTTTGCCAGCAACGAGGGGCTCATCGGCCTCAACGACCGGGTTAAGCTCCGTCCGCTGGTCTGCGCGACCAAGGACGACTTCGTCTACATGGCCTCGGAGGAAGCGGCGATCCGCGAGATCTGCCCGCAGCCCGACAAGGTCTGGGCACCGCGCGGCGGCGAGCCGGTCATCGCCAAGCTGAATCCGGGAGTAATCTAAATAAACCGGTGAGGGGTCAGGAGTGAGGCGTGAGGAGCGGTTTATGCCCTTGCTCCTCACCCCTCACAGATTTTGAGGTGTTAGTCATGAAAATCGATGCGCAGGGTCTCTACTACCGGGACCTCAACCAGAAAATCCGCGAAGCAGTGGCGACAGGCGCTACGGAGATCGAGCTGGTCAACGTGAACGGCCAGTACTTCATCGGCGATGGCATCAACCGCGAGGTGACCCTTACCATCCAGGGTGTGCCGGGCAACGACCTGGCGGCATTCATGAATGGCGCCACCATCATCGTCAGGGACAACGGGCAGGACAACATCGGCAACACGATGAACGCCGGCAAGGTGATCGTCCATGGTCACGCGGGGGACGTGCTCGGTTACGGCATGCGCGGCGGGAAGGTGCATATCCGCAAGGACGTCGGCTACCGGGTGGGTATCCACATGAAGTCTTATGACGACAACAAGCCGGTCCTCATCGCGGGTGGCAAGGCAGGCGACTTTTTCGGCGAGTACATGGCCGGCGGGGTGCTGATCCTGCTCGGGATGTTCAGCGACGATCCGGAAAAGCCGAAGCACGGCTTCCGCTTCGGCACCGGCATGCACGGGGGGACCATCTTCGTCCGGGGTGAGGTCGACGAGAAGAAACTTTCACGGGAAGTCGGCGTGTTCGAACTGACCGACGGGGACCGCCAGGAACTGGAGGGGTACCTGCAGGATTACTGCTCGGACTTCGGGATCGACTTCGCCGGGGTGATGGCGGAGCGGTTCGTGAAGATCCTCCCCAGGAGCACGCGCCCCTACGGCAACATGTACTGCCCCATGCCGCGCTGACCGGCAGCACCACAGAGGCAGAGCAACTGAAAAGGAAGGCCCATTGGCCTTCCTTTTTTTTGAGGAAGATCAGTAGTCGATCCCCTTCTGCGGCTCGATCCCCTCCCGGAAGGCATGCTTGATCTCCTGCATCTCCGTGACCGTATGGGCCCGCCGGATCACGTCGGGGTGGGCGTCCCGCCCGGTCAGGACGAGGTGGATGAGGGGCGGCTTTGTGGCGATGAGGTTGAGAACCTGGGATAGGTCTACGAGTTTGAGCTTGAGGGCGTTGTTGATTTCGTCGAGAATGACGATGTCGAACGCCCCGGAAGTTATTTTATCCCCGGCCAGCCCGATCGCATCCTGGGCGTTGGCCCGGTGTTCCCGGAACGGATAAGGGTTTCCGCGGATGCCGCAGAATCCCTTGCCGGTCAGATGGTGCTCCACGTTCGGCAGGAGCTTGAGCCCGTCGATCTCCCCCGCGTACAGATCACCCTTCATGAACTGGATGAGACAGACCCTGAGGCCGTGTCCCGCCGCCCGAAGGCAGAGCCCGAGCGCCGCCGTGGTCTTTCCCTTCCCGTTGCCGGTGATGACGACCACGAGCCCCGTCTTCTCCTTCGTCTCCAGGCGCTGAAGTTCCATCTGCTCCTCTGCGGGCGCCGGACTCGGGCAGCCTCAGTTGGCGCTGCTGTCCAGCTCATAGTTGACGCTGAAGCCGCCATCGCGACGCGACGCCTCGCCCATGACGCCGCTCACCCCTTCCACGAGCAGATCCCGCAGCAGCCTGCGCTTTTTCGGCGGCATGATCAGTTTCGGTTCCCCCTTGATCCCGGCAAGTCGTCCTGCTTCCGCGACGGCATCCTGAAGCGTCCCGATCCGGTCGACGAGGTGCAGCGCCAGGGCCTGCTCGCCGGTGTAGACCCGCCCGTCGGCCAGCTTCCGTACCGTGCCGACCGGCAGCTTGCGTCCATCGGCCACCGCCTTCACGAACTGCCCGTGCAGATTGTCGATAATCCCCTGCAGGATCGCCCGGTCTGCCGGGGTCATCTTGCGCAGCGGCGAGCCGACATCCTTGAACCGGCCACTGGTGATGGTGAACGCCTTCAGCCCCACCTTTCCGAGGAGCCCCTCGATGTTCGACATTTTCATCAGCACGCCGATGCTGCCGGTGATGGATCCCGCATTGGCATAGATCGTCGTCGCGGGGACCGCGATGTAGTAGCCGCCGGAGGCGGCAATGCTCCCCATGGAAACCACCACTTTCTTCGCGGCGGCAAGCTTCTTCACCTCCGCGTAAATCTCCTGGGACGGTCCGACGACGCCGCCGGGGGAATCGATCCGGAAGACCACCGCCTTGACGTTGGAGCGCTTTTTCAGCTCCTGGATCTGCTTGATCGTCTCATCGGAGTCGATGATGGGTCCCTTCACCTCCAGGTAACCGACCCCCTCCTCGCTGGTCATGGCAGCCAGGGAGTCCCCCAGGATCAGCCGCGCCACCTGCACCGAGAAGGCAAACAGCAGCAAGAGCGCCACAGCAATGACGATGCCGGTTACGAGGTAGTTCCTTTTCATGACATCCCCCTGCAGGGACTCCCGCTGCCGGTCTCACTCCCTGCCGAAATCGAATTTATACAGGGTTTAAATGAGTGATTTTTCTCGATAAAGATGTTGACCATAGACACCGTTTTATCCCAGAATGCTTCTCATGAAAGTCGTAATCCTCTCGGACACCCACGGCAACCAGACCCTGGCCCTCAGCATTGTTGAGGCCAATGGCGACGCCGATCATATCGTGCATCTGGGCGATGAAACGGACGATGCCTGCTTCCTTGAGGATGTGACCGGCAGAACCGTCGTGAAGATCGGCGGAAACTGCGATTGTACCGCACGCTACCCCCGCGAGGTGACGCTCGATCTGGAGGGACGCAGCATCCTCATCACCCACGGGGACCTGTACAACGTCAAGGCCGGGAAGGAACGGCTCAAAAAACGGGCCCATGAGGTAAAGGCCGATATCGTCCTTTACGGCCACACCCACCTCGCCTCGATAGAGGAAATCGACGGCATCCTCTTCGTAAACCCCGGTTGTCTCAAGAAAGGGTGCGAAGAGCCGAGCTACGCCGTTCTCACCCTAGAAAACGGCGTTCCGTCAGCTGAAATCATCCCCGCTCCGACTCCCCACCCTTAGAGCCTCTTCAGCATCCACAGCCGCAGTTGTGGCATACCTTACGGTTATGGTCCTCCGGAGGAACCGTTTCGGGGGCAAAGGCAATGCGGGTCACTGCCCGCCTGATATCCTCGAAAAGGCTGAGATTCTCGCTCTTGCCGATGACATGCCCCACGCAGACGCTGTGAAAACCGTCCGAAGGGGACGAAATCCTCACCGAGTTGAGAAGGTCGGCGTAGCTGTTGATATCGATCGCGAAGGCGTCATTGGTGGCGCGCTTCAGGGCAATCCCGAACCGCGACAGATCTTCCGCGAATTCGGCGAAAAACCGGTTTGCCGCCTCTCCGTCGGTATCGACGCGCCAGTTGTCCCGTTTATGGTTCTGCCGATAGAACACCACCGTCATCTCTTTCATGGCCATGCCACCCTTTCCCGATCACCCGGCGTTCGCCGCCGCCTTGCGCTGCAGAGAGCTGAAGATCATGTCAAGCACCGCCTTCTGGGCGGTTTCGTACTTGTTCATGACCGCCAGACAGGTCCCCAAGGGAAACTGCTCGTGAAGAAAGTCGGCCTCGCGGCTCGAAAGGATGATGATCCGGCTCTTGTCGATGCCGACCTGCCGGGCGTAGTTCGCCACCTTTTCGCCATCGAGCACCGGCATTTCGTAGTCCACCAGCAGCAGGTCCAGGTCCCCCTTCCTGATGAATGAGAGTGCCCGTACAGGATCAGAGCAGACCTGGACGCTCAGGATGGGATAGTATCGCTTGATATAGCTTTTCAGCAGCCGCGAAAACGCCTTGTCGTCGTCAACGATCAGAATCTTGCCCATTATTACCTCTTGCTGCAATCGTCCCTGAAATCCGTCCCCGCATTACTTGAGCACCTTGGTAGCGACGTTCAGGGTACGGAACGGAACCTGGAGGCCGAGCGACTTCGCCGCGTTCAGATTCACAATCAGTTCCACCCTGTGCGGAGTGGCAATCGGCATCTCGCCGGGTTTCTTTCCCCCGAGGACCCTGGCCACAAACTCCGCGGCGAGCTGCCCCTGTTCGACGGGGCTTACCTCCAGCGAGACAAGGGCCCCTTTCTCCGAGGCATCGGGGACGGTGGAGATAACGGGGAGCCGTGCTTCCCGTGCCCTGCGCATTACCCTGTCGATGTGTCTCCCCACCACCGAACTCTCCGTGACGAAGAGGCAGTCCGACCGGGCAATGAGATGATTGAGGGCCGCGTCGAGTCCGGCAGCACTGGGCACGTTGGCCTCCGCCACCTGGAAGCCATGCTGCGCCGCCAGGCGCTTGAGCTCCTTGAGCTGTACGATCGCTCCCGCCTCCCGATTGTTGTAAAGGATGCCGAGCGTCCTTATCGGCCGAATATCCATCATGCTCCTGACGAGCGTCGCCACGGGCACCTTGGAGCTCGCCCCGCAGAGATTGTTCCCCGACCTGGTCATGCTTCGCGTCAGGCCGGTCTCCACCGGGCCGTAGACGTCGGCGAAGACGATTGAAATGTTGTCCGTTTCCTGAACGGCGGCCAGGGTCGCAGGGGCGCCGAAGGTGACAATCACATCGGGCCTGACGGCATTGAATTTCCTGAGGGTATTTGCCCACGAGATCGGATCGGGGTTCGGGGTCTGGGTAATGATTTCCAGATCGTTGCCGTGGGCGGAAAGCGCCTTCATGAAGGCGCGGTGAGCCTCTTTATAGCGCGGCATGTCGCTGGTCAGCACCGTGGCCACCACCTTCCCCGCCGCCGAAACATTCCCGCCGCAGAGCGTCACCATACCCAGGATCAGGATTGCAATGAAACGCGTCACCCTCATGGTCGCCCTGTTTACCATATCGTCTTGACCGAGGCGGAGACGACGTGAACGCTGCCTTCCCCCAAGGTGCCGTCCCTGTTGTCGTAATCACGGAAAGAGTAGTCGAGGACACATGCGAAGTGCCTGGATACTCGGTAGTCGGCGCGGGCGGAGAGGGAGCGCTCGATGGTCTTGACCCGGCTCAGCTCCCGGACCCCGGCCGTCGAAAATCCCCCGTCGGTCGCGGTCCCGGGCTTGAATTCGGCGCGGGAATGGAGCTCCTGCAGCGCCAGGGAGAGATCGACGGAGTCGGCCGCATGGTAGGTGGCATTAAGGGAGTAGAGCTCTCCCTGGGAGATGTAATCGGAGGCAGCCTGATACCCGTTGAGCACGGACGCGAAGAGCACCGCCTGATCAGAGCGGTTGCGCAGGAACCCGACAGTACCGCTTAGGACCAGACGTTCCGTCGGGCTGATCCAGAGACCGGCCGCGGCATGGGCCAGGACCCGGTCTGCGGGGAGGACGTAGGTGATGGAGGGGCTCCCATCCAACGGGTTGGTCGTACGCGTGATGTGGTTGTTCCATTCCCGCGCAACCCGGTAGTCGGCGGTGGCCCCCCAGCGTCCGTTGCGGGTGTACGAGGCGAGGACTTGTCCTTCGTGTTTCTGTTCCGGCGACGTCCCGTAGGAGGGGTTGTCCGTCGTGGAGTATCCGTAGAGCCCCCTCAGCCGCAACCCCTTAAAGGGGCGCAGAAGGAGGGTCAGGGTGCCGTTGTGGGTGACGGAATTCTCGGGGAGGTTCCATTCCCCCGCCGCCACCCCGTCCCGACGGAGGAAACTCCCCCGGTACTCGCCGTTTACCGAAAGCATGGTGTTGGGCCGGATCGTGACATTGGCCGAGATGATGTCGCGCACGGTGTCGAAAAGGGGGCGGCCGCCCGCCACGCCGCCCGGGAGTGAAGAAACGACGAGGGTTGACGGACGCTCACGATCGACCTCCTGGTGCCGGTATCTGACGGCAGTCGCAAACCAGGCGCAGGGGGCATAGGTGAAATCCCCCGCCGCGTTCTGCAGCGTATCCCGCGCCTGGTCGGCGCCAATCACCGTGGAGAGGGACGAGCGGTTTTCGCTCCGCGCGTAGGAGTAAGAGGCGGCCCCCGTGATTCCTCCGGCCAGGGAAGAATAGAGCTTGACGGTATGGGAATAGAAGCGGCTGTCGGGGTTTTCGTTATGCTCCACAGGACCCGGCTGGGCAATGAAGGAGTCGGCAGGGGTCCCCCCCCTCTCGTCGTGCTGCCTGATCTGGAACTGGTAGAGGAGGTTGATCGGCCCCAGATGGGCGTCGAACCCCGCGGTTCCTTCCTGGGTGGTGCGGTCGATCCGCCGCGATTGGGACTGGAGCGACGAAGCCCCCAGGTTCTCAAAAGAGAAATCGGCAAAGCGGAGTTGGGCGCTCCCCTCCCGATCAATGAGCCAGTAGCTCAGGTTGAGATGGATCGGATAATCGCGCAGCTTGTAACGGAAATGAAGGGCATCCTGCCGGGCGGTGATGCCGTATCGCTCCAGGGGGGCCGCATCGGTAAAAAGGGACGCGGGCAGCGGAGACGTTTCGTGGTCCAGGTTGTGGAAGAGCGACTCGGTCCGGAAGTCGAACCGGTAATACCCGGCATAATCGAAGTCGAGTGTGGCGTGGTAGTCGTTGCTGTTGAGGTAGGCGCCGTCGATATCCAGCTTGAGGTCCTTCCCCAGATGTGCAGCATGGGCGGCGCCGGTAACGCTCGGGCGAAGATACTCGTACTCGGCGGCCCTGCCGCCATAGCCGTCGGTTTCGACGAAACGGTATCCGGCAGAGGCATCCAGGGACCGATGGGTTTCAACTTCCGTATCGGAGGGAGATAGCGTCACCGGTTCCACGGCTTCCGCCTCGCTCCCCGCATCCTCCACCGCGGCAGCTTCGTCATTTCCGGCGGGAACTGCCGGTTCCTCCCCCCGGGCCGGTGCGACTCCGAGCAGGAACAAAATGGCAAGGAGGAACAACATCCTCTGACGCGATAAAAGCCTCATCACAGTTCAACCCCTTCCCCCGGAGAGCCGATACCGGTCATTTGAGGAAGACCCCCTTCTTCTCGGTGCCAGTCGGGACGTCACTGCCGTGGATCTGCGAGTGGCAATCGGTGCAACGGTTGTTGAACAGCGGCGTAGCGTTGACGGACGTACCGTTGACGGCAAGATCCGAACCGACCACGTGCCCCGCATGGCACTGGAGACAGAGAAACGGCATCGCCGCATTCAGGAGATTGTTGTTGATGGAGCCGTGGGGGGTGTGACAGTTGGCGCAGTTCTCGGTGACGTCGCCATGCTCGAAGGCGAAGGGCCCCTGCTTGTCCATGTGGCAGCGGGTGCACAGCTCCTTGACCGTGTTCCCCTTGAGGAGGTGGGACTGGGTGGAGCCGTGGGGTTCATGGCAGTCGACGCACGCCATCTTCTTCTCCCGCAGCGGATGATGGGAAAACAGGCTGTTTTCCGCCCTGATCTCGGGGTGGCAGCCATAGCACATCTCCGCCATCTGCTCGCGGCTCACCTTCTGCTGGGGACCCTTGTGGAGCTTGTGGCAATCGAAGCACCCCACATCGTTCAGCGCATGGATGCTGGCGTTCCAGAGGGCGAGGCTCGGCGTCGAGGCGGCCGAATGGCATTTCAGACAGATAAGGGACTGGGCGGGGGTGGGGAGATTCTTGATGTCGAGAAACTTGCTCGTGTCGCACTTGACCTTCTTCTCGTCGTTCTGCGCGACATCATCGGAGATATTTTCGATGGCGAGGCTGCCCGGTCCGTGGCACGACTCGCAGTTCACCAGCGGCAGCCCCGTTTCCGGCTTGATCTGCTCCCCGTGGACGCTGTGCTTGAAGTCGTCGGCGATCTTTTCGTGCTGGTGACACTTGGAGACACAGTTGTCGGTCCCCACATATTCGGCGTCAAGGCGACCGACGATCATCCGCTCGTATTCACGAACCGAAAGGAGGGGGCGATCCTGCTTGATCACGGCACAGGCGGCCAGTAGCGGGAGGAGACAGACGGCGGCGGCAAGCAGGACGGTGCTCGTCTTCGGTTTCTCGTTCATGGAGCTGCCCTTGGGTGGCGGGGCGAGGGGCTATTCCCCCTTGATCCCCTTGGTTGTCGTGTAGATGAATCCCCGGATGATCGGGTCACTGCTTGCCTTGATTTCGGCGGGAGTGCCGACACCGACGATGGTTCCGGCGTGCATCATGGCGATGCGATCGGAGACGTAGAGGGCGAAGTTCAGGTCGTGCGTGACGATGACCGTCGTATTCTTCGTTGACTCCTTGAGGCTCAGGATGGTGTTGGCCAGTTCATCGGTGGTGACGGGGTCGAGCTCGGCCGTCGGCTCATCGTACAGGATCAGGTCGGGATTCATCGCCAGCGAGCGGGCAATGGCAACCCGTTTCTTCATCCCCCCCGACAGCTCCGACGTCCTGAGGTCCTCGGTCCCTTCGAGCCCCACTTGCGCAAGCTTTTCACGGATGATCTCCCTGATGCGCGGCTCCTTGCAGACCCGCTTCTCCCGGAGCCAAAGCCCCACATTCTCCCCCACCGTCAGGGAGTTGAAGAGGGCGGAAGACTGGAAGACCATGCTGTAACGGTAATCGTGGAGATTGTGCCGGTTCTGCTGGGCAAAAAGCGGCTGATCGTCGATGTAGATCTCGCCGTCGTCGGGAGTTTCCAGCTTCACGATATGTTTGAGGAGGACGCTTTTCCCGGTGCCGGACGGCCCGATGATGCAGAAGGTCTCTCCGGCCCGGATTTCCAGGTTCACGTCCCGCAGGACATGCTTTTCGCCAAAGCGCTTGTTGAGATGCTCTATCCGTATCGACACCCCCCGGGTGTCGCTCAGGTCGATCCTTCAGCCAGAGCCGCTATTATGGAAGATGGAACCGGCAAGGCCGTGCATCAGCTTGGTCAGCAGCCCTCCCCCTTCGCTTTTCGATTCCATCAGGGTTCTCAGAAACACACGCACTCCTTGGCCACCGCGCGTCCCAACGACGGCCCGCCATGATACCAGAGGCGGCCGGCAACCGCAACCTCCACGGTCGGTTAGAAAAGGTAGAGCCTCCGGTTCGTGAAAAAGTGGCGATGACGGTAGATGTACTGCGTCAGCAACAGGATCGCCAGTGCACTCGCAATATTGTTGACGACCAGGGCATCGTGGTCGATGTGCTCGCCGACAATCCGCTCCAGTTCCGCCAGGGAAATGACGTTCAGGTTGACGACGGTGTTCACGACCTCGAAAAGGTTATAGCAGATCAGGAGGTACCAGGTCAGGAACTGCCGTTTCACGAGACCGAGAAACAGGTAGAGACAGACGATGCTGTCGGCGAACACCAGGACCTTGGCCGCGGTTCCCACGTAAACCCTCCCCAGAAACGGAAAGGGATGACCGTAGGTCGAAATGGTGACCAGGAAGAAAAACAGGTAGAGTCCCGTCAGGAGGACCAGGCCGAGGGGGCGGCGTTCCTCGTCACCTTCCGTCAAATCGCGCTCTTCGTCGCTCATTTTTTGCCCTTCCTCATGTCGCTGATGGCAACACAGACGAATATGATCACCATGACGAATGCAACGAAGATCCAGTCTGCAATACTGAAGCCGAACACGCCGTTTCTCCTTTTATGCCGTCAGGTGAGCGAGCCGGGAGCGGGACTCCTCATGCTCCGGATCGATCCTCAATGCCTCGCGGAACTCCTCTTCGGCGTATTTCGGCATCCCGAGCTCGGTAAAACATTTCCCCATGACGCTGTGGATCTCGGCGGCCGCAAATTCCTCCCTAAACACCGGGTCCCGCACCACATCCTGCAGAATGGCCAGAGATTCCTCGAAATCACCGGCTTGGAACTGGGAAAAGGCCACACCGACCGCCTCCAGGTAGTCGACGGTCGGGATGAGGGGCAGCCGCCCCTCTTCGATCCGCGCCAGTCGCCCGGCGAGGCCGCCGGCATCCCCCGCCCCGGACCCTGCAACTATATCACGCCACAGCCCCGCCGCGTCGTCGTATTTCCCGAGCAGGTAACAGACCTCTCCCAGCAGCCGGCGGGCATTCCGGTCATCCGGGGCGAAGGAGACGGCACGGCGGAGGAAATGCTCGGCGCGGTAAAGGCTAACCGTCGAAAGATGGAGCGCCGAAAGCCGCAACCCCCGGTCGAGAAAGGTCTTCCCGATCTCCAGGGGGAGACCGGCGTTCTCCGGCTCCAGCAACGCAAGCACCTTGAGGCAGTTGATCTTGCGATCGAGGTAGGGCACCTCCACGTCCTTGCCGTCAAGCATGATGGCGTTGCTCGCCAGTTCGGCCAGGAAGTGGGGATATGCATCTCGCAGAAGCGCGGCGTAACGCTCGCAGAAGGAGCAGTCGGGGTTGGCCCGCAGCGCCTGATAGATGCCGCGTCCGACGACGTCGTAGGAAGGCTCCCCGTCCAGGGTCTCGTAATCTTCGTCCAGCAGCGGAATCGGAAGCCCGCCGTAGGAAACCCGGGCGGTGCCGTCCTTGAAGACAAGCTCGGCATCGTCCGGCGGATAGTAATACTTCATTCCCCTGAACGGGGTAAGGTCAGCCCGTTGCGCCATCATCCTCGTACCTCCTCCATTTCCGGCTCCCTGCCGGGGAAGGTATCGACCCCGGCATGCACTCCCACCATCTTGTAAATCCTCACCCCGTCCCACGGCTCGTCCATGATCCCGTCGTGAATCGCCCAGCTCCGCCCGCGCACCGTTCGCTCCATCCCCGGCATCCGGAAGGGGGAGGAGCCGTCGAGGCGCCGGAAAAGAACGCCGCCGGGCTGAAACCCCCGGTCGATCTCGAGCATCAGCCGCTTGCCGGTGAGGTAGTCGAAACCGTACTTCTCGTAGCGGATGGCGTTGTCGTAGGTCAGCGGTTCGGCCACGATCATCTCCATCCCGAGCGCATCGACGAAACGCTCGAAGAGCACGAAGAACTCACCGAACAGCTGGAGCCCCCGCCGGGTCTGATTGGGGAAAAGACCCGCCTTCATGGCGCGCTCCTCTTCCCGGCGGTTTCGGCCGAGGGAGGCGAACAGGTTGTCCCGCCCCTCGCTGTCGCGGTCGACATCGAAGCGGGGCGCTCGCGGATCGGCGATGATGCAGAACGAGAGCTCCATCTGCCGGAACTGGGTGTCGGCCAGTTCGAGAAAAAAAACCGCGTCCTGAAGGGCGGGATGGGCCGTCACCTCCAGCCGGACGAGACCGATCCCCTCAGGGGCGATGACCCCGACCCGCTTCAGGCCGTCCCGGCCACGCAGGGAGTCCGGGACGATGTCGAGATACGCCAGGAGGCGGGGGGGGAGCAACCTGCCGTAGATCCGCTCCTTCTCCTCGGCGGCTAAGGCGTTGATCTCCCGGAGGGAGTGGAGCGGCCTTCCGCCGCTCGTCACCAGCGCCTCATTCCCCGCAAGCCGCATCGTAGCGTCCGATAATGATCGGGAAAACGGTCTCCCTGATGGCGGCGATGCTCTTCTCCACGGCATCGAGAGCCCGGTTCCGGTCGTCCTCCTCGGCCCAGTGCATGGCGTCGAGGAGCATCCGGTTCCCGTGCCCCATCCCGGCGATGATCTCTACGAAGCTGGCGGGAAGCCGCGGCGAGAGCTCGACGCCGTTCATCACCCCCCAGGCGATGGTCCAGGCCCGGGCAACATTCACCAGATTGTACCCCCCGCCCCCCACCGCCACCCAGGGAATCTTCAGGGCCTTCAGCTTGCGGAGGATGTAGCTGTAGCTGTGGGTGGTGATCTCAAGGCGCGTGAGGGGATCGGTCCGGAACGTGTCGGCGCCGAGCTGGGTGACCAGCACGTCGGGGTTGAAGGCTGCAATCAGCGGATAGGCCACCTCGTCGAAGGCCTTCATGAACAGGGCGTCGTCCGCGTGGGCCACCAGCGGGACGTTCACCGAATATCCCTCCCCCCGGCCGCTGCCAATCTCATTCTCGAATCCGGTTCCGGGAAAGAAATAGATGCCGCTTTCATGGATCGACACGGTCAGCACCCGGTCGGTATCGTAGAAAGCCTCCTGGACTCCGTCACCATGGTGGGCGTCGATATCCAGGTAGGCGACCCTCAACCCCTTGGCCAGGAGCCGGTTGATGGCGACCACCGCATCGTTCAGGTACGAGAACCCCGAGGCCTTGGCCCGCTGGGCATGGTGCCACCCCCCTGCCAGGTTGAAGGCGATGTCGTACCCCTCCTCCGTGACGAGGCGGGCCGCCTCGATGGTACCGCCGGTGCCGAGACGCGCCCAGTCGTAGAGTCCGCGGAAGACGGGATTATCCAGATCACCGAGCCCGTAGCGGAAATCGGCCCGGGGTTCGTCCGAGCCGCTGAATTCCCTCAGGCGGACCAGGTAGTCGGAGGAGTGGAAGGTGAGGAGCTCCTCCTCCGCCGCGGGAGGGCAGTCGATCAGATCGGCATGGGGAAGATCGGTGAGCCCATACTGCCGCATGAGCTCGAAGGCAAGAAGAAAGCGCTGGATCTTGAACGGATGATCGTCGCCGTAGCTGAAGCGCTCGAAATCATGTGAGTAGATGAGGGCGGTCTTGGCAGGCACGAGGATCCCGTCGCGGCAGAAACGCCGCTTTTTCTTTTAACCACGCGAATTTACAATGTAGCCCCCAAGCCGTCAACCTCTAATTTCCCCGCCAGTGCCCATTTACGAGGCACCGCTGCCCAACAAAGAGGCAGACGCGGAAAAGGCGCGGCAGGGTGATCATGTAATTTCATCAGGTTAGGCCGTTGGCAGAAAGGTTGCTAAGGTCGCGGGACAGCTCTCCCCAATGGCGGGTTAAAGAGGGCAGATTACCAATGGAGGTAATATCGATGGACACTCTGTCAATGGCGACAGGTCTCAGGAACAGCACCGACGTCCTGTTCCTCATGCTCGGCGCGGTCATGGTCTTCGCCATGCACGCCGGCTTCGCGTTCCTTGAAGTGGGAACGGTCCGCAAGAAGAGCCAGGTGAACGCCTTCGTGAAGATCCTGACCGACTGGTCGGTGTCGACGGTGGCCTACTTCCTGGTGGGCTTCCCCCTTGCCTACGGCATCTCCTTCCTCGTTCCGGCCAAGGAGCTCCTCGGCGCCACCCAGGGGTACGATCTCGTCCACTACTTCTTTCTCCTCTGCTTCGCCGCCTGCATCCCGGCCATCATCTCCGGCGGCATCGCCGAGCGGGCCAAGTTCTGGCCCCAGGTCCTGGCCGGGGCGATCTTCGCCGCCATCACCTACCCGGTCTTCGAATCCCTGGTCTGGGGAAAGAACGCCTCGCTTCTCCAGGGTTTCTTCAAGAGCGTCGGGGGAACCGAGTTCCACGACTACGCCGGCTCCGTGGTGGTCCACTCCATCGGCGGCTGGATCGCCCTGCCGGCGGTTCTCTTCCTCGGACCCCGCGCCGGCAGGTATATCCGGGGCAAGTCCCATCCGCTCCCGATCAGCAACATCCCGTTCCTGGCCCTCGGCTCCTGGATCCTGGCAGTCGGCTGGTTCGGCTTCAACGTCATGAGCGCCGGCCATCTCCAGAGCATCTCGGGGCTCGTGGCGGTCAACTCGCTCCTCGCCATGGTCGGCGGCGTTCTCTCTGCCCTCGTAGCCGGCAAGAACGACCCCGGCTTCGTCCACAACGGGGCGCTGGCCGGCCTCATCGCCATCTGCGCGGGGAGCGACCTGATGCACCCACTCGGCGCCTTCGCCACCGGCATCATTGCCTCGCTGATCTTCGTCTACGGCTTCCACTGGGAGCAGGAGCGGCTCAGGATCGACGACGTGCTCGGCGTCTGGCCGCTTCACGGCGTCATTGGCTCCTGGGGGGGGATCGCCGCCGGCATCTTCGGTCAGCCCGCCTTCGGCGGCATGGGAGGCGTGTCGCTCGTCTCCCAGACCCTCGGCACCGTCGCTGCCATCATCTTTGCGCTGGCAAACGGTTTCCTGGTCTACGGCATTCTCAGCAAGACCGTGGGGATCCGGCTATCTGAAGAGGAGGAGTTCGCCGGCGCCGACCTTTCGATCCATCACATCGGGTCGTATCCGGAGGAGCACATCCACTGAACCCCCCTTCTCCCTCCTTTCATCGAGGCCCCTTTCCGGGGCCTTTTTCGTTATCGGGAGAAATTGTCGAAGCATTTCCGCACGTTCCCCTAAAGTTTTGCCCCTTGCGGCCGATAAATCTAATGAATCCTCCAGCTACTCAATAGTAGAAAAAGTGGGTGACTCTGTGGTAAAGAAGGAGAGAGACCTTCCCCCGGAAGTTATGGAGTATCCTTCACATGGCCGACAAGAAACAACTCGGAGACCTGCTGGTAGAGGCGGGAATCATCACCACGAAGACGCTCGAGCGGGCTTTGGAGCGGCAGCGGGGGAGCGGCAAGAGGCTGGGCCAGGTCCTGGAGGAGATGGGAGTCATCACGGGGGAAGAACTCATCGACGCCCTCTCGAAGCAGTTCAGTTTCCGGACGGTCAAGGGGTTCGCCGAGTACTCCTTCCCCGCCGACCTGCTGGCCCTGGTGCCGCAGGACATGGCGGTCCAGAGGCTGGTCTTCCCGATCAAGACCAAGGAGAACATGCTGGCGCTCGCCATCAACGACCCCTTCGATCAGGAGACGATCGATTTCCTCGCCAAGAAGAACCGCCTGCAGGTGATTCCGGTGCTCGCCACCCGGCAGGAGTTGCAGGTCGCCATCGAGAAGCACTACCTCCACGGCAAGATCAAGGATACGGAACGGCTGAAGGTTCTGGTAGTCGAGGATTCGGCGCCCATTGCCACCATCATCCAGGTGGCGCTTCTGAAGGAGGGATACGACGTCCTGGTGGCCAACGACGGGGTAGACGGCCTCAAGTGCGCGGTGACGGAGAAGCCCGATCTGCTCATCTGCGACTCGATCATGCCCCGCATGGACGGCTTCGGTCTTCTGCGCGCCATGCGGGCGAATCCCGCCACCGCCGAGATCCCCATCATCCTCCTCACCTCCAAGGCAACCGGAGAAGACGAGCAACGCGCCCTGGAGGCCGGGTTCATCGACTTCATCGCCAAGCCGGTCCAGCCGATCAGGATCGTCACCCGGGTCAAGCGGGCGTTCGAGCTGATAAAGAAGTACCGCTGACGCCGACGGACGCCTTCCCTCTTCCCCCCTTATCAATGATCGTCAGGGATACTTTCCATCCCCGCCAGTTTCAGGGCCTGCTCGAAGGTGGCAACAACGCCGCCGTTTTTCTTCACGAATGCCTGGGCTTCCTGCTTGCCGGAAAATGCCCGGGATGAATTTGATTGTAGCCGCATTCTCCAGTTAAAATCCTCGCAACTCTTCCCTTTGCTTTGTACCGTCCGTCTCCGCACCAGCCCCTTCTCCCCCTCCACCGGGCGGCGGCAACTCCGGAGCTGGTGGCTTGGCACAGTCAGCCGGCTGAGTCCCCACGACATAGAATTCATCCCGTTTTCCGGGAGAGTCGGCCGTCGCCGGACATCCCGTCGCGGGGTCGATGGCGAGTGAGACGACCGTATCCGGCTTCTGGAAATCGGCGGCCGGCTGGCCGGCCAGCGCCTTGCCCATGAACCGTTCCCAGATGGGGGCGGCGACAGCCCCGCCGGTGAAGCCTTTCCCCCCGGGACGGGGCCGGTCGTATCCCACCCAGATGCCGGTTATCATCCGGGGAGTATAGCCGATGAACCAGGCGTCCCGATAGTCGTCGGTGGTGCCGGTCTTCCCGGCCGCAAAGTATTTCTGGCCGAATTTCTTCAGGGTCTTGGCGGTGCCGTACACCAGGACGTCCTTCAGCATCTGGGTCGTGACAAAGGCGGCGCCGGGCGAAAGGACCGGAGTCTCCGCCGGGGGATTCTCCTCCCAGGCCCGGCGGT